>NZ_JBFUAK010000009.1:0-372223 GCF_056406315.1 Roseateles sp. P1_C6
GGGGCAGGGGGCGGCGGTGCCGGCACGGGCGCAGGGGCGCCGCCGCCCGGCGCGGGGGCAGGGCCGGGTCCACCACCGCCGCCGCCGCAAGCCGCCAGGCCGACGGCCGTGGCCAGCAGCACGAGCCGGCCGGTGTTCTTGATGCTGTCGCTTCGCATGGGTCCATTGAAGCAAGCGCGCCCGCGGCGCCACGGCCTGCCGGACCGGGCAATTGCAATCAATGGTGACGGCAGCGGCGAGCGCCGACTCGACTGACAATCGGCCCACGCCGACACCCCGCAGGACGATGCAAGCCGCCCCATCGAGCTCCACCTTGACGCAGGACGCCGCCCCGGCATCGCTGGCCTTCCTGGCCGGCGGCGGCGAGATGGGTGCGCTGATGCGCGCGCATGACTGGGGTTCATCGCCCATCGGCCCGCCGCTGACCTGGCCGCAGCCGCTGCGCACCGTCGTGCGGCTGATGCTGAACACGGGGCATCCGATGTACATCTGGTGGGGCCCCGAGGGCGCCTGCCTGTACAACGACGCCTACCGAGAGTGCATCGGCCCGGAGCGCCACCCAGGCTCGCTGGGCCGGCCGGCGCGCGAGGTGTGGGAGGAGATCTGGCCCATCATCGGCTCGCAGATCCAGCAGGTGCGCGAAGGCCGCGGTGCGACGTGGAACGTGAACCAGCTGGTGCCCATCACGCGCCACGGCCGGCGCGAGGACGTGTACTGGACGTACAGCTACAGCCCCATCGACGACGAGCACAGCCCCAACGGCATCGGCGGCGTGCTGGTGGTGTGCACGGAGACGACGGAACAGGTGCTGGCGAACCAGCGCATGGCCGCGGAGCGCGACCAGCTGGGCCAGCTCTTCGAGCAGGCGCCCACCTTCATGGCGCTGCTCAGCGGCCCCAACCACCGCTTCGAGATCGCCAACCCCAGCTACCTGAGGCTGGTGGACCGCCAGGTCGTCGGCAAGACGCTGGCGGAGGCCATGCCGGACGCCGTGGAGCAGGGCTATGGCGCGCTGCTGGACCACGTCTACGCGACCGGCGAGGCCTACATCGCCAAGGGTGCGAAGTTCATGTCGCAAAGCCGCCCGGGCGAGCCTGCGGCCGAGCGCTTCGTGGACTTCGTCTACCAGCCGATCAAGGGCAAGGACGGCGGCGCGGTGGGCATCTTCGTGGAGGGTGCGGACGTCACCGACCGTGAACTGGCCGATGCCGCGCTGCGCGCGAACGAGGCCCGATACCGCGAGCTGTCGCTGGCGCTGGCGGAGTCCAACCGCACCAAAGACGAGTTTCTGGCGACGCTGGCGCACGAGTTGCGCAACCCGCTGGCGGCCATACGCAACGCGCTGGCACTGCAACGCCACGCGCGGCACGACGAGGCCATCGTGCAGTCCAGCCGCGACATCATCGAGCGGCAGATGGGCCAGATGGTGCGGCTCATCGACGACCTGCTGGACCTCTCCAGGCTGACGCGCGGCATCGTCGAGCTGCGACGCGAGCCGCTGTCGCTGATCAGCGTCGTGCGCCAGGCGGTGGAGACCAGCCGCCCGGTCGTGGAGCAGGCGGGGCAGCGGCTGACGGCGCACCTGCCCGGGCACGACTGCGTCGTGGCTGCGGACGAGACGCGGCTGATCCAGGTGCTGTCCAACCTGATCAACAACGCGTCGAAGTTCACGCCGCGCGGCGGCAACGTGGAGGTCGGCTTGCGGTGCGAGGCGGCGGTGGCGGTGCTGTCGGTGCGCGACGACGGCATCGGCATCCCGGCGGAGATGCTGGACCGCGTGTTCGACATGTTCACGCAGGTGCAGCGCTCCCATGCCCACGTGGGCGGCGGGCTGGGCATCGGCCTGACGCTGGTGCGGCAGCTGGTGGAGCGGCACGGCGGCAGCGTGGAGGCGCACAGCGCTGGCACGGGCCAGGGCAGCGAGTTCATCGTGCGCCTGCCGCTGGCCGAGCTGCCCGTGCCATCGCCCGCACCGGCCCAGGCGGCGCACGCCGGCTTCGCGGCCTTGGGCCTGCGCGTGGTGGTGGCCGACGACAACGCGGACGCCGCGGAGAGCCTGTCCATGCTGCTGGAACTGAGTGGCAACGACGTACGCACCGCCATGGACGGCCTGCAGGCCTGGGAGATCGCGCAGGCCTTCCAGCCGCACGCGATGCTGGTGGACATCGCCATGCCCGGCCTGGACGGCCATGCGCTGTGCCGCAAGGTGCGCGAGACGGCCTGGGGGCGCAGCGTGCTGATGATCGCCACCAGCGGCTGGGGCCAGCCGGGCGACCGGCGCCTGTCGACCGAGGCGGGCTTTGACCATCACCTGGTCAAGCCGGTGGACTACGACACGGTGGACGCCCTGCTGGCGGCGAAGGCCGGCGGCGGCGGTTGACGGGCGTCAGGCCGGCCGCAGCGCCAGGAACTGCTCGCGCAGCACCGGCGGCGCATCCCGGCGCCAGGCCGCGAACACGGCTGACGGCTCGATGGCCTCGGCCAGTGGCTTGAACACCGCCCCCTGGATGCCGGCGCGCTGGAACGCCGCCGGCACGATGCTCACGCCCATGCCTTGCGCCACCAGCGACACGACGGACAGCCAGTGCCGGCCCTCGTGCTGCAGCCGCGGGTAGAAGCCGTGCTGGCGGCAGATCTCGACGATGCGGGCGTGGTAGTCGGGCGAGCCCTTGCGGGAGAACAGGATGAAGGGCTGGTCGCTCAGCGAAGCAAGCGGGATCTCGGCCAGGCCGGCGCCGGGGTGGCTGGCAGGGATGCAGGCGAGGAAGGGTTCGCTGTAGAGCGGCCGGGCCGCCAGCGCGGGCGGCAGGCGGTCGGTGTGGACCAGGCCCAGGTCCAGCTCCTCGCCCAGCAACGCGTCGATCTGGTCCTGCGAGTTCAGCTCCACGACGACCACCTCCACCTTGGGATGGGCGGCCTGGAAGGCCTGCAGCCAGGCCGACAGGCCGTTGAACAGCGTCGAGCCGACAAAGCCCAGCCGCAGCCGGCCGACCTCGCCGGCCTGCACCTCGCGGGCCAGCGCGCAGGCGTCCTCGGCGCGGTCCAGCAGCACCTGCGCACTGCCGCGAAAGGCGTCCCCTGCGGGCGTCAGGCGCACCCCCTTGCTGTCGCGATCGAACAGCCGGGCGCCGACGCTGGCCTCCAGCTGCTGAATGGCCACCGACAGCGGCGGCTGCGAGATGGCCAGCCGCTGCGCGGCGCGGCCGTAGTGCAGCTCCTCGGCCAGCGCCAGGAAGTAGCGCAGGTGGCGGAACTCCAGTGAACGGGTGGCGGCAGTGTCGATAGGCATTGCGAATCGTCGAAGTCGTTTCTTGAATTGGACACGAATCGCAGCCAGAGGAATACTGGGCGCACTGCGCCCGGTTCATCGCCCGGCAAAACCAACACTCGAGGACACCACCATGGCCACCAAGGCAAGCTTTCACTGGGACGACCCGCTGCTGCTGAACGAGCAGCTGAGCGACGACGAGCGCATGGTGCGCGACGCGGCCGCGGCCTATTGCCAGGATCGCCTGAAGCCGCGCGTGCTGGAGGCGTTCCGCCACGAGAAGACCGACGCCGGCATCTTCCGCGAGATGGGCGAGCTGGGCCTGCTGGGCCCCACCATCCCGGCCGAGTACGGCGGCGCCGGCTTGAACTACGTGTCCTACGGGCTCATCGCCCGCGAGGTGGAGCGCGTGGACTCGGGCTACCGCTCGATGATGAGCGTGCAGTCGTCGCTGGTCATGGTGCCCATCAACGAGTTCGGCAACGAGGCGACCAAGCAGAAGTACCTGCCCAAGCTGGCCACGGGTGAGTGGATCGGCTGCTTCGGCCTGACCGAGCCCAACCACGGCTCCGACCCCGGCTCCATGCTCACGCGCGCCCGGGCCGTGGCCGGCGGCTACGAGCTGACCGGCAGCAAGATGTGGATCACCAACAGCCCCATCGCCGACGTCTTTGTCGTCTGGGCCAAGGACGACGGCGGCCAGATCCGCGGCTTCGTGCTGGAGAAGGGCGCCAAGGGCCTGAGCGCCCCGGCCATCCACGGCAAGGTGGGCCTGCGCGCGTCCATCACCGGCGAGATCGTCATGGACAAGGTGTTCGTGCCGGAGGAGAACGCCTTCCCTGACGTACGCGGCCTGAAGGGCCCGTTCACCTGCCTGAACAGCGCGCGCTACGGCATCGCCTGGGGTGCGCTCGGTGCGGCCGAAGACTGCTGGCACACGGCCCGCCAGTACGTGATGGACCGCACCCAGTTCGGCAAGCCGCTGGCGGCCAACCAGCTGATCCAGAAGAAGCTGGCCGACATGCAGACCGAGATCACGCTGGGCCTGCAGGGCTGCCTGCGCCTGGGCCGCATGAAGGACGAGGGCACGGCAGCCGTCGAGATCACGTCCATCATGAAGCGCAACAGCTGCGGCAAGAGCCTGGACATCGCCCGCATGGCGCGCGACATGCTGGGCGGCAACGGCATCTCCGACGAGTTCGGCATCGCCCGCCACCTGGTCAACCTGGAGGTGGTGAACACCTACGAGGGCACGCACGACATCCACGCGCTGATCCTGGGCCGCGCGCAGACGGGGATTGCCGCGTTCTGATGACTTGAGTCACGGCGGGTGGGGCGAGGCATGCTCCATGGATTCAACCCGAGGAGCCGCCGATGACCACCCGCCGCAACGCCTTGTTCGCCGCCGCTGCGCTGCCCGCGGCGGCGGGTACGGCCACTGCCGCCGCCTGGCCCAGTGCCGACGAGATCGCGAAGCGCGTCGCCGAGGTCACGGCCACCGAGACGGCATTCGCCAAGACGCTGGCCGACCGCGACGCGGCGGCCTTCCGGCGCTTCCTGGCGCCGGACACGATCTGGCTGAACGGCAAGACGCCGCTGAACGGGCCGGACGCGGTGGCCAGCACCTGGGCCAAGTTCTTCGAAGGCGCCAAGCCGCCGTTCTCCTGGGCGCCCGACCTCGTCATCGTGCTGCCCAGTGGGGACCTGGCGCAGAGCAGCGGGCCGGTCACCAGCCCCGACGGCAAGGTGTTCTCGCGCTTCCAGTCCGTGTGGCGGCGCAAGGCCGGCGGCGGCTGGGAGATCGTGTTCGACCAGGGCTCCGAGGTTTGCCGTTGACGCGCTGAAAGAAAAAGCCGGCCATGGGCCGGCTTTGCTGTGGTCGGGCAGACGCCTGCTCAGAACTCGGCCCACTCGTCGCTTTCCACCTTGGCCTCGCGGACCGCAGGCGCTGCGGGTTCGGGATGGCTCACGGGCGCCGCCGCTTGACGGGGTTGAGCAGCGGGCGCCGGGCGCGACGGCTTGGGTACGGTCGCAGGTCGAGTCACGGCCTTGCGCAGGGCCGGCGATGGGTCGGCGTCGCGCCCCAGCTTGAACACGGCGACGGCCTGAACCAGCTTGCGGGCCTGGCCTTCCAGGCTCTCCGCGGCTGCCGCGCTCTCCTCGACGAGGGCAGCGTTCTGTTGCGTGACCTGGTCCATCTGGCTGACGGCTTCGCCGACCTGATGGATACCGCTGCTCTGCTCGGTCGTGGCCGAGCTGATCTCGCCGACGATGTCGCTGACCCGCTTGATCGAGCCGACGATCTCATCCATGGTCTTGCCGGCCTGGTCCACCAGCGCGGTGCCTTGCTCCACCTGTTCGACATTGCGCGAGATCAGGCCCTTGATTTCCTTGGCCGCCTCTGCGCTGCGCTGCGCCAGGCTGCGCACTTCGCCTGCCACCACGGCGAAGCCCCGGCCTTGCTCGCCGGCGCGGGCCGCTTCGACGGCCGCATTCAGCGCCAGGATGTTGGTCTGGAAAGCAATGCCGTCGATCACGCCGATGATGTCGCCGATCTTGCGGCTGGAGTCGTTGATGCCTTCCATCGTCGACACCACCTGGCCGACGACCTGACCGCCCTTTGAGGCGATGCCGGCCGCGGCCTGGGCGAGTTGGTCGGCCTGCCGGGCGTTGTCGGCGTTGTTGCGCACGGTGCTGTTGAGCTCCTCCATCGTGGCCGCGGTTTCCTCCAGCGCGCTGGCCTGTTCCTCGGTACGGCTGGACAGGTCCTGGTTGCCCTGGGCGATCTGTGCCGACGCCGTGGCGACCGACTCGCTGCCCTGGCGGACATCGGCAACGGTCTCAGCCAGCGAGTGCTGCATGGCCCTCAACGCGGCGAACAAGGAGTGGGAGTCGCCTTCGCGAACGGCCAGCGGCTGGGAGAGATCACCCTGGGCGATGCGTTGCGCGGCTTCGCGGGCGTCGGACAGCTCACCACCCAGCTCGCCCAGCACCGAGCGCGTGATCATCCAGGTCATCGCGATCGCGAGGGCCAGCACGCCGAGGGCGACACCGACGGTGATGGTGATGGCAGCGCCGACCTGATCCTTGGCATCGCCGCCGCTTTTCTGCATCAGGTCCTGCTGGAAATCGACCATCTTCTCGATCGCCGCGAAGAACAGGTTCTGTTTGGTGCGGAGCTCGCCCAGGGTCAAGGCCCCGGCCTGCTCGGTCTGGCCGTCGCGCAACAGGCGCGCGGCCTCGTTGCGGGCCTTCCCGTACTCGGCGCGCGTCTCGACCATGCCTTTGAGCAACTCCTGGCCTTTGGGCGTGTTGATCATGCCTTCGAGCTTCTTCATCCGCTCGTTGTTCGCCACGACGTCCTTCTCCATGGTGGCGAGGAAGTCGTTGACGTCCGTGGGCTTGTTCTGGCCCGCCGCGATGATCGCGTTGCGCAGCATGCGAGCCTGCACGTTCACGCCGTCAAAGATGTCGCGTGAGATGTCGACCTTGGGGTAGCGGTCGTCGACGACCTGCACAACCAGGCTGCGGATGTCCCGCAGCAGCCACCACGAGGTCCCCGAGAAGAGCAGGATCAGCAGCGTGATGGCGCCAAAGCCGACGATGAGGCGTCGTGCGACCGACGCATGGCGTGAAAACATGATGGCGCTTGGGAGTTGGGTTGCTCGCGGACAGGCGCGGGCCTGTCGCGCAAACGATTCTCATTGGCCCTTCAACTCGAACGCCACCCCCTAACCGCATCGTGGGTTCGAGGACCGTGGATTACTTGGCCTCGGCGCGCGTCCTGCACGCCGGTTCACAGGGTCCGGTGGCCCGCAAGCCGCCTGGCCTGCCGCCTAGCGCGGTGCCGTGAGCTGGATCTCGAACAGCCGCGGCCACAGCTTGCCGGTGACGAACAGCCGCTTGCCTGCCGCGTCGTAGGCAATGCCGTTGAGCACGTCGTCCTGGCCGGTGCGCTGGTTGGGCGGCAACAGGCCGCCGAGGTCGATCCAGCCCAGCACGTTGCCCGTCTTGGGGTCGATGCGCGCGATGCGGTCGGTCTGCCAGATGTTGGCAAACACCTGGCCGTTGACCCATTCCAGCTCGTTGAGCTGATCGACGGGCCGCCCGCCCGCCGTCACGCGCACGCGGCGCAGTTCCTTGAAGCTCAGCGGGTCCAGGAAGCGCAGCTCGGCCGTGCCGTCGCTCATGACCAGCTCTTTGTCGTTGTGGGTGATGCCCCAACCCTCGCCGGCGTAGTTGAATTTGCGCCAGAGCTTGAAGGTCTTCAGGTCCAGCACGAAGGCGACGCCTTCCTGCCAGGTGAGGCCGATGATGCGGTCGCCCCACTGCGTGATGCCTTCGCCGAACACCTCCGGTGGCAGTTCCACGGCCTGCACGATGCGTCCGGTGGCGATGTCCACCTTGCGGATGCTGGAGCGCCCGCGCAGGCCGGTGCCTTCGAACAGGAAGCCATCGTGGAAGAACAGGCCTTGCGTGAAGGCGTCGGGGTCGTGCGGGTAGCTGTGGACGACCTTGAAGCCGTGGACGGGGATGGCAGCGGGCGCGGCCGAGGCCAGCGGGGCGGCCAGGGTGCCGGCCAGTGCGGCCAGCAGCGTGCGCCGCCGGGGGGCGAAGATCGAGTTCATGCCGTCAGCGTAAATCAAGCAGCGGCGGCACCACCGCTTGCAGCAGCTCGACCAGCTCCGAGTCCATGAGGCGGTAGTCGTCGGGGATGTCCAGCACGTGCATCGGCTTGCCCGCCAGCAGCTCGGCATGGTCCTGCATGAGCCGCGACCTGTGCTTGCCTTCCATGACGAGGATGACATCGGCCCAGACCAGATCGATGTGGCTCACCTGGCGACGCGCGCTGGCGCTGGTGCCCGCTGAGCGCACGGCGAGCGCGGGGTGGCGCCGAAACACCTGTTCCGCGGTAGGGCTGCGCCACTGGTTGCGGCTGCAGATGAACAGCACGTTCAGCTTGCTGCTCAAGCGCCACCCAGCGATTTGAACAGCGCCGCCTGCCGCAGCCACTGCGTCAGCCGCAGCCGGATGCGGGTCTGCTCGGCGTCCAGCACGGCGCTCTTCGTCTGCAGCCAGTCGGCACGCGCGATGGCACCGACCTCGTAGCGCAGCGCGGCCAGGCGTTCGTTCTCGGTGGCCTCGCGCAGCCGGCCCGCATTGGCCGCCAACTGCTGGGCCGCGCGCTCGGCCTCGATGCGCTGGGTCTCGATGTCGGCCAGCGCCTTTTGCAGCGTGTCGCGCAGCGTCAGCGCCGACGTGTCGAGTTCGCTGCGCGCGCCGTCGCGCTGCAGGTTCAGGCGCTGCCAGTCGATCATGGGCACGACCAGGTTGGCGGCGAACGAGGCCAGCGGCTGCGACAGCCAGTCGCTGGCGCGCGTGCCGCCGGTGCTGACCCCCGCGGAGAAGCTCAGCCGCGGGTAGCGGTCGGCCTCGCTGGCGCGCAGCCGGGCCAGCGCGTTGTCCACGCCCAGGCGGGCGCGCTGCACATCGGGCCGGCGGGCCAACTGGGCGGCGGGCTCGGCCAGGCGCCAGCGCGGCGGCTCGCCGCTGGGCAAGGCGGCCTGAGGCGTCGGGCCGGGCAGGGGTTCATCGAGCAACAGCGCCAGCACGTGGCGCTGCAGTTGCGCGTCGGCCGCGAGGTCGGCCAGGCGCGACTCGGCGGCCTGCACGGTGACGGCGATCTTGTCGACCTCGATGGGCAGCAGCTTGCCCTCGCGCACACGGCTGCGGGTCAGCGCCAGCGTCTCACGCGTCAGCGCAAGCTGGGTCTCGGCCAGCGGCTGCTGCTCGCGGATGGACGCCAACTGCCAATAGGCCTCGGCGACCTGGCTGCGGATGGACAGGCGCGCGGCGTCGATGTCCGTGCGCGCGGCCTCGGCCTGGGCGCGCTGGGCGGCCTCGGCGTGGGAGAGGCGGTTCCACAGGTCCAGCTCGTAGCCGGCGCTCAGCGACGCGCCGTAGCTGCGGCTCCAGCCGGTGGAAGTGGTCACGGGCACGGTGACGCCGCCGATGTCGACATTGCGCGTGGAGCTTTGCGTCTCCAGCGGCCGGCTGGCGTTGGCCGACCCGCCGGCGCTCAGCGACCAGCGCAGCGCGCTCTGGTCGGCCAGCAGCTGGGCCTGCTTCCAGCGCTGCGCGGCCAGCGCGATGTCGCGGTTGGCGTCCAGCGCGCGGGCCTGCAGCGCGGCCAGCGTGGGGTCCAGCAGGCCGGCCCAGTCGGGTGTGGCGTCGCCGCCGGTCAGCGCCCAGGCGGTGGGTGCGGCCACGTCGGGCGCGCGTGCTGCTGGGCCCAGCGCGCAGCCGGTGAGCAGCAGCGCGGCAAGGGCAATGCAGGTCAGTCTTTTCATGGTCTTCATTCCCGGGCAAGGGCATCGACGGGGCTCAGCGCTGCCGCCCGTCGCGCGGGCAGCGTGCCGAACACCAGGCCCACGCCGCTGGACACCGCAAAGGCCACGCCCAGCGCGGCCCAGCTGATGTCCATCTGCAGATGCTGCTGCGCCGCGTTGACACCTTGTGCCGCCAGCCAGCTCAGCAGCACGCCGACGAGCCCACCGAGGCAGCACAGCACGACGGCCTCGATGAGGAACTGCAGCCGCACGTCGCCCTGGCGCGCGCCGACCGCCATGCGGATGCCGATCTCGCGCGTGCGCTCCGACACCGACACCAGCATGATGTTCATGACGCCCACGCCGCCCACCAGCAGCGAGATGGCCGCCACGCCAGCGAACAGCGCCGCCATCGCGCTGGTCACGCTCTGGAACTTGCGGAACTCTTCCTCGCCGTTCCAGGTGCCGAAGTCTTCGCGGCCGTGCAGCGCCTTCAGGCGGTGAATGATCTGCTCGCGCACCTGCTGCGGCGGCACCGTCAGGTCCAGCAGCACGTCGAAGTTGTCGACATCGGCGCGCGCGTCCAGCTTGCGCGAGAAGGTGGTGTGCGGGATGTAGAGCTGGCCCAGCCAGCTGCCGAAGCTGAACGCGCCACCCTCGGGCGCGACGACGCCCACGACGGTGAAGGGCAGGGCGGCCGTGGGCGGCGGCGGCGCGCCGGGTGCGCCCGGCGCGGCTTGCGGCGCGTCGGCGGGGTTGCCGCCCATGGGGTTGACGAACACCAGCTGCCCCAGCGGCGACTCGCCCTTCTTGAACAGCGCGTCGCGCGATTTCTCGTCGATGACGATGACCTGGCTGCGCGTCTCGTAGTCCATCGCGCTCAGGTAGCGGCCTTGCACGAGCTTGAGCTTGCGCGCCTTCAGCGTTGCCGGGTCGCCGCCGATGGCCTCCAGCATCGCGTCGCGCGACTGGTGGCGCGCGGTCAGCTGCATCTGGCGGTTCAGCGTGATGCTCTTGACGCCGGCCAGCGCGCGCAGCGAGTCGATCTCGTGCGGCCGGAACGGCTGCGGCACGGCGCCCGGCGGCAGGCCCGGGTTGCCCCGCCAGACGGGGATGCGGCCCGAGATCAGGCTGCTGAGGTCGGTCTCGATGGACGCGCGCGCTGCGGTGGTCAGCGCCACGATGCTGACCACCGAGGCGATGCCGATGCTGATGCCCAGCATGGACAGCGCCGTGCGCAGCCGGTTGCCGCGCAGCGCCAGCACGGCGGTGGCGATGGCCTCGCGCCATTGCACCTGCAGCCGGCGCAGCCGGCCGCCTTCCTTGACCGGCGGCGCATCGCTGGGCAGTTCCGTGGGTGCGACGTGGCCGGCCGGCGTGCCGTTGTCGGCCACGACCTTGCCGTCCTTCAGCTCGATGACGCGGCGCGCATGCGCGGCCACGGCGGCGTCGTGCGTGACCAGGATGATGGTGTGGCCGCGCTGGTTCAGCTCCTCGAGCAGGCGCAGCATCTCCGCGCCGGAGGCCGAGTCCAGCGCGCCGGTGGGTTCGTCGGCCAGGATGATCTGGCCGCCGTTCATCAGCGCCCGCGCGATGGACACGCGCTGCTGCTGGCCGCCCGACAGCTCGTTGGGCCGGTGGTGCAGCCGCTCGCCCAGGCCCAGGCGCTGCAGCAGCGCCCGCGCCCGCTCGCCGCGCGGGCCGGTGCCGACGCCGGCATAGACGGCCGGCAACGCCGCGTTGGCGCGCGCGTCCAGGTGGGGCAGCAGGTGGTAGCGCTGGAAGATGAAGCCGAAGCGCTCGCGGCGCAGCGCGGCGAGTTCGTCGGGGCCCAGCTTGCCGGCATCCTTGCCGCCGATGAAGAACTGGCCGTGCGTGGGGTTGTCCAGGCAGCCCAGCACGTTCATCAGCGTGCTCTTGCCCGAGCCCGACTGACCCATGATGGCGACGAACTCACCGGCCTCGATGGCCAGGCTGACGCCGTCCAGCGCGGGCACGTCGATCTCGCCCAGCTGGTAGTGCCGGGCGACGTCCTTCAGCTCGATGAGAGCCATGTCAGCGGCGCCCGGCCGCCCGAAGGCGCTGGCACGCCCCCGCGGGGGGCAGCGAGTGAAACGAGCGTGGGGGCATGCTCATCTCAGCTGCTGGCTGCGCTGGCCGCGGACGCCGCCGCATCCGCCGCGCTCGGCGGCGCCAGCAGCACCTTCTCGCCGGCCTTCAGGCCGTCGATGACCTGCACCTTCGCGCCGTCCTGCAACCCGACCTTGACCTGCCTGGGCGTCTGCTTGTTGGCCGCGTCCAGCACCTGCACCGTGAAGCGACCGTCCTTGCCGCGTTCGCCCAGGGCGACGATCGGCATGGTCAGCGCCTGCTTGACGGTGCCGGTCTCGATGTCCACCTGCACCGTCATGTCGCTGAACAGCGAGCGGTCGCGGTTGTCCACCTCGAACAGCACGTTGTAGAAGACCGCGTTGCCGGCGCGCTCCGGCACGGGCTGGATGACGCGCACCTTGCCCTCGTAGCGCTTGCCTTCGCCCGACAGCGTCGAGAAGCGCGCCGTCTGGCCGACCTTGATGGCCTGGATGTCGGCCTCGGGCACCTTGGTGCGCACGGTGATGGTGTCCAGGTCGGCCAGCGTCAGGATGACCGGCGTGATCTGCACCGAGATGACCGTCTGGCCCACCTGCACGGGGAGGTTGACGACCGTGCCGTCCATGGGCGCGGTGATGCGGGTGTAGGAGAGGCTGACCTTCTTCTTGTCCAGCTCGGCCTGCAGCCGCGCCAGCGTGGCCGCCTGGCCGCGGATGTCGGCTTCCAGCTTGGCCAGGTCGGTCTCGGCCTTCTCGGCCTCGTTGGCCGCCGTGGCCTGGCCGGCCAGCATGCGCTGCTGGCGCTTGAGTTCGCGGCGCGCGGCCTCGATGTCGATGCGCAAGCGGTCCAGCGCCGCGCTGGCCTGGGCGACGGACGCCTCGGCCTGGGCCACGTCGCTGCGGGCCAGCTCCGGGTCCAGGCTGACGAGCAGCTCGCCCTTCCTGACCTGCTGGCCCAGCTCGACGTGCAGCGTCTGGATCTGGCCGCTGACCTGGGCGCCGACGTCGACGCGGGTCTTGGCCTGCAGCACGCCGGCCGCTTGCACGGTCTGGGTCACGTCGGCCAGCGCCACGACGCCGCTGGGCGGGGGAGGGGGCGGTGGCGGGCGGTGGGTGAACCACCAGGCGGCGCCGGCAGCGGCAAGCACGGCGATCACGATCAGGCGCGTGCGCCAGCGTTTCAGAAAAGCTTTCATGTCCCTCCCAGGACTTCGGGGTCTTCGCCCCGCTTGCTGACGTCAGCGTGTTGGGTCGATGTCGGATCCAGCGTAGCAGGCGGACGGTAGCCCGCCGTGCGGCAGCGACTCATCGTCGTGAGTGAAGTTCGCCTTGGCGAAAGTCACGTCAAGGTGTGGGGGTCAAGGCTTGCCCGTACGTGCTCAGCGGCTGTGCGACGTCAGGCGCGCCAGCGGCGACGCGAGGCTGACGCCGGGCGCCGCCGTGCTGGCACCGCGCACGGGCTTGGTCTCGTCGTCCTCGGTGCCCGCCGACAGCGCGGCGATGCTGTCCGGGTTGCGGCGCATGGCCACGCCCACGGCCAGGATGTCGATGAACAGCAGGTGCAGGATGCGGCTGACCATGGGCAGGTGCGTCGCGATGTCCTCGATGTGGTCAACGATCAGCGTCGCGTCGGCCTTTTTGGCCAGCGGACTCTGGCTGGCCGTGATGGCCACCACCTTGGCGCCGCGCTCCTGCGCCTTCTCGACGACCGACAGCAGCTCCGGCAGGCGGCCGCCGCTGCTGATGACGACGGCCACATCGCCCTCGCGCAGCACGTCGGCGGCGAGCAGCTGCAGGCGCGGGTCGGTGTAGGCGCCGCAGGGCATGCCGAAGCGCAGGAACTTGAACTGCGCGTCCTGCGCGACGACGCCGTAATGGCCCAGCGCAAAGAACTCGATGCGGCCGGCGGCCAGCAGCATCTCGATGGCGCGGTCGATGGTGTCGCGGTTCAGGTGGCTGCGCACCTGCAGGATGGCGCTGGCGGTGTTGCCCAGCACCTTGGCACCCAGCTCCAGCATGGAGTCGTTGGTGTTGACCTGCGTGTGCGTGACCGGCACCGTGCCCGTCAGGCCGGAGGCCAGGCGCAGCTTGAAGTCCGACAGGCCCTCGCAGCCGAGCGAGCGGCAGAAGCGGATGACGGTGGGCTGGCTGACGCCGGCGGCGCGGGCGATCTCGGCGATGGGGTCGTTCAGCACCGAGCGCGGTTGCGCCAGCACCAAGTCGGCCACGCGCAGTTCGGCCGGCGAGAGTTCGCTGCGTGCGCGGCGGATCTGGCCCAGGATGGCCGAGCCGGGCGAGGCCTGCAGGTTGCGCAGTTGGTTCTCGAGGATGGCCGACGCGCCCTTGAACGTGGCGTGCTCGGCGGTGATGACGAAGGTGGGGATGGCCGACACGTAGTCGTGAAAGCGGCCCTTGTCCTCGAAGCGGGCGCGGAAGGGGCTGCGGTCGAAGTACTCGCCCAGCCTCGGCACGATGCCGCCGCCGATGTAGATGCCGCCCAGCGAACCCAGCGTGACGGCCAGGTTGGCGGCTGCGGTGCCGAGCAGGCCACAGAAGACTTCCAGCGTCTCCAGGCACAGCGCGTCGCCGTCCTCCAACGCGCGCTGCGTGATGGCGGGCGCCTGCAGCGGCGCGGCGTCCACGCCGTTGCGGTCGGCCAGCGCGCGGTAGATCAGCTCCAGGCCAGGGCCGGAGATCAGGCGCTCGTAGGAAACGTGGTCCAGTGTCTTCCACGCGAACTTCAGCAGATCCATCTCGCGCGGGTCGCGCGGCCCGAAGTTGACGTGGCCGCCTTCAGTGCCCAGCGCGATCCAGCCTTCGCCGGCCGGGATCAGCCCCGACACGCCCAGGCCCGTGCCCGCGCCCAGCAGGCCGATGACGCTGGGCCGGCGGGCCTGGCCGCCGCCGACCTGGCGCACGTCCACCTCCGCCAGCCGAGGCAAGGCCATGGCCAGTGCGGTGAAGTCGTTGACGACCACCAGCGTATCCAGCGAAAGGCGCTGGCGCATCTCGTCGATGGAGAACTGCCAGTGGTAGTTGGTCATGCGCACCTCGTCGCCCTCGACGGGGTTGGCGATGGCGATGGCCGCGTGTGCAATCTGCTGCGGGCCGCCTTCGGCCCAGCTCAGGCCTTGCAGATAGGCGCGCACGGCGGCATGGAAATCAGCGTGGTCGGCGCAGCGCAGCGAGGCCATCTGCGTGAATTCGCCGGGGCCGGTTTCCAGCGCAAAGCGGGCATAAGTGCCCCCAATATCAGCAAGCAGGCGGGGGCTGTCGAAACGGGGCATGGGCTGGCGCTGGCAGAAACTGCGGATGAATGACCGGCGGATTATTCAGTACACGCGCGCCGGGGCTGAAAGCCAGCCCGACGCACCGGGCGTCGATAGTGGTTGTAGCTTCACTACAGCGCTGCAGCAATCGAGTTTCCCCAGGGCGGACGGGGAGTTAGGAAAACTCGAAAGCGTTTTTGGGTCGATGGGAGTCGCGTACGGGTGAGCGTGTATTGTCGGAATGATGTAGTTTTGCTACCGTCCGCCGCGACCGCAATTTCACCTTTTTCGACCCTGTGTTTGCCAAAGCCCGACTCCTGAATATCCGCCGCCGTTCGGCACGTTCGTCCCTTTCGTCAGGAGCCCTGGCATGAGCGCCGCCTACCCCTGGCTGGTCGCCGACGTCGGCGGCACCAATGCCCGCTTCGGCACCGTGGCCGGCCCCGGCGCGGCGGTGGAAGACGTGCGCGTGCTGCCGGTCGCGGGTCATGCCGGCCCGGCTGCCGCGGTGCGCGCCTATCTGTCGGGCCAGGCTCCCGGCCGGCCCGCGCCCCGGAGTGCCGCCTTTGCGCTGGCGACGGCGCTGGACGGCGACCACATCGAGCTGACCAACGGCGCGTGGAGCTTCTCGCGAGCGGGCACGCAGGCCGAACTGGGGCTGAGCACGCTGCTGTGCCTGAACGACTTCGAGGCCCAGGCGCTGTCGCTGCCCAAGCTGGGCGAGCATCAGCTGCGTGCCTGGGGCGCGTCGCCACCGGCCGCGCAGGATGTAGCCGTCGGCACCGTGCTGGCCGTCATCGGCCCCGGCACCGGCCTGGGCGTGGGTGGCATCGTGCGCGCGCCCGGGCGCTGGCTGGCACTGCCGGGCGAGGGCGGCCATGCGACGCTGGCGCCGGCGGATGATTTCGAAAGCGCCGTGCTGAGCCAGGCGCGGCGCGAGTTCCCGCATGTGTCGGCCGAGCGCTTCCTGTCGGGCATCGGCCTGCCGGTGCTGTGTCGCGCCGTGGCTGCAGTGCTGGCCGAATCGGGTGCCGGCGAGGACGTCGGCGCGCTGCCGACCGAGCAGATCGTGGCGCGTGGCCTGTCCGGCGAGTCGGCGGCTTGCTCGCGCACGCTGGATCTCTTCTGCGCAATGCTGGGCGGCTTTGCCGGCAACGTGGCGCTAACGCTGGGTTCGCGTGGCGGCGTCTTCATCGGCGGCGGCATCGTGCCGCGCCTGGGCGAGCGTTTCTTCCGGTCCGAGTTCCGCCGCCGCTTCGAGGCCAAGGGTCGCTTCCAGTCATTCCTGGCGGGCATCCCTACGGCCCTCATCACCGACACGCTGGCGGCGCTGTCGGGCGCGTCGCTGGCACTGGAGCAGGCCGACGCCTGACCTGGCGGGCCTGGCTCCGCCCGGCCGCCTGATCGCCCGCGGCGCCACCGGCTGGCACCGCGCGACACCTCCTTCTCACCGCGGCGTTTCGCTGGCCGGTGCCTGCGTGCGCCGGCTGCTTTGCCGTGCCTGCGGGCACCGGGATGTGGATTTGTTCACGCCTTCGGTGCCTGTCGGCTGCTGTCGTGCGAGGCTGTAGTTGCGCTACAAGTTTGCCCAATCTTGGGGCGAACCCGAGCGCTGGAAAGTACGTAAGTATCAAATCCATGCTGGTTTACCCGTGGTATTGGTGCGAAATCGGGTCGCTTCTGCGCAACGTCTAGGGTTTACGCAGGTGCGGAAGAAAATCTAGTTTTGATACAAACCTGGTCGAGACGTTGGGTTCTCGCCCAAGAGATGTGCACCGCCAGCCTCGGCGCGCGCGCTCCGGGCCAAGCCGCTTTCCAATGAACCAGAGGAGACATTCATGACCATGAGCAAAGACAAGCGCGGCGCGGCCGCCGCTGCGTCCTTCCGCATCAGCCCGGTAGCTGTCGGCTGTGCGCTGCTGATCGTTGCCGCAGGCGCGAGCGCGCAACAAGCCGCCACGCCGCAGCAGCTGGAAACGGTGACCGTCACCGGCATCCGCAAGGGCATCGAGGCCGCCATCTCGGTCAAGCGCAACAGCGACTCCATCGTCGAGGCGATCTCCGCGGAAGACATCGGCAAGCTGCCGGACACGTCCATCGCCGAGTCCATCGCCCGCCTGCCCGGCCTGACCGCTCAGCGCGTCAACGGCCGCGCCCAGGAAGTGCAGATCCGCGGTCTGGCCGGCCAGTTCGCGACGACGCTGCTGAACGGCCGCGAGCAGGTCAGCACCGGCGACAACCGTTCCGCCGAGTTCGACCAGTACCCGTCTGAGCTGCTCAGCGGCGTGACCATCTACAAGACCCCCGACGCCGCGCTGGTGGGCCAGGGCCTGTCGGGCACGGTTGACCTGCAGACCGTGCGCCCGCTGTCGTTCTCCGGCCGCACGATGGCCATCAACCTGCGTGGCGAGAAGAACTCGCTGGGCCGCCTGAACCCGGGTGCCGCCAGCGACAAGGGCAGCCGCTTCAGCGTCTCCTACATCGACCAGTTCGCCGACCGCACCGTGGGCGTGGCCCTGGGCTATGCGCGCCTGGATTCGCCCAACCAGAACAACTACTTCCGCAACTGGGGCTACCCGCAGGGCAGCGGCACGATCAACGGCAACACCTACAACGACGTTCGTGTGCCGGGCGGCGTGCAGCTGCGCAACGAGTCGGCCTCGCAGAAGCGCAACGGCCTGATGGGCGTGCTGCAGTGGAAGCCGTCCAAGGACTTCGAGACCGTCGTCGACGCCTATCACTCGACGTATGAGCGCATCGCCTTGCAGCGCGGCTTCGAGGCGGGCCTGGCCTGGTCCGGCGCGACGCTGACCAACCCGGTCGTCGAGGGCGCAACCGCGACGGGTCCCAACACCTTCACCGGTGGTGTGCTGACCAAGGGCGACTATGTCGGCGTCAAGCCGGTGCTGCGCCACGACGTCAACGATCGCGAAGACACCATCTCCGCGCTGGGCTGGAACAGCAAGCTCGTGCTCAGCCCGGCCGTGACGCTGGTGGGCGACCTGAGCTGGTCCAAGGCCAAGCGTGAAGAGTCCATCATGGAGATGTACGCCGGCACCGGCCAGGGCGGCGCGGGCGCCACCGACACGTTCAAGGTCGTGCTGCCCGTGGGCGGTGGCCTGCCCAGCATCACGGCGGGTTTGAACTACGCCGATCCGGCGCTGATCAAGCTGGTGGATTCGGGCGGCTGGGGCCAGGCGGGTTACCTGAAGAAGCCGCAGGTCGAGGACGAGATCAAGGCCGCGCGCGTCTCGGCCAAGTACACGCAGGACTTCGCCATCTTCAGCGGCGCCGAGTTCGGCCTGGGCTTCAACCAGCGCCAGAAGTCTCGCGTCGTGCCGGAATGGTTCATGGACCTGAAGACCTCGCCGACCACCATCCCGGCCAGCATGCTGTCGGACCCCAACAGCATGGCCTACGCGGGCCTGGGCAACTTCATCTCGTATGACGCCCGCGCCGCCGCGGCGCAGTTCTACAACCTGCGCGCCAACCTGGGCAACCACGACATCATCAACAAGGACTGGACGGTCAAGGAAGACATCACGACCGCCTTCGTCAAGGCCGATGTCGACACCGAACTGCTGGGCATGCCTCTGCGCGGCAACTTCGGCGTGCAGGCCATCCACGCGGACCAGAAGTCCAACGCCTTCAGCATCCAGGGCAGCTCGACCAACCCGACGACGCGTGGCACCAAATACACCGACTGGCTGCCCAGCCTGAACCTGTCCTGGCAGGTCGCCAGCAACCAGAACCTGCGCTTCGCCCTGGCCCGCCAGATCACGCGGCCGCGCATGGACGACATGCGTGCCACGCAGTCGTACGGCGTCGACAACCAGCGCGGCATCTGGACCGGCGACGGTGGCAACCCTGAGCTGAAGCCCTGGAAGGCCGACGCGGCCGACCTGTCCTACGAGCTGTACTTCGGCAACAAGGGCTATGTGTCGATCGCGGCCTTC
Organism: Roseateles sp. P1_C6; assembly: GCF_056406315.1. Classification (NCBI taxonomy): domain Bacteria; kingdom Pseudomonadati; phylum Pseudomonadota; class Betaproteobacteria; order Burkholderiales; family Sphaerotilaceae; genus Roseateles; species Roseateles sp. P1_C6. Next base: position 18,913 of record NZ_JBFUAK010000009.1, read on the forward strand.
TACAAGGACCTGAAGACCTACATCTACAAGCAGAAGCTGAACATCAACTTCCGCGACCGCTTCGGCACGCTGACGCCTCCGGGCAACATCACGCCGGCATCGGACATCGGCGAGTTCGAGACCCAGGCCAATGGCACGGGCGGCTCGCTGTCGGGCGCCGAATTGGCCGTGTCGTTGCCGCTGCAGCTCGTGACCCCGATGCTGGACGGCTTCGGCGTGCAGCTCGCCTGGGGCCACACGGAAAGCAAGATCTCGCCCTTCGGCCCTGGCGACACCCGCCCGCTGCCGGGCCTGTCGCCCAACACCTACAACCTGACGGCCTACTACGAGAAGTACGGCTTCTCGGCGCGCATCAGCTCGCGCATCCGTGATGGCTTCGTCGGTGAAGTGACGGGCTTCGGCGCGGACCGCACCTTCGAATACGTCAAGAAGGAGAAGGTCACCGACCTGCAGCTCGGCTACGAGTTCCAGAACGGCGCGGCCAAGGGCTTGTCGCTGCTGTTCCAGATCAACAACCTGAACAACGAGCCCTACGTCGAGTACTACAACAACGACCTGACGCAGACCAAGCAGTACACCAAGTACGGCAAGACCTACCTGTTCGGGGTGAACTACAAGTTCTGATCCACCGAACCGGTGCTAGCGTGACAGCCCTTGTCGGAGCAATCCGGCAAGGGTTTTTTTATCCTGATGGGTCGAGCGTGACATGAGCGAGTTTTCGCAGGCGCCGGTGCGGCGCATCGTCATCCTGGGCGGCGGCAGTGCCGGCTGGATGGCGGCCGCCGCCTTGTCCAAGGTGCTGATGGGGCAGGTCGAACTGCATGTCGTCGAGTCCGAGGAGATCGGCACGGTCGGCGTCGGTGAGGCGACGATCCCGCAGATCCGTCAGTTCAATGCCGGCCTGCAACTGGACGAGGCCGAGTTCGTGCGCCAGACCCAGGCCACCTTCAAGCTGGGCATCGAGTTCGTCAACTGGGGCGGGCTGGTTGACCGCTACATGCACAGCTTCGGCGCGGTGGGCCAGGATCTGGGCATGGTGGCCTTCCAGCACTACTGGCTCAAGGCCCGTCGCGACGGGCGGGCGGACGATCTGTCCGCCTACGTCCTGAACACGCTGGCCGCGCGCGCCGGTCGCTTCGCTCCCGAGGCGCACGCGCCGGGGCTGCCGCCCGCACCCCTTCATTTCGCCTACCACTTTGACGCCGGGCTGTACGCGGCCTATCTGCGCCGTCTCAGCGAGGCCGCCGGTGTCCGGCGCCACGAGGGCAGGGTGGTTGACGTGCGCCAGCGCGCGCACGACGGCTTCATCGAATCCCTGCAACTCGCCTCGGGCGAGGTCATCGAGGGCGACCTCTTCATCGATTGCTCGGGCTTTCGCGGCCTGCTGATCGAGGAGGTGCTCAAGACCGGCTACGTCGACTGGTCGCAATGGCTGCCCATGGACCGCGCCGTCGCCGTGCCCTGCGAATCGGCCGGCCCACCGCCGCCGTACACGCGCGCCACGGCGCATGGCGCCGGCTGGCAATGGCGCATTCCGCTGCAGCATCGCGTGGGCAACGGCCATGTGTATTGCAGCCGATTCATCAGCGATGACGAAGCCACCGCGGTGCTGCTGGGCAATCTGGAGGGCCGGCCCCTCGCCGACCCGCGGCCGCTGCGCTTCACGACCGGCAAGCGGCGCCAGCTGTGGCACAAGAATGTCGTTGCGATGGGCCTGGCCAGCGGTTTCCTGGAGCCGTTGGAGTCCACCAGCCTGTACCTGGTGCAGTCCGGCATCTCGCGGTTGATCCAGTTCTTTCCGCATGCCGGTTTCTCGCAGGCCGACATCGATGCCCACAACCGCCAGGCGGACGAGGAGTTCGAGCGCGTGCGCGACTTCATCATCCTGCACTACAAGGCCACCGAGCGCGACGACAGCCCGCTGTGGCGCCATTGCCGCGACATGGCCGTGCCCGAGTCGCTGCAACACAAGCTGGACTTGTTCCGCCACACCGGCCGCATCCTGCGCGCGCCGCAGGACATTTTCACCGAGGTCAGCTGGCTGCAGGTCCTGCAGGGCCAGCGGCTTCAGCCCCGCGCCTACCATCCGCTGGCCGACCTGCTGAGCGCCGACGAGGCCGCGCATTTCGTTGCCGGCGTGGGCGACGCGGTGCGCCGCCAGGTGGCCAGCCTGCCACTGCACCAGGACTTCATCCGCGCGCACTGCGCCGCGCCCCAGGCCTAACCCATGTCCGATTCCCTGCTCCAAGACATCGTCATCGTCGGCGGCGGCACCGCCGGCTGGATGACCGCCGCGGCCTTGTCGACGGTGCTGCGCGGCCGCTACCGCATCCGCGTCGTCGAGTCCGATGAGATCGGCATCGTCGGCGTGGGCGAGGCGACCATCCCCATGATCCAGCGCTTCAACCGCATCGTCGGTATCGACGAGAACGAGTTCATGCGCGAGACCCAGGGCAGCTTCAAGCTGGGCATCGAGTTCGTGAACTGGGGTCGGCTGGGCGAGCGCTACATGCACGGCTTCGGCCGGCTGGGGCAGGATCTGTGGACCGTGCCCTTCGAGCAGTACTGGCATCGCATGCGCGCGCTGGGCCGCGCGCAGCCGCTGGAGAACTACTCCATCACGCGCATGGCGAGCCTGGCCAACAAGTTCATGCCGCCGCGCACGGACCTGGGCAACTCGCCGCTGGCGGACATCGCCTACGCCTACCACTTCGACGCCAGCCTCTTCGCCCGCTACCTGCGCAAGCGCAGCGAGGCGCGGGGCGTGTTGCGCACCGAAGGCAGGATCACCCATGCCACGCGCCGCAGCGAGGGCGCGAATGCCGCTCTGGCGGGCCATGTCGACGCCGTCGTGCTGGAAAGCGGCGAACGCATCGAAGGGGATCTCTTCATCGACTGCTCGGGCTTTCGCGGCCTGCTCATCGAGCAGACGCTGCAGACAGGCTACGAGGACTGGACGCACTGGCTGCCCTGCGATCGCGCGCTGGCGGTGCCCTGCGAGTCGGTCGCGCCGCTGACACCCTACACCCGCTCGACGGCGCATCGCGCGGGCTGGCAGTGGCGCATCCCGCTGCAGCACCGCACCGGCAACGGCCACGTTTACAGCAGCACGCACGTGTCCGACGACGAGGCTGCCGCGACGCTGCTGAGCCACCTCGACGGCAAGCCGCTGGCCGACCCGCGGCTGATCAAATTCCGTACCGGCATGCGCCGGCTGGCGTGGCACCAGAACGTGGTCGCCATCGGCCTGTCCAGCGGCTTCCTGGAGCCGCTGGAGTCGACCTCCATCCACCTGATCCAGTCGGCCATCCAGCAGCTCATCGACTTCTTCCCCGACCGCGGTTTCAACCCCGTGGACATCGAGGCGTTCAATCGCCAGAGCCGTTTCCACTACGAACGCATCCGCGACTTCGTCATCCTGCACTACCACCTCAACCAGCGCGAGGACTCGGAGTTCTGGAAGGCCTGCGCCCACATGCAGATACCGCAGACGCTGCAGGAGAAGATCGACCTCTACCGCGGGCATGGCCGCCTGTTCCGCTTCAACAACGAGCTCTTCACGGAGGTCGGTTGGCTGCAGGTCATGGAGGGCCAGAACCTCGTGCCGCAACGCCACCACCCGCTGGCCGAGTTGCAGCCCGACGCCGAGACGCACGAGTACCTGGAGAGCGTGCGCCAGGTGATCGCCAAATGCGTGGCCGTGATGCCCGGCCATGCCGAGTACATCGCCGCTAATTGCGCGGCCCCGCGGGGCTAGCCACGTCGACCCCGCCATGGCGCCGCTGATCCAGGACATCGTCATCGTCGGCGGCGGCACCGCCGGCTGGATGACGGCGCTGGGCCTCGCCACGGTGGTTGGCGACCGCTACCGCATCCGCGTCGTCGAGTCCGACGAGATCGGCATCGTCGGCGTGGGCGAGGCCACCATCCCGCTGATCCAGCGCTTCAATCGCATCGTCGGCATCGCCGAGAGCGACTTCCTGCGTGAGACCGGTGGCACCTTCAAGCTGGGTATCGAGTTCGTCAACTGGGGTCGCCTGGGCGACCGCTACATGCACGGCTTCGGCCGCGTCGGCCAGGACTTGTGGACCGTCGGCTTCGAGCAGTACTGGCATCGCATGCGCAGCCTGGGCCGGGCGCGGCCGTTGGGCGACTACGCGATCACGCAAATGGCCGCGCGCGCCAACCGCTTCATGCCGGCGCGGCCCGAGCCGGCCAATTCGCCGCTGGCCGACATCGCCTACGCCTACCACTTCGACGCCGGCCGTTATGCGCGCTACCTGCGCCGCCTGGCCGAGGCGCGCGGTGTGCGGCGCACGCAGGGACGCATCACGCATGCGACGCAGGGCGCGTCGGGCGATGTCGATGCGGTGGTGCTGGAGAGTGGCGAGCGCATCGAGGGCGACCTCTTCATCGACTGCTCGGGCTTTCGCGCGCTGCTGATCGAGCAGACGCTGCAGACCGGCTTGGACGACTGGAGCCACTGGCTGCCCTGCGACCGCGCGCTGGCCGTGCCGTGTGAGTCGGTCGCGCCGCTGACGCCCTACACCCGCTCCACCGCCCACCGCGCCGGTTGGCAGTGGCGCATCCCGCTGCAGCACCGCATCGGCAACGGCCATGTCTATTGCAGCGCTCACGTCAGCGACGACGAGGCCGCGGCCACCTTGCTGGCGAATCTGGACGGCAAGCCGCTGGCCGACCCGCGCCCGCTGCGCTTCAAGGCCGGCATGCGGCGCAAGACCTGGAACCGCAACGTCATCGCCATCGGCCTGGCCGGTGGCTTCCTGGAGCCGCTGGAGTCCACCAGCATCCACCTGGTCCAGCAGACCATCCAGCTGCTGATCGAGTTCTTCCCCGACCGTGGCTTCAGCGCGGCCGACATCGCCGAGTTCAATGCGCAGAGCCGCTTCCACTGGGAGCGCATCCGCGATTTCATCGTGCTGCACTACCACGTGAACCAGCGCGACGACGCCCCCTTCTGGCGCGACTGCGCGGCCATGCCGGTGCCCGATTCGCTGCGCGACAAGATCGAGCTCTACAAGGCCCATGGCCGCGTGTTCCGCTTCAACAGCGAGCTGTTCACCGAGACCGCCTGGCTGCAAGTCATGGCCGGGCAGAACCTTTTGCCCCGGAGCTTCCACCCCTTCGCCGCGCTGCAGCCCGAGGACCGCGTGCACGACTACCTTGAGGCCGTGCACCGCGCCGTCGCCGCCGGCGTGGCGCTGATGCCCGACCACGCCGACTACATCGCCCGCCACTGCGGGGCATTTTGACGAGGACCCCATGCCCACCCGCCGCACCGTGCTGACCGCCGCCACTGCCCTTGCCCTGCCCACGATGAACGCCACCGCTGCCGACATGCCCCATCAGCCCTGGTCCCGCCAGGCCGTCATCTACCAGATCAACGTGCGCCAGTACTCCCAGGCGGGCACGTTCAAGGCCGTGCAGGCCGACCTGCCGCGGCTCAAGAAGCTGGGTGTCGACATCCTGTGGCTGATGCCCGTGCAGCCCATCGGCAAGCTCAACCGCAAGGGCACGCTGGGCAGCTACTACTCGATCAGCGACTACACGGCCGTGAACCCCGAGTTCGGCACGCTGGCCGATGCCAAGGCCTTCGTCGCCGCGGCCCACAAGCTGGGCCTGAAGGTCATCCTGGACTGGGTGGCCAACCACACGGCCTGGGACCACCCCTGGGCCACGGCACACAAGGACTGGTTCAAGCTCAATGCCAAGGGCGAGGTCTACGCGGTCACCTTCAACGAGGGTCAGCCCAGCGAGGAGCATTGGGACGACGTCATCGCGCTGAACTACCAGAGCGCGGGCCTGCGCGACGCGATGGTCGAGGCGATGAAGTTCTGGGTGCGCGAGACGGGGCTGGACGGCTTCCGCTGTGACGTGGCCAGCCTGGTGCCGACCGACTTCTGGGTGCGCGCGCGCCAGGAGCTGGACGCTGTGAAGCCCATGTTCATGTTGGCCGAGTCCGACGCCATCGAACTGCACAGCAGCGGCGCCTTCGACATGACCTACTCGTGGGACCTGGCCGACCAGGTGTTCAAGAAGATCGGCAAGGGCGAGGCGGGCGGGCCGCTGTTGCGCGATTGGCTGGCCAGGCAGCCTGCGGGCTACCCGGCCCACGCCTACCGCATGCGCTTCACCAGCAACCACGACTTCAACTCCTGGCACGGCACCGATGCCGACCTGTACGGCGACGCCTACCCGGCCTTGGCGGTGCTGACGTTCACGCTGCCGGGCATGCCGCTGATCTACAACGGCCAGGAGTCGCGGCTGACCAAGAAGCTGGCGTTCTTCGAGAAGGACGCCATCGCCTGGAAGACCTACGAGCTGACGGGCTTCTACCAGCAGCTCACCGCGCTCAAGCACAAGCACCCGGCGCTGGCCGCCGGCCAGTACGGCGCGCCAGTCACGCTGCTGGACAGCCCGCCGGATGTCGTCGCCTTCGAGCGCCGGCAGGGCAAGGACGTCGTGCGCGTGGCCGTCAACCTGTCCAAGAGCGAGCAGACCTGGCAGGGCCACAAGCTCAAGCCCTGGGGCTGGCATCTGTCGTGACCGACCACCGGCCCCGCTACCACTTCGCCGCGCGGCAGCATTGGATCAACGATCCCAACGGGCTCGTGTTCGACGCGGCCACGGGGCTCTACCACCTGTTCTTCCAGCACAACCCCTTCGGCAACGAGTGGGGCCACATGAGCTGGGGCCATGCGACCAGCGTCGACCTGCTGCACTGGACGGAACTGCCGCTGGCCATCCCCGAGGACGAGCGCGTCTCGATCTTCTCGGGCAGCATCGTCATCGATCATGACGACACGGCCGGCTTTGGCGCCGGTGCCTGGGTGGCCTGCTACACCGGCTGCCTGCGCCGGCCCGAAGGCGGGCAAGCCCAGGAGCTGGCCTACAGCCGCGACGCCGGCCTGACGTGGACGAAGTTCGCCGGCAACCCGGTGCTGGACCTCGGCCTGCGCGAGTTCCGCGACCCCAAGGTGTTCTGGCATGCCGGCACCGGCCGCTGGGTCATGGCCGTCATGCTGCCGGACGAGCACCGCGTGGCCTTCTACGCCAGCGCCAACCTGCGCGAGTGGACGCTGCTCAGCCATTTCGGCCCGGCCGGTGAGACGCGGGCGATCTGGGAATGCCCCGACCTGATCCACTTCGCCGCCCAGGACCGCTGGCTGCTGAAGGTCGACACCTTCGCGGGCCACCCGGCCGGCAGCGGCGCGCAGGTCTGGGTCGGGCGCTTCGACGGCACCCGCTTCACCGCCGAGACCGAGGCCGCCTGGGCCGACCATGGCAGCGACTTCTACGCGGCCCTGTCCTTCGCCGGCCTGCCGGCGGGCCGGCCGCCCGTCTGGCTGGCCTGGATGAACCAGCATGCCTATGCCAAGGCCACGCCCACGGCGCCGTGGCGTGGCGCGATGACGCTGCCGCGCGAGCTGTCCCTCGTGCAGACGGCGGCCGGCTGGCGGCTCGCACAGGCGCCCATTGCGACCGAGCGCCTGCGGGGCGAGCCGCGCTACCTGGTGGGCGCCGGCGTCATGGCCGAGGCGGGTGCGAGCTGCGAATTGCGCTGGGAGCTGGACCCGGGCGACGCGGCCACTTCCACGCTCAACCTGCGCTGCGGCGCCGACGGCCAGTACACCGAGGTCGGCATCGATCACCGCCGCGGCCTCGTCTGGGTCGACCGCAGCCGCAGCGGTACGCTCGTCGACGCGGCACACTGGGCCGGCCGGCGCGAGCAGGCCTGGGCCGGCGCGTGCGGGCCGCTGGTACTGCGGGTCTTCGTCGATCGCTGCTCCGTCGAGGTCTTCTCCGGCGACGGCCTCGTCTCGCTGACCGAACTCATCTTCCCGGCCGACACGAGCGGCGACGTCGCCGTGCTGGCCCAGGGCGGCGCGTGGACGCGCGCCGTGCTGACCTGCTGGACCCTGAACCCATGAACATCCTGATCACCGGCATGAACGGCACGCTGGCCCCGCGGCTGGCCGAGGCGGCGCGCGCGGCGGGCCATACCGTCACGACCTGGGACCGCGCCGCCGTGAACCCCGACGACGAGAAGCTGGCGGGTGCGTGGTTGTCCGCGCAGTCGGTGGACGCCATCGCCCACCTGGGCATGGCCCCGGCGCGGTTCGCCGGCTGGCTGGCGTCGCGCTGCCCGAACTTCCTGTTCACGAGCACGGTCATGGTCTTCGACCACGAGCCCGACGGTCCGCACGACGTGGCCGATGCGCGCACCGCCAAGGACGACTACGGCCGCTACAAGATAGCCTGCGAGGACGCGGTGCTGCTGGCCAACGAGCGGCCCGTCATCGCCCGCATCGGCTGGCAGATCGACGAGACCCGGCCCGGCAACAACATGCTGCTGACGCTGGACGAGTGGCAGCAGCGCGATGGCTGCGTCAAGGCGAGCAGCGCCTGGACGCCGGCCTGCTCCTTCATGACCGACACGGCCACGGCCTTGCTGGGCCTGATCGAGCGGCCGCTGCCCGGCGTCCACCACCTGGACAGCAATGCCGACGAGGCCTGGCGCTTCGACGAGCTGGCCCGTGCGCTGGCCCGCAAGTTCGGCCGCGACTGGCGCGTCGAGCCGAACGAGGACTACCGACACGACCAGCGCCTGGTCGGCGGGCCCAGTGGCCTGCCGCCGCTGTCCGCCCGGCTGACCCGGTAGCGGCGGGCCCGACAATCGGGCCATGAAAGCACCCCCACGCCTGCAGGCACTGATGGACGAAGGCCTGATCGACAGCGTCGTGCGGCAGCTCAAGAGCGGCAAGGAAGCCGATGTCTACGTCGTGCGCTGCGGCGACGAAACTTGCGCCGCCAAGGTCTACAAGGAGGCCAACAAGCGGGGCTTTCGCCAGGCCGTCGACTACACGGAGAACCGCAAGGTGCGCAACAGCCGCCAGGCCCGCGCGATGAGCAAGCGCACCGCCTACGGCCGCCAGCAGCAGGAGGCCGCCTGGCAGAGCGCCGAGGTCGACGCGCTGTACCGCCTGGCCGCGGCCGGCGTGCGCGTGCCGCAGCCGGGCAACTTCCACGACGGCGTGCTGCTGATGGAGCTGGTGGCCGACGCGCAGGGCGACGCCGCGCCGCGCCTGAACGACCTGAGCTTCAGCGACGCCGAGGCCGGGCAGCACCATGCCACGCTGATCGACGAGGTGGTGCGCATGCTGTGCGCCGGCGTCATCCACGGCGACCTGTCGGAGTTCAACGTGCTGCTGGCCGCCGACGGGCCGGTCATCATCGACCTGCCGCAGGCCGTGGATGCGGCCGGCAACAACCACGCGCCGCGCATGCTGCTGCGCGACGTCGACAACCTGCGCAACTTCTTCGGCCAGTACGCACCGGCGCTGCTGAAGACGCAGTACGGCCCCGAGATCTGGGCGCTGTACGCGGCCGGCCTGCTGGTGCCCGGCATGCCGTTGACGGGACGTTACGAGCACAAGGCCGGCGAGGTGGACTTGTCCGGCGTGCTGCGCGAGATCGAGGATGCACGGCTGGAAGAGGCGGCGCGCTTGCTGCGCATGAGTTGACCGGGGCCTCAGTGCGCTAGACGGGCTCTCCCGGCTGCAGCCACAGCTCGCGGCGATTCAGCGGCGTGTCGGGCGGCAGCAGCGGGTTCTTCAGCCTCAGCACGCGGTCACGGCTGACCGGGTGGGCCCGCATCTGCGGGCCGAAGTGCTCAAGGTGCAGCTGCTGCAGCGTGCCGTCGGTCACCGCCTTTTCCAGCCCGACTCGCAGCAGCTCGGCCAGCTCGGGCCGCTGCGGCGACACGAACAGATAGGCCGCCGTCGGGTAGTGCAGCATCAGGTTGGGCACCACTGCCAGGTCGGGGTGGCGGTTGTCGGCCAGCTCGGCGTCCACCTCGAACACAGCGCGCGGAAAGTAGTCGAAGCGTCCCGAGGACAGCATGCGGAACAGCGCGTCATAGCCGCTGCTGGTGCTGACCTGCAACCCGTTGGCGCGCAGGATGGCCGTGTCGGGCCAGTCATGGCCCTGGCCGGCCACGCGTTGCTTCAGCTCGTCCAGGCTGCGCAGCTGGGCCCAGCCTGGCAGGTCGGCCTTGCGCACCAGCAGCACGCGCCAACCCATCAGGCCGCGGTCGATGGGAATGCGAATCGGCAAGACGCCCGACGACTCCCGTTCGCGGTCGGTCATCGTCCACATCACGTCGATGGGGCTGCCGCCGCGCGCCAGTTCCACCAGGCTGCGGCCCTGGTACATCTGCAGGTTCACCAGCTGCACGTCGCCATGGGCGCCGGCCCGCTCCAGCCCCAGCAGCACGAGCCGGCGCACATAGGGCAGCTGCGGGTCGGCGGTGCTCATGTGCCGGGGCAGCCACACGCGCACGGTGGCTGCATGGGCCAAGGGCGCCCCGAGAGCGCCGAGCAGCAGGGCACGCCGGGGCAGACTGGCCTGGGGGTGAGACATGGTGATCGATCATGCCAGCCGCTCAGGAATGACGGGGAGAGTGAGTTCCCGTTGTCATCGCGTGGCCCAGGCTCAAGCGGCCTCGCCCGGCTGCATCCACAGCTCGAGGCGCTGGATGGGTGTCTCGGGCGGCAGCAGCGGGTTGCTCAGCCGCAGCACGCGGCTGGGCGTGATCGGGTGGGCCTTCAGCACGGCGCCGTACTGCTCGCGGTGCAGCCGCTGGAAGCTGCCGTCGGCCACGGCCGCCTCCAACCCCGCCTTCAGCTCTGCCGCGAGCTCGGGCCGCTGCGGGTTGACGAAGAAATAGGCCGCTGCCGGGTAATGCAGCATGGGCTCGGGCGCGATGGCCAGCTCCGGGTAGCGGCCACCGGCCATCTCGGCGTCGATCTCGAGGATGGACCGGGGGAAGTAGTCGATGCGGCCCGCCGCCAGCATGCGGAACAGCGAGTCGTAGCCGCTGCTGGTGCCGACCTGCAGGCCGTTGGCGCGCAGGATGGTCGTGTCCGGCCAATCATGGCCCTGGCCGGCCAGGCGTTGGCGCAAGTCCTTCAGCGTGCGCACGCGCTGCCATTGCGCCAGGTCGCTGCGGCGCACCAGCAGCAAACGCCAGCCCAGCAGCCCACGGTCGATGGGGATGCGCACCGGCAGCAGGCCCGAGGACTCGCGCTGGCGGTCGGTCATGGTCCACATGACGTCGATGGGGCTGCGGTCCGTGGCCAGCTCAACCAGCGTGCGGCCCTGGGTCATGTCCAGGTCGACGAGGCGGATCTCCGCCTTGCTGCCAGCGCGGCTCAGGGCCAGTTCGATGACGCGGCGCACATAGCCGAGTTGCGGGTCGGGCATGCTGACGTGGCGCGGCAGGCGCACCTGCTCCGCCGGCTGGGCCCGCAGCGGGCGGCCGGCCAGCAGCGCCGTCAATGCCAGCAAGGGCCGGCGCCGCAGGGAGCTTGGAGGGGGTGGCATCGGCCCGGATCATCCGACAGCGGGCCGCCGGCAGGCGCTGGCGTCAACCCCAGGCGGCCTGGGGACAAGGCCCGGCTCAGAGCTGGTAGCGGCCGGCCTGCAGCGCCTGCTCTTGCAGGCGATGCAGCAGTGCCGCGTCACCCAGTGCCGCGTCATCCGGCGCCAGCGCGCCGCGGGCGCGCAAGGCCGGGCCATGCTCGCGCAGTGCGCGCTGCAGCCACTGCGCGCGCCTGAGCGTGCGGGGTGTGCAGGAGCGGCCGCGCAAGTCGTCGTCGAGGTCGCTGCGGTGTGCCTGCCAGGCATCGGCCAGGTAGAGCGGGCCCGGTTCGTGGGCCAGCTCATGGCGCCAGCGGCTGGCCAGGCCCAGGTAGTGGTTCAGCACCTGCGGCGCGGCGCCGCGCCTGGCCAGGCGGCCGGCGAGATTCTCGTAAGCCTGCGTGGCCTGGCGCTTGAAGCGCAGGAAATGCGGCAGCGCGTCGGCGTCGCTGCCGGCGTCCAGCAGCGCGCCGAACAGGTGGCGGCCTTCGATGCGCTCGGCCAGGTGGTGGTGGGGCGCGTCGCGCCCGTGGCCGGCGCTGTTGAACTGGGTCAGCGGGTTGAAGCGGTAGCAGTAGCCGAAGTCGTACAGCCACAGGCGTTCGCCGTCGTCCAGCAGGTTGCCGGCGCTGTAGTCCCACTCGAAGAATCCGTGTTCGATCAGCGCGCAGCCCGCTTCGAGCAGCGTGCGGGCCTGGCGTTCGTCCGGCACACCCGGATGGCGGCCGGCGATCCACGGCGACACGACGAGGCCGTCGCGCAGCGAGCCCCAGACGGGCGCGACGATGCCGGGCAGCGCAGCGCCCTCGGCACGCAGCGCGGCCAGCTCGGCGTGGCGGTGCAGCTCGTTCAGGAAGGACGTCTGGCCGTCGGGATTGCGCACCAGGCATTCGGCGCGGGCGCGCTTGATGGCCCATCGCCGGCCGGCGTGCTTCAGGCAGAGGACCTCGGCGGTCAGGCCGCCGCCGTGCACGGCTTCGACGCCGGGGCTGTCGGCCGTCAACGCCTGCAACGCGCGGATCGGCAGGGGAAGGGCGGCCGTGTCGCCAAAGGCGAACTCGGCGCCGCTGGCGATGAAGGCCAGGTTGGCCCGCTGGCGGGCCTCGTCCAGCGTCAGATCAGGCCCGGCCATTCGGCGTGGCGGCTCGTGAAGGCATCGCGCAGCGCGGCGGCCAGCGCGGGCGGCAGCGGGCCGCGCTCGATGGCGTCGAGGTTGCGGCGCAGGTTGGCCGGCCTGGCCGTGCCAACGATGGCGCTCGCTGCGCCGGTGTGGAAGGCGACGAAGCGCAAGGCGACGTCGGCCCAGTCCTCCTGCGCGGCCAGGCCCATGGCCCGGAAACGGTCCCAATACTGTCCCTCGGCATAGTCCGCAGGCCGCTGGGCATGGCGCCAGACCGCGCCGGCCAGCGGACGCTTGGCGATGACGCCAATGCCGGCATGGTCGGCCAGCGCGGCGCGCTGCGCGAGGTGGGCCTGGTCAAAGATGCTGATGGAGGTCTGCAGGCTGCCGAAGGCGCCGCTGTCGATGGCAAAGGCTATCTCGGCGTTGTCGCCCGAGTAGGCCGCCACGCGCAGCTTGCCGGCCGCCCGGCAGTCGTTCAGTGCGCGCACCACGTCGCCTTGCTGCAGCACGTGCAGCGGGCAGGAATGCAGGTGGACGATGTCCAGCCAGTCGGTCTTCATCAACTGGAGCGCGCGCTCCACGCCCTGGACGATGCAGGCGTAGGTCCAGTCGGGCACGCCGTCGACGCCGTAGCCCACCTTGGTGGACAGCACGAAGTCGGCGCGGCGGTGCGCCAGGTGGCGGCCGATGCGTGCCTCGCTGAGACCGTAGCCGCGCGCGGTGTCGACGAGGTTGATGCCGAGGTCCAGCACCTGGTTCAGCAGTGCGCCGGCCTCGGCTTCGGTGGTGCGTTCGTCGTTGATGTGCATCGCGCCGAAGCCGAGCGCGGACACCTTGAGGCCGGTGTGGCCGAGAGTGTTCAAGATCATTCGTTGATGAGGACGCGGCCGAACAGCGGCGGCACGGTCAGCTGGATCTGATGGTTCTTGACGATGACGTCGGTGCCGCCCAGCGCGTCGCGCAGGCGCGCGACGTCGACGGGCACGAAGAAGGTCACCGTCCGGGCCTCGGTACTGTTGTTGGTCGCCGTGAGAGCCCAGGTCTTGCCGTCCTGGCGGGCCAGCACGACGACGTGGTCGTCCACGTGCAGCGGCTCGCTCAGGCGCCCGCGGCGCAGCACCGGCAGGTCGTTGCGCAGCTGGGTCAGGCGCTTGAAGTCGGCCAGCAGCGCCTCGTCGGGCTGGCCGCCTTCGTCGGCCCAGGGGTAGGGCGCGCGGTTGTAGGGGTCGTCGCCGCCGCCCAGGCCCACCTCATCGCCGTAGTAGATCGTCGGCGAGCCGGGGTAGGTCATCTGGAAGAACACCGCCAGGCGCAGCCGGCGCTTGGCCAGCGCGAGGTCGCGGTCCTCGCCGAAGTGGTGCAGCGCGCGCGGCTGGTCGTGCGTGGACAGCAGGTTCATCAGCGCCGAGAAGGCCTGGGGCGGATAGGCCTCGCGCATCAGCTCCAGGTTGGCGGCCATCTGCCGCGCCGACTTGCCGGCGGCGTAGTCCAGCACCGCGTTGCGGAAGATGTAGTTCATCGTGCTGTCGAACATGTCGCCGAGGAAATACTTGCTGGCATCGAACCAGGTTTCGGCCACCGTCAGGGCGTCGGGCTTCTTGGCCTTGACGGCCTGGCGCCACTCGCGCCAGAAGTCGTCGGGCACCCAGGGCGCGACGTCCATGCGCCAACCGGCGGCGCCGCGGTCCAGCCAGAGGTTGGTGACCGAGTCGGTGTCGCCATAGGCGTAGGCGCGGAACGATGGGCTGTTCTTGTCGATCTCCGGCAGGTCGGCCACGCCGACCCAGCCCTGGTATTGCTTGTTTGGGGCGGTCTCGTTTGGCTTGAACTTGAACCAGCTGGCGTAAGGCGAGGCCGGGTTGATCTTGCCGTTGTCGAACGCGCCGCCCTTGGGGAAGTTGCCGTAGCGGTTGAAGTAGGGCGAGTCCGCGCCGACATGGTTCAGCGAGGTGTCGGGGATGACGCGGATGCCGCGCTTGGCGGCCTCGGCGCACAGCCGCGTGAAGTCGTCGTTGCTGCCGAACGCGGGGTCGATGTTCTTGTAGTCGGCCGCGTCGTACTTGTGGTTGCTGGGCGCGCGGAACACCGGCGTCAGGTAGATGGCGTTGGCGCCCAGGCCCTTGATGTAGTCCAGCTTCTCGATGATGCCGGCCAGGTCGCCGCCGAAGAAGTCGTTGTTGTAGAGCTTGTCTGACCCATCGCCCGTGCCGGGCTTGAAAGGCTTCTCGTTCCACCTGGCGTGGCGCTCGACGTCGCCGTCCTGGTAGCGGTCCTGCGGCCGGCCGCCGCCGGGGCGCGGGTCGTTGGCCTTGTCGCCGTTGCGAAAGCGCTCCGGAAAGACGTAGTAGTAGACGATGTCCTGCGCCCAGTCGGGTACCTTGAAGTCGGGCGCGTAGATGGTCTGGCGGTAGCGGCGGATGCGGTTCGCGTTGGCCGGCAGGCGCTCGACGGTGGACAGCCCCATCGAGCCTTTCTCGCGCGTCCAGTAGATCGTGTCCTTGTTGTTCTGCAGCGCATACCGCGTGCCGCCGTTGAAGTCCGTCTCGATCTCGAACCAGTAGCCGTAGATGCCGACCGCGTCGAAGCGGTACTTGGCCGAGAAGCCGATGCCCATGCCGCGCGAATGCGGCGTCATGGGAATGCGGGCCAGCGGTTCGTAGGCCAGCTGCTCCTGGTTGCCGCTCATCTGCCGGCGCTCGATGACCAGCGTGGCATGGCGCAGGCCGGGCACGTTGTTGCCGATGCTGAACTGGATCTCGGTGCCGGCGGGCTGGGCGCCGAAGGGCGTCTTCGCCGTCTGGGCGCGCGAGTGGAAATGCGTGCTCAGCGCGGCGGGGTCGGTGATGGCTTGCGGCGGCGAGGGCTTGAAGGTCTTGGGGCCCACATCCAGCGTCGGCCGGCCGTCGGCGGCCAGGCCCAGGCGCAGCGTGTGCTCGCCGCTGAAGTCGCGCTTGATGTTGCCGACCACGGCGGCGCCGCGCGCGAGCCGGCCCTTGGCGTCGAAGCCGAAGGTGAGGTTGGCAGTCCAGTCCTCGTCGGCGAGCTTGAACTCCTGCGTGCCCTGGGACTTGAGGTTCAGGTAGTAGGCATCGCAGCGGTACTCGAAGGCCTGCTCGTCCTGCGCGGCCCAGTTGTTGAGGCCACCGCGCAGGTAGAGCGTGGCGTCGCCCAGCGGTGCGGGCTTGCAGTCGGCGGCTTGGGTTGCGGAGACGAACGAAAGCAGCGCTGCGCACAGCGCGAGTGTTTTCAGCATGGGATCAGCCTTTGACGCCGCCCGCGGTCAGGCCGGAGACGATCCAGCGCTGGGCAAGCAGGAAGACCAGCGTGATCGGCAGGCCCGACAACACGGCCGCAGCCGCGAAGTCACCCCACAGGAAGCGCTGGTCGTGCAGGAAATACTTGGAGCCCACGGCGAGCGTGAGGTTGCCCTCCTCGCGCAGCAGGATCGATGCGACCGGGTACTCGATGATGGTGCCGATGAAGGCCAGCACGAAGACCACCATCAGGATGGGCACGGCCATGGGCAGCAGCACGCGCGAGAACGCCTGCCAGTGCGTCGCGCCGTCGACCTTGGCGTTCTCCTCGATCTCGACGGGGATGGTCTCGAAGTAGCCCTTGATGGTCCACACGTGGGTGGCGATGCCGCCGAGGTAGGCCAGCACCAGGCCAGCGTGCGTCTCGATGCCCAGGGCCGGCACATAGGTGCCGATGGTCTCGAAGATGGCGTAGATGGCCACCAGCGCCAGCACCGGCGGGAACATCTGCAGCAGCAGCATGCCGTTGAGCACGGGCTTGTCGAAGCGGAACTTCATGCGCGCGAACGCGTAGGCCGCGGTCGTCGAGATGGCGACGATGAGGAAGGCCGAGATCGTCGCGATCTTGATGGAGTTCCACAGCCAGGTCAGCACGGGGAAGGGCGGCTGAACGAGGCTGCCGTCGGCGGCCTGGTAGGGGATGCCCAGGGCCAGCTTCCAGTGCTCCAGGCTGATCTCGGTCGGGATCAGGCTGCCGGTGGCGAAGTTGCCGGGCCGCAGCGAGATGGACACGACTGCCAGCAGCGGGAAGATGGTGACGGCGATGAACAGCCACATCACCGCGTGGCCGATGAAGGTGCGCCAGCGCGCTTGTTTGCCGAGGACGATGGCCATGCCGGTTTACCTCTGGGCTTTCGCGCTCATGCGCAGGTTGATCAGCGACAGCGCCGCGACCAGGAAGAAGATCAGCGTCGAGATCGCTGCGGCAAGGCCGAAGTCGGAGCCCGAGTCCTTGAACGCGATGCGGTAGGTGTAGCTGACGAGGATGTCCGTCTGTCCCGCGGGCAGCTTGGTGGACAGGAAGTCCGGCCGGCCGTCGGTCAGCAACGCGATCAGCACGAAGTTGTTGAAGTTGAACGCGAAGGCGCTCACCAGCAGCGGCGCCAGCGGCTTGATGATCAGCGGCGCGGTGATCTTGAAGAAGTTGGTCGCGGGGCTGGCGCCGGCCAGTGCGGAGGCTTCGTACAGGTCCGCGGGAATCGCCTTCAGCAGGCCCGAGCACAGGATCATGATGTACGGATAGCCCAGCCACACGTTGACGATGAGCAGCATCGTCTTGGCCAGTAGCGGATCGGCGAACCAGGCTGGCTTCACGCCGAAGGCCGCGTTCAGGATGGCGTTGATCTCGCCGAAGTTCTGGTTGAACAAGCCCTTGAACACGAGGATGGAGATGAAGCCCGGCACCGCGTAGGGCAGGAACAGCAGCGTGCGGTAGGTGGTCCGGTACTTCATGCCCTCCCAGTTCAGCAGCACGGCGAACAGCATGCCGATGGCGGTGGCGAAGGCGACGGTCAACGCGGAGAACACGACGGTCCACGTGAAGATGGACAGGAAGGGCCCGCGGAACTCGGCGTCGAACAGCATGCGCGTGTAGTTGCCCACGCCGATGAAGGCCTTGAAGCCGGGCTGCAGCGTCTCGCCGGCCGCCGTCTGGAAGAAGCCGGTCTCGCGGTTGGCCTTGAACACGGCGCCGTCCAGTGCGCGCGTCAGGCTGCCGTCGGCCTCTGATCGCCACTGCGGTTTCACGGGCCCGAACTCGCGCAGGCCCAGATAGTGCAACTCCGTCCTGTCGGGCAGCACCAGCACCAGCTTGGCGAGCGTGTCGCGGTGCTTGATCAGCTCGGGCAGGGGCAGGGCGGCCTGCAGCGGCGCGGTCAGCGGCAGGCGCTCGGCATCGGCTGCGGCCAGGTCCACGCGCAGGTCGCGGCCCATGCCACGCAGCGCCAGCGGCGGCGACACCCAGCGCGGCCTGGCCTCGCCCTCGGTGCGCAGCACGAGGCGGAACTCGGCGCCGTCGGCATGCAGCGTGTAGGCCTGAACCTGGTCTTCCACGGCGTCGTGCTGCTCCAGCAAGTAGTCGCGCACGCGGCTCTCGCTGAGCAGGTGGGTGGACGAGTAGTTGGTGAAGCCGATCTGCGCCGTGTAGACCAGCGGGAAGGCGATGAACACCAGCATCCCCGCCACGCCGGGGAACAGGTAGCGCCAGGCAAAGCCGCCGCGGCTCAGGTAGACGTAGAAGCCCGCCGTGAACAGCACCAGCAGGCCCATGGCCCAGGCAGCCTGGCCGGTCGTGTAGACGACGAAGACGAGATACAGCGCAGCCACGATGGCGGCCACCGCCAGCGGCCAGTGCAGCCATTTGGCGAGCTTCTCGGTGGTCGTCGCCGGCAGCGTCGAATAGCTGCCTTGTCCCAGAGTGGAGGTCGCAGCGTTCATTTGTTCAGCAGCATCCGTGCGGCGGCGCCGTCCAGCGCGTCCTTGGGGCTTTGCAGTCCGTTGGTGATGGCCTCCAGCGCCGCGTCCATCGCGGTCCAGAAGCGGCCCACCTCGGGGATGTTGGGAATGGGCGCGCCGTTGCGGGCGTTGGTCATGCTGGCGGCGATCAACGGGTTGACCGACAACTCGGCGTAGAAGGCCTTGTTGGCGGGCACGCCAATGGGCACGTCGGCGTCCAGCACCTTCAACGCCTCGGGGCGCATCAGGTGGTTCTCGATGAACTCCTTGGCGATGTCCTTGCTCTTTGAAGGCGCCGAGATCATGCAGCCCAGCACGCCGACAAAACTCTTGCTGGGTTTGCCGGCGACGACGGCCGGGATGCCAGCCACGCCGATGTCGATCTTGGCGCGCTTGGCGTTGTCCCAGGCCCAGGGGCCGGAGATCATCATCGCCGTCTCGCCGCGGGCGAAGGACGATTCCATCTCGGCGTAGTTGGCGCCCTTGGGCATGTGGCCGTCGTTGATGAGGCGCTCCAGCATCTGGGCGCCGGCCAGAGCGCCTTCGTTGTTGACGGCGACCTGCTTGGGGTCGAAGTCGCCCTGCGCGTCGCGGCCGAAGATGACGCCGCCTGCGCCGGCCAGCATGGGCCAGGTGAAGAAGCTCTTGCTGTAGTGCCAGAGGATGGCGTGCTTGCCTTGCTCGGCGAGCCGCTTGTCGATGGCGATCAGCTCGTCCCAGGTCGCCGGCGGCTTGGGCACCAGCGCCTTGTTGTAGATCAGCCCGGTCGTTTCGATGGCGATCGGGTAGCCCCAGATGCGGCCGCGGTAGCTCAGGGCCGCCCAGGCCTGGTCCTCGGATTCGGCCTTCAGCCGGGCCGACGGGCGCAGCGGCGTCAGCAGCCCGGCCTTGGCCCATTCGCCGACGCGGTCGTGCGGCCAGCAGAAGATGTCCGGCCCCTTGCCGGCACCGGCGGCCTGCTGGAACTTGTCGGTGGCGTCCACCGGGTGCTCGACGACGACCTTGACACCCGAAGCCTTCTCGAACGCGTCACCGACCTTCTGCAAGCCGTTGTAGGCCTTGTCGCCGTTGATCCAGACGAGCAGCTTGGGTGATTCGGCCAGCGCCGGTCCCGCGGCGAAGGCGGCCGCGGCAAGCATTGCCATGAGCCTCATGCGTGCAGCTCCGGTGCAGCCAGGCGGCGCAGCGCGCGGCCGTCGGCGTTGAAGACGTACAGCGCCTCGGCGGGCAGGTGCAGCTCCAGGTCCTGGCCGCTGCGCAGGCGGTCGCAGCCGTTGCGACCTTCGAACTGGCAGGTCAGGGCCTCTTCGACGCCGGGATAGGGGCAGTAGGCAAAGGTGATGCCGCCCAGCGATTCGACGAAGGCCACGGTGCTGTGCAGCAGGTTGCTGTCGCCGCCTTGGCGGATGTGTTCCGGCCTGACGCCCAGCGTGACCTTGTCGCCCACCGCCGAGCCACTGCCATCCACCCGCGCGCGCAGCACCACCTTGCTGCCGCTCAGCTTCACGTCGACATGGCCGGGCTCGATCGCGACCAGCTCCGCGTCGATGAAATTCATCTTGGGGCTGCCGATGAAGCCGGCCACGAACAGGTTGCAGGGGTGCTCGTACAGCTCCAGCGGCGAGCCGACCTGTTCGATCTTGCCGGCCGACAGCACGACGATGCGGTCGGCCAGCGTCATGGCCTCCACCTGGTCGTGGGTCACGTAGATCATGGTCGTCTTGAGGTCTTCGTGCAGCTTGGCGAACTCGTAGCGCATGCGCACGCGCAAGGCCGCGTCGAGGTTGGACAGCGGCTCGTCGAACAGGAAGACCTCGGGTTTGCGCACGATGGCGCGACCGATGGCGACGCGTTGGCGTTGACCGCCGGACAAGTCCTTGGGCTTGCGGTCCAGCAGGTGCTCGATGTGCAGGATCTTGGCTGCGGCCTGCACGGCGGTCTCGATCTCGGCCTTGGGCACCTTGGCCAGCTTCAACCCGAACGCCATGTTGTCGAACAGGTTCATGTGCGGGTACAGCGCATACGACTGGAACACCATCGCGATGCCGCGCTCGCTGGGCGGCACGTCGTTGACGACGCGCCCGCCGATGGTCAGCTCGCCGCCGGTGATCTCTTCCAGGCCGGCGATGGAGCGCAGCAGCGTGGACTTGCCGCAGCCCGAGGGGCCGACGAAGACCATGAACTCGCCGTCGCGGATCTCCAGGTCGATGCCGTGCAGGATGCGGATGTCGCCATAGGCCTTTTCCACGCCGGTCAGTCGAACGTCTGCCACTTCTAACCTTTCAGTCGCCGGTGCTGCGCAGCCGGCTTGTCTCAACGTTTCAGGGCGCAAATTTCAGCTCTGCGACCGTCTTTGTAGACAATATACAGATCGACGTCGGCAAGAACAACAGCGACTACCCGATAGAATCTTCATGAAACCCATACAAATCAAGGGTTTGCAAAACGTTCCGGGTTTTCCCGATGTAGTCAAACTACACAACGGGTCGGAGCTGCCCGATACTTCGCCCAGCGCTGCCGCTCGGGTAGCATTCTTGCCCCCGTAGCCGGGGGCTGGCACTGATGAACACCCCAACCCGCCTCAGCTCCGCGCTGACTATTCAACGCAAGCCCAAGGCCAAGGCCGCCACCGCGATGAAGCCGTCCGTCTCCCCCGCCGTCTCGTCTGAAACCCTGGCCTTGCGCGCGGCGTTCGAGACCGCCTACGAGCGCGAACTCTCCCAATCCAGCCATGGCGCCACGCCGCAGGCTGCACTGCACGCCGCAGCCATTGCCTGCCGCGAGACGCTGGCCACCCGCTGGGCCGCCACGCAAGCCGCCGATGCGCAGCGTGGGGACAAGGCGCCGGTGCGCCGCGTGCACTACCTGTCGATGGAATTCCTGATGGGCCGCGCACTGTCCAACGCGCTCGCCGCGCTGAAGCTCACGGAGCCGCTGGAAGCCAAGCTGGCCGAGCAGGGTGTGGCCTTGGGTGACGTGCTGGAGCGCGAGCCCGACGCGGCGCTGGGCAATGGCGGCCTGGGTCGCCTGGCCGCCTGCTTCCTGGACTCGTTCGCCGAGCTGGAACTGCCGTCCTTCGGCTATGGCCTGCGCTACCGCTACGGCACATTCGCGCAAGTCATCCAGCAGGGCCGCCAACTGGAGCAGCCCGACGACTGGACGCGCGACTCGCCCGCCTGGGAGCTGCCGCGCCACGATGTGCGCTTCCACGTGGGCTTCGGCGGCCGCGTGGAGGTGGATGCATCAGGCGTGCGCCGCTGGCAGCCGGCCGACAGCATCGAGGCCCAGGCCTTCGACTTCATCGTGCCCGCCCATCACAGCGAGCGTGTCTCCACGCTGCGCCAATGGCAGGCCACGGCCGCGCCCATCGCCTTCAAACCGTTCTGCGAGGGCGACTACGCCCGCGCCGCGCGTCACCAGGTGCTGGCCGACGCGCTGAACTGGGTGCTGTACCCGGACGATTCCACGGAGCAAGGCCGTGAGCTGCGCCTGAAGCAGGAGGCCTTCCTCGTCAGCGCGTCGCTGCAAGACCTGATCGCGCGTCATCTGCGCGAGTTCGGTTCGCTGCACAACCTCGGCAAGACCAACGCCATCCACCTCAACGACACGCATCCCGCGTTGGCACCTGCCGAGCTGATGCGCCTGCTGCTGGATGAGCATGGCCTGGGCTGGGACGAGGCCTGGAAGATCACGCGCCAGGCGGTGGCCTACACCAACCACACGCTGATGCCCGAGGCGCTGGAGACCTGGCCGGTGCGCATGTTCGAGAACCTGCTGCCGCGCCATCTCGAGATCATTTACGAGATCAACCACCGCTTCCTGGAAGAGCTGCAGGCCCGCTTCCCCGGCGATCACGCATTCGCGTCGCGCGTGTCCCTCATCGACGAAGGCAGTCACGGCGGCGAACGCCGCGTGCGCATGGCGTCGCTGGCGCTGGTGGCCTCGCACCGCGTCAACGGCGTCGCCGCACTGCACTCCGAGCTGATGGTGCAGACCATCTTTGCCGACTACGCCCGCGTCTGGCCCGAGCGCTTCCACAACGTCACCAACGGCGTCACGCCGCGGCGCTGGCTGGAGCAGGCCAACCCGCTGCTGTCCGGGCTGCTGGACAGCCGCATCGGCGACGGCTGGCGCCAGAACCTGTCGGAGCTGGGCGAGCTCAGCACCCTGGCCGCCAACCGCGAGTTGGGCGAGGAGTTCCTGGCCGTCAAGCGCGCCAACAAGGAGCGCCTGGCGGCCGTCATCCGCCGCGAGCTGGGGCTCAGCGTCAACGTCGACAGCCTGTTCGACATCCAGATCAAGCGCATCCACGAGTACAAGCGCCAGCTGCTGAACCTGCTGCACGTCATCAGCCGCTACCAGGCCATCCGCGACAACCCCGACGCGAACTGGGTGCCGCGCACCGTCATCATTGCCGGCAAGGCGGCCTCGGCCTATCAGACGGCCAAGAGCATCGTGCGCCTGGCGCACGACGTCGCCCGCGTCATCAACAGCGACCCGCGCGTGGGCGACAAGCTCAAGCTGGTCTTCCTGCCCAACTACAGCGTCACGCTGGCCGAAAGCATCATCCCCGCGGCCGACCTGTCCGAGCAGATCTCGACGGCCGGCACCGAGGCCTCGGGCACCGGCAACATGAAGTTCGGCATGAACGGCGCGGTGACCATCGGCACCTGGGACGGCGCCAACATCGAGATGGCCGAGGCCATGGGCGTCGAGAACATGTTCGTGTTCGGCCTGCGCGCCGACGCGGTCGCCAAGATCAAGCAGCTGGGGTACGACCCGCGCCTGTATGTCGAAGAGAATCGCCAGCTCAAGCGCGTCATCGACGCCATCTCGGCCGGCGTCTTCAGCAACGGCGACACGGAGCGCTATCGCGCGCTGGTGGACAGCCTGCTGCACCGTGACGTCTACCTGCTGATGGCCGATTTCGCCGATTACGTCGCCACCCAGGCCAAGGTCGACGCGCTGTTTGCCGACCGCGCCGCCTGGGCGGAACGTGCGCTGCGAAACATTGCCGGCATGGGCCCGTTCTCGTCCGATCGCACGATCGCCGAGTACGTGGACCGGGTCTGGTCCGTAAAAAGTCTCAACACCTGACGATGCTGAACGACGCCGACGTTGACTCCCTGCTGGCGGGCCGCCATGCCGATCCCTTCGGCCGGCTCGGCCTGCACGCGGATGACAACGGTCGGCTCTGGGTGAGGGTGCTGCTGCCCGGCGCCGACGAGGTCGCGCTGCTGGATGCCGGCAGCAACAAGCGCATCGTCACGCTGGAGCGCCGCCGCGACAGCCTGTGGGAAGCGCTGGTGCCGCGGCGCAAGCACCGCTTCGACTACCGGCTGGCCGTGCGCTGGACGGGGGGCGGGGAGGGCGTCTATGCCGATCCCTACAACTTCTACCCCCAACTCGGCGACGACGAGCTGAAGGCGCTGGCCGAAGGCCGCAATGTGCGGCCCTACCTGAGCCTGGGCGCGCATGTCGTGCAGTACGGCGACGTCAGCGGCGTGCGCTTCGCAACCTGGGCACCCAACGCCAAGCGCGTCAGCGTGGTCGGCAACTTCAACAACTGGGATGGCCGCCGCCACCCGATGCGGTTGCGGCACACGGCGGGCGTGTGGGAAATCTTCGTCCCCCACGCCATCGAGGGCGACCTCTACAAGTTCGAGATCGTCTCCGGCGGCGGCACGCTGCTGCCGCTGAAGGCCGACCCCTACGCGCGCCGCGCCCAGCTGCGCCCGGACACGGCCAGCATCGTCGCGGCCTTGCCGGCGGTGACGCCGCTGCCGCGCCAGCGCGAGCGCGCCAACCAGCGCCAGGCGGCCATCAGCGTCTATGAGGTGCATGCCGCGTCCTGGCGCCGCGGCGTGTCGGGTGAATTCCCGACCTGGGACGAGCTGGCCGAGCACCTGCCGGCCTACGCCGCCGACATGGGCTTCACGCACCTGCAGCTGATGCCCATCACGGAGTACCCCTTCGACGGCTCCTGGGGTTACCAGACGCTGGGCTTGTACGCGCCCAGCGCCCGCTTCGGCCCGCCCGAGGGCTTTGCCCGCTTCGTCAAGGCCTGCCACGACCAGGGCCTGGGCCTGCTGCTGGACTGGGTGCCGGCGCATTTCCCGACCGACCCGCACGGCATGGCGGAGTTCGACGGCACGCGCATCTACGAATACGCCGATCCCAAGGAAGGCTTCCATCGCGACTGGAACACGCTGATCTACAACTTCGGCCGCACGGAGGTGCGCCAGTTCCTGATCGGCAGCGCGCTGTACTGGATCGAGCGCTGGGGCGTGGACGGCCTGCGCGTGGACGCGGTGGCCAGCATGCTCTACCGCGACTACTCGCGCCCCGCCGGCGAATGGATTCCAAATATCCGCGGCGGCCGCGAGAACCTGGAAGCCATCTCGCTGCTGCGCGAGATGAACGAGCACGTCGGCGAGGTCGAGGGTGCCATCAGCGTGGCCGAGGAGAGCACCAGCTTCCCCGGCGTCTCGGCGCCCACCTACGCGGGCGGCCTGGGCTTTCACTACAAGTGGAACATGGGCTGGATGAACGACACCTTGCGCTACATGGCCGAGGACCCGATCAACCGCCGCTGGCATCACGACAAGATGACCTTCGGCCTGATCTACGCGTTCAGCGAGAACTTCATGCTGCCCATCTCGCACGACGAGGTCGTGCACGGCAAGGGCTCCATGCTCGCCAAGATGCCGGGCGACGACTGGCAGAAGTTCGCCAACCTGCGCGCCTACTACGGCTTCATGTGGGGCCACCCGGGCAAGAAGCTGCTCTTCATGGGTCAGGAGTTTGCGCAGCGCCAGGAGTGGAACCACGCCGAAAGCCTGCCCTGGGGCCTGCTGGAAGACGATCGCCACGCCGGCGTGCAGCGCCTGGTGCGCGACCTCAACAAGCTCTACCGCGACCACACGGCCCTGCACCGGCTGGACTGCGAGAGCGGCGGCTTCGAGTGGATCAGCTCGCACGACGCGGAGCACTCCATCTACGCCTGGGTGCGCCGCGACGGCACGGGGCGCATGGTCATCGTCGTCTGCAACATGACGCCGGTGCCGCGCGAGGGCTACTCGCTGGGCGTGCCGGACGGCGTGACTGCCTGGCGCGAGGCGCTGAACACCGATTCCGCGTATTACGGCGGCAGCAACATGGGCAATGGCGTCGCGGCCGCCGGTCTGCCCGTGCAGGCCCAGCCGGCGCATGGCAAGCGCCTGTCCATCACGATCAACCTGCCCCCGCTGGCCACGTTGTTCTTCGTCCCGATCTGAGTCTGCAGTCGATGGCTCACCTCCCTGACCTCCAACCCGGCTGGCACGAGCCGCTGGGTTCCCTCGCCCGCGACGGTGGCGTGAACTTCGCCGTCATGAGCGAAAACGCGACGCGCATCGAGCTGTGCGTGTTCGACGGCGAAGGCCAACGCGAGTTGCGCCGCTACACGCTGGACGGCCCGCACGACGGCGTCTTCCACGGCTTCCTGCCCGGCGTCGGCCCCGGCCTGGTCTACGGCCTGCGCGCGCACGGCCCCTATGTGCCGGAGCAGGGTCACCGCTTCAACCCGCACAAGCTGCTGCTGGACCCGTGGGCCCGCGAGATCGTCGGCCACTTTGGCTGGCGGGCCGAGCACCATGGCTACGAGCTGGGCCACCCGGACGGCCCGCGCTCGCTCGACGTGCGCGACAACGCCACGCAGGCGCTGAAGGCGCGCGTCGCACCGCCGCCCGTGGCTCACGTGCGTGTTCACCACCCACGCCGCGCGCCGGCCGACGTCGTGCTGTACGAGGTCCACGTCAAGGGCTTCTCCAGGCTGCTGCCCGGCGTGCCGGAGCAGCTGCGTGGCACCTATGCCGGCCTGGCCCATCCGGCGGCCATCGCGCATTTCAAGCGCCTGGGCGTGACGACGCTGTCTTTGCTGCCCGTGCAGTACTGCGTCGACGAACCGCATCTGGCCGAGCGCCGCCTGCACAACTACTGGGGCTACAACACGCTGGGCTTCTTCTGCCCCGACCCGCGTTGGGCCCAGGCCCAGCATCGCCATGACCCGAGCGCCGTGACGGCCGAGTTCCGGCAGATGGTCGACGCGCTGCACGCCGCCGGCCTGGAGGTCACGCTCGACGTGGTCTACAACCACACGCCCGAAGGCAACGAGTTCGGCCCGACGCTGTCCTTCCGTGGTCTGGACAACAAGACCTGGTACCGGCTGGTGGCCGACGACAAGAGCCGCAACGAGAACCTGACTGGCTGCGGCAACACCGTCAACTGTGCCCACCCGCGCGTGACGCAGTTCGTGCTGGATTCGCTGCGCTACTGGGTCGCCGAGATGGGTGTCGACGGCTTCCGCTTCGACCTGGCGCCGGTGCTGGGCCGCACCGCCCACGGCTTTGATGCCAACGCCGCCTTCTTCACGGCGCTGCGGCAAGACCCGGTGCTGGCCGGCGTGCACCTGATCGCCGAACCCTGGGACGCGGCCTACGACGGTTACCAGGTCGGCCGCTTCCCCGGCCGATTCCTGGAATGGAATGACAAGTTCCGCGACGCGGTGCGCGGCTACTGGCTGGGCGCGGGGGCTGGCGTCGGCCGCGGCGAGTTTGCGCGGCGCTTCATGGCGTCCAGCGATGTCTTCCACCATGGCCAGCGCCTGCCGACGGCCTCGGTCAACTTCGTTGCCGTGCACGACGGCTTCACGCTGGCCGACCTGACCAGCTATTCGACGAAGCACAACCAGGCCAACGGCGAGGACAACCGCGACGGACGCGACGGCGAGCTGGCGGCCAACTTCGGCGCCGAGGGGCCGACGGCGGACGCGGACATCAACGCCATGCGCGAACGCGTGCGCCGCGCGCTGCTGTCCACGCTGCTGCTGGCCCAGGGCACGCCCATGCTGTGCGCCGGCGACGAGATCGCCAACAGCCAGGGCGGCAACAACAACGCTTATTGCCAGGACAACGCGACGACCTGGCTGAACTGGGATCAGGCCGACGGCCGCATGACCGAATTGGTCGCGCAACTGCTGGCCCTGCGCGCCGCCGAACCGCTGCTGCGCCACCCGCGCTGGTTCGCCAGCGGTCCTGGCGAAGCCAGCATCGCCTGGTACGCGCCCAGCGGCCACGAGATGGCGCCGCACGACTGGCATGACGCCGGCCAGCGTGCCTTCGGCGCCCAGCTGCGCGAGGCGGGTGCCAGCGCGCCGCGGCTGATGATCGTCTTCAACCCCGACCCGGCGCCGCTGCCCTTCCTGCTCTGCAACGGCCCCTGGCAGCTGGTGCTGGACAGCAGCGGCGAGTCCGCCCGCGACACCATCCTGGCCGGCCAGCCACTGAACGTGCCGGCCCGCTCCCTACTCGTGCTGAGGCACGCACAGCCATGAATCTGAACCAACGCTCCTCCGGTGTGCTGCTGCACATCACCTCGCTGCCCGGCCCGCACGGTATGGGCGACTTCGGCCCCGATGCCTACCGCTTCGTCGACTGGCTGCAGTCCGCCGGCCAGTCCGTCTGGCAGCTGCTGCCCACCACGCCCATCGGCCCCGGCGACAGCCCCTACCAGGGCGTGTCGGCCTTTGCGGGCAGCCAGTGGATGGTGGCGCTGGAGCCGCTCGTCACCAAGGGCTGGCTGGCCCAGCCCGACGTGCCGGCCTTCAGCGGCGAGCTGATCAACTACGGTGCGGTCACGCCCTGGCGCGAGCAGCAGCTGCGCGCCGCCGCCAAGGGCTTCTTCGCCAACGCCGCGGACGCCGACCGCATCGCCTTCGCCAAGTGGTGCCTGGAGGCGCAGAGCTGGCTGGATGACTACGTGCTGTTCATGGCCATCCGCTCGCCGCTGAACGGCCAGCCCTGGTGGGAATGGAGCGACGGCTTGAAGAAGCGCGAGCCCAAGGCGATTGCCAAGGCCCGCAAGGACTACGCCGACGAGATCGCCTTCTGGCAGTTCGTGCAATGGCAGTTCGACGTGCAGGCCGGTGCGCTGAAGGCCTACGCCAATGAGCGCGGCGTGCACCTGATGGGCGACCTGCCCATCTTCGTCGCCCATGACAGCGCCGACTGCTGGTCGCGCCCCGACCTGTACGAGCTCGACGAGAACTTCCAGACCACCGTCGTGGCCGGCGTGCCGCCCGACGACCTGGGCCCGCTGGGCCAGCGCTGGGGCAACCCGCTCTACAACTGGGACAAGATGGCCCAGGAGAACTACGCCTGGTGGACGGCGCGCATCCAGCGCGCGCTGAGCCAGGCCGATGTGTTCCGCATCGACCATTTCCGCGGTTTCGCCGGCTATTACGAGATCCCCGCCAGCAGCCCCGATGCCAAGCAGGGCCGCTGGCTCACCGGTCCCGGCATGGCGCTGTTCGACGCGATCAAGAAGGCGCTCGGCCCGCTGCCCATCGTCGCCGAGGACCTGGGCTTCATCACCGACGACGTGCACGCGTTGCGCGACGGTTGCGGTTTCCCCGGCATGAAGATCCTGCAGTTCGCCTTCGGTGCCGAGGGCGACCACGAGTTCCTGCCGCACATGTGGCCCACCAGCTCGGTGGCTTACACCGGCACCCACGACAACGACACCGTGCGCGGCTGGTGGGACCAGGCCAAGCCGCGGGAGCGCGCCTTCGCCGGCTCCTACCTCGCCTGCAGCGAGCGGGACGTGCACTGGGCCATGATCCGCGCCTGCGCCAACTCGGTCGCCAACATGGCCGTCTACCCGCTGCAGGACGTGCTGGGCCTGGGCAGCGCCCACCGCATGAACGTGCCCGGCGTGCTGGGCGGCAACTGGGGCTGGCGCTTCCACTGGGGCATGCTGGGCAGCGAGCCGGCGCGCGTGCTGGGGCTCATCACGGCCGCCTCGGGCCGTGGGCCGTTCGAGCTGCTGAAGCTGCCGGGCTGATCGCCGAGACGGTGGCTGCATGCCCCGCGGATCGGTTTTGGGGAACTCAGCCGTCGCCAGGAAGCTGCGCGCGCAGCCACTGCACGAAATGCGGCGGTTCGGCGCCGCGCGGCCACAGCAGCCAGTAGCGCTCGGGGCCGCTGACCCGCGCCGTGAAGGGCGCCAGCAGGTCACGGCGGGCCAGCAAGTCGGTGAACAGCGCGGGCGACAGCAGCGCCACACCCAGGCCCTGGACGGCGGCGCGGGCTTCGAGCTCGTAGCTGGGGAAACGTGTCGCGACGAAGCGGGGTTTCGCATCGGCTCGGCCGGCGAGGGCGAACCAGGCCGGCCAGCGCGGGTCGGGGATCAGCGGCAGCGCCAACAGCGCATCGACGCTCCAGCGGCGCCGCCGGCCGGCGAGCCCGGGGCTGAGCATGGGCGTGCCTTCCTCGGCCAGCAGCGGCGCGGCTTCATAGCCGGGCCAGGGGCCGGTGCCGCTGCGGATGGCGACGTCAAAGCGACCGGGGCCCGTGAGGGCGGCGCTGGCGTCCAGCTCGATCGCGTCGGCGCCGGGCAGCGCCTGGTAGGCCGCCAGCCGCGGCACGAGCCAGCAGGCGGCAAAGGTCGGCGCGCAGGTGACACGCAGCGGCGGCTTTGCGCGCCGGCAGTCGTCCAGCGCCGATTGCATCTGCGCGAGCGCCGCATCGATGTCCCGTGCCAGTGCCAGTGCCCGTTCGGTCACGACGAGACGCGGGCCATGGCGGCTGAAGAGCTGCACACCGATCTGTGCCTGCAGTGCCCGCATGCGTTGGCTGACGGCCGTGGGCGTGATGGCGAGCTCGTCCGCCGCGCGCGTGAAGTTGCCGTGGCGCACGCAGGCGGCGAAGACGCGCAGGGATTCAAGTGGCAGGGGCGGCTGTGCCATGGCTTGCTTGGGGCGGCATCTGAAGCGCAGGTTCAGGTGACCTGCAGCAATCATCGTTTTGCGCCGCCATGCCCGCTGCCTAGAGTGCGTCGCAACGCAAGGAGACGCAGGCATGAACGACCCCCTCATCATCGCTTCACCGCGGGCCTGGCTGGCCACGCTCGCCTGCGCGTTGGCCGCGGGCTTCGCACCTGCCGCCAGTGCCGCGCTGCCGCCGGGCTACACGATGGCGCGGACCGGCGACGTGCGCGACTTCGACTACTTCGCCGGCGGCTGGCGCGCCCAGCAGCGGCGGCTGAAGGCGCGCGGCGTTGGCAGCACGGAGTGGTATGAATTCCCGACCGTGCTGTGCATGACGCCCTACCTCGGCCACCTCGTCACGGTGGACGAGTTGCACATGCCGACGCTGGGCCGCTCCGGCCTGTCGCTGCGGACCTTTGACGTGCACAAGCGTCAGTGGTCCATCTACTGGGTCAGCAGCGCGACCGGCAAGCTGGACCCGATCCCCACGGTGGGTGGCTTCCAGGGCAGCCACGGCGAGTTCTACGCCGAGGACGAGGACGAGGGCCGGCCGGTCAAGGTGCGCTACATCTGGGACAAGCTGGACGCCGACCACGCGCGCTGGCAGCAGGCCTTCTCCTACGACGACAGCACCTGGGAGACCAACTGGACGGCCGAATTCACGCGTGGCGATGCGGGCCAGCTCTGCGATCGCGGCCAGCCGCGCCGGCCCTAGCCCTCAGCGCGTGAGTTCGAGGATGAGCGGCGCGCGCGCCGGCACGTGGATGGCCGTGCCGATGCTGAAGGACTGGCCGCCCAGCACGTCGCGCGCACGGTCGCCGGGCCGCACGCGCTCCGCAAAGCGCGCGGTCGCCAGCTCGACCGGCTTGGCGTTCTTGTTCAGCACCACCATGACCGCCCGCCCCGCGTCGTAGCGGAAGAACACGTACACGCCATCCAACGGCGCGTACTGCATCAGCGCGCCGTCGTGGATGACGCCCGCGCCCTTGCGCCAGGTGAAGAGCCGCCGCACCCAGTCCTGCATGTCGCGTTGCTCGGCCGTCAGGCCTGCGCCCGTGAAGGCGTTGACTGCATCGCCTGGCCAGCCGCCCGGCATGTCGGCGCGCACGCGGCCGTCGTCGCGCTCGGTGGGGCTCTGCATCAGCAGCTCGCTGCCGTAGAAGACCTGCGGGATGCGCCGCGTCGTGGCCAGGTAGGCCAGCGCGATCTTGGCCAGACCCACGTCGCGCTTGAGCACCGAGAACAGCCGTGGCGTGTCGTGGTTGCCGTCGAACAGCACCAGGTTGGCCGGGTCGGGGTAGACGAAGTCATGCGCCAGGCCCTCGTAGAGCTTGGTCAGGCCGGTGTGGGGGCCGTCGGTCTCCAGCAGCCCGGCGAGCAGGTTGGTCTGCATCGGGAAGTCCATCAGGCTGGGCGCGTGGGACACATAGCCGTCGTGGTTGCGCTTGCCGCGCTGCCAGTAGGACACGACGGCCGGGTGCGGGCTCCACTCCTCGCCGACGATGTTCAGCTGCGGGTACTCCTGCATGACACGGGCCGACCAGCGGGTCAGGAAGTCGCGGTCGGAGTAGGAGTAGGTGTCGGTGCGGATGCCCGACAGACCGTAGTTCTCTATCCACCACAGCGTCATCTGCGTGAGATACGTCGCCAGTTCGGGCCGTCGCTGGTTCAGGTCCGGCATGCCGGGCACGAACCAGCCGTCGGTGAAGCGCTGGCGGTCGCTGGGCGCGGCGTAGGGGTCTTGCAGCGTCATGCGCGCGTGGTGCGTTTCCGTGTAGCCCGCAGGCCATTGGTTGACCCAGTCCGGCGCGGGCAGGTCGGCCATCCACCAGTGGCCGCCGCCGATGTGGTTGAGCACGATGTCCTGGATGACGCCGACGCCCTTGGCTTTGGCTTCGGCCACGTAGGCGCCGAAGTCGTCATTCGTGCCGAAGCGCGGGTCGACACGATAGAAGTCGGTCGCTGCGTAGCCGTGATAGCTGTACTTGGCGCTGTTGTTCTCCACCAGCGGCGTCGGCCAGACCTGCGTGAAGCCCAGGCCAGCGATGTAGTCCAGGTGCTGGCGCATGCCGGCCAGGTCGCCGCCATGGCGGCCGCTGTCATCGGCGCGGTTGACGCCTTCCTTCATGTCGGCCTGCTTGCCGCTGCCATTCGAACCCTTGGCGAAGCGGTCCGGCACGACGAGGTAGATCGCATCCTTGGGGCCGAAGCCCTGGCGCTCGGCCGAGCCGCGCGCGCGGGCCAGCAGCGGGTAGCGCAGCGTCTTGCCGGCAATGTTCAGCACGAGCTCACCGGGCTTGGCATCGGGCGCGATGTCGAGGTCGATGAAGAGGTAGTTGGCGCTGGTGGCGCGGTGGCTGGCTTTGAGCGCAACGCCTGGGTAGGCGGCCAGCGTGGGCTTGGCATCGGCGATGCCGGCGCCGTGCAGCATCAGCTGCAGGGAGGTGTCGCGCATGCCGACCCACCAGTGGGGCGGTTCGACGCGGCGCGTTGGCTCGGCGGCCATCGTGGGCAGGCTCATCAGCAGGGCAGTGGCAAAAGTGATCAGGGCTTTCATCGCGGCTCCAGGCGGTAGACGCGCAAGGACAGCGGCGGCAGCGTCGCGCGGGCGCGCGATGCGGCGGCGTGCTTCGGGTACAGCGGGCGGGCGCCGGCCGGCAGGTCGACGGCGGCCGGCGTGTCGCCGTAGTTGATGGCGACCAGCACGCGCTCGCTGCCCTGCACGCGCTGGAAGTGCCAGACCTGGCCCTCGACCTTGTCGGCTTCGTAGCGGCCCAGCGTCAGCGCAGGCGACGCGTGGCGCAGCGCGATCAGCTCGCGGTAGAAGTTGAACAGCGAACCCGCGTCGCGCTGCTGCGTGTCAGCGTTGTTGCGGCTGCGGTTCAGCGACAGCGGGCGGAAGGGCTTGTCGCTGGCGCTGAATCCGCCGGCGGGCGTCCAGCTCATCGGCGCGCGCAGCGGCGCATCGTCCTGGGCGTTCTTGCCGTCGATGCCGGCCAGGCCGATCTCCTCGCCGTAGTAGACGAAGGGCGTGCCGGGCAGCAGCAGGTAGCTGGCGGCCGCCAGCCGGTAGCGCGCCTCGTCGCCGTGCAACTGGTCCCACACGCGCTGGCCGGTGAAGATGTCGTGGTTGTGCAGGAAGGTCGCCATCGTGGGCGACATCGCGCGGTAGTAGTCGGCCACCTTCTGCACCGCCGCGGCGTCGCCCTTGGCCGCCTTCATCAGCTCGTAGTTCTGGTTGAACGCGAAGGCGCCGCCGCACAGGCCCGGGTCACCGTAGGCGATGGGCTCGGCCGTGGCCTCGCAGACGACGTAGCGGCTGGGATAGCTCTTGATCAAGTCCTGGAACTGCTTGGTCAGCACACGGCTTTCGGGCTGGTCGTTCCAGTCCTTGGCGTTGTTCTCGATCAGGTGCGGCACGGCGTCCAGCCGGTAGCCGTCCAGGCCGCGGTTGAGCCAGAAGCGCAGCGAGTCCTCGTGGTACTGCACGACGGCCGGGTTGCGCAGGTTGAAGTCGGGCATGTGCGGCCCGAAGGTGCCGAAGAAGATGTCGGGCGAGCCGGGCTTGATGGGCGGCAGGTCCTTCCATTCGCCGGTCCAGTCCCAGGGCTTGGCGGCGCCGTCGTACCAGGGGTATTTGCCCCAGATGTCCCAGCCCGGGCCGGGCTCGGGGTTCCAGACGAACCAGCTGCGCCAGGGGCTGTTGCGGTCGGCCAGGGCTTGCTGGAAGGGCGGGAACTGCCAGGACGCGTGGTTGATGACGTAGTCCATGACGATGCCGATGCCGCGCTTGTGCGCCTCGCGGATCAGTTCGTCGAAGTCGGCCAGCGTGCCGTACTGCGGCTCGATGCTGCGGAAATCGGTCGTCGCGTAACCATGGTCGTGGTCGGAGCTGGCGGTGATGGGCATCAGCCACAGGCCGCTGACGCCCAGCTTCTTCAGGTAGTCCAGCCGGCTCGTCAGGCCCTTCAGGTCGCCGATGCCATCGCCATCGCTGTCCCGGTAGCCGCGCACGAAGACTTCCATGAGCACGCCCTTCTGCCAGTTCGCGGGCAGGGCGCTGGCGCGGGGTTGAGGCGGCACGGGGCGGGTGTCGATCTGGGCCTGGGCCAGGCCGGCCGTGGCCAGCGCGAGGGTGAGCAGGAGTCGCTTGGGCATGACGGTCAGCGGGTGTGGGTGTAGACGCGCAGGGACTGCGCGGGGACGGTGATGCGCGCCTGGCCGGTGGCGTCGCTGCCGGCCTTGGCGCTTGTTGTCGGGTAGGCGGCCTGCAGCGTCGTGTTGGCCGGCAGGCCGTTCAAGGCGGCCTCGGCCGGCGCGTTGCCGAAGTTGATCAGCACGACGGCGCCCTGGGAAGCGGCGTGGCGCTGGTAGCTCAGCAGCGTGCCGCTGGCGCTGGGGTTGACGTAGTCGCCGTCGTGCAGCGCCGGCAGGCCGTTGCGCAGAGCCAGCAGCGTGCGGTAGTGGTTCAGCAGCGAATCCGCGTCGGCCAGCTGGGCGGCGACATGGTTTGTCGACGCATTGGCCGCCAGCGCCCGATAGGGCGTGCCGGTCGTGAAGCCGGCGGTCGCGCCGGTGCTCCAGGCCATCGGCGTGCGCAGTGCCGCGTCGCCACTCAGCGTGGCGGCACCGCGCAGGCCGATCTCTTCGCCGTAGTAGATGAAGGGCGTGCCCGGCAGCAGCAGGTAGGCGCTGGCCGCGAGCTTGAGCTGGGCCACGTCGCCGCCGAGCTGGTCGGCCGGGCGCTGGCCGGCAAAGCCGTCGTGGTTGGACAGGAAGGGCGACATGCCGGCCGGCGCCGTCCTGAAGTAGTTGGCCAGCGCCGCCACCGACGTCGCCTGGCCGCGCGCGGCACCGATCAGCGCCGCCTGCAGGTCGAAGGCGAACGCGCCGCCGCAGGCCGACGCCGCGCCGAAGCCCTGCGGGTCGGCCGGCCCTTCGCAGACCATGGTGCGGCGCGCATAGCCGTTGAGCAACTGGCGCACCTCGTTCATCAGCGTGTAGTTGCGCGGCTGGTTCTCCCAGGCGCCAGGGCCGTGCTCGACCAGGTTGCCGACCGCGTCGAAGCGGAAGCCGTCCACGCCGCGGTTCAGCCAGAAGCGCAGCGCGTTCTTGTGGAAGTCGACGACCTCGGTCTTCAGCAGGTTGAAGTCGGGCATCTGGTCCGAGAACGGCGCGTAGTAGGCGCCGTTGGCCGTGCTGCGCCAGGGGTTGCCGCCGTAGATGCTCCAGCCGCTGGGCGCCGGGTTCTGCCACACGTACCAGTCACGCCAGGGGTTGGTGGCGGCATCCTTGGCGTTGACGAACAGCGGGTGCTGGGCGGCGCTGTGGTTGATGACGTGGTCGAGGATGACGCCCATGCCGCGCGCATGCGCCTGCTTCAGCAGTTCGTCCAGGTCGGCCAGGCGGCCGTAGGCGGGCTCGGTGTCGCGGTAGTCGGTCACCGCATAGCCATGGTCGCCGTCCTGGCTCTTGGTGATGGGCATCAGCCACAGGCCGCTGACGCCGAGGTCCTTCAGGTAGTCCAGGCGGCTGATGAGGCCGCGCAGGTCGCCGATGCCGTCGCCGTCGCTGTCCTGGTAGCTGCGCACGAAGACCTGCATGAAGGCGCCGCGCTGCCAGCCTTCGGGCAGCGTGCTGCCGGGGTCGGCCGCGGTGACGGCGCCGATGTCGGGCGCGGGCAATGCCAAGGGGGCCGGAGCAGGCGCCGGCAGTGGCGCGGCACTGCCCGACCCGCCACCGCCGCAGGCCGCCAGCGCCCACAGGGTCAGCGTGGCGGCGGCTTGCCAAACTTGGTTGATGAAGCGATTCATGTAATCAAACTACTCAACGAATCGGCGCGAGCATAGCGAGTTCCAATTGGAAAGCGCCATGGGGATTTCGATGAATGTAGTTTTGCTACTATTTCGAAACAACGAAAGGAGACCTTGATGCCATCCCGTCCGATGCTGTGCGTGCTGCTGGGCATGACCTTGATCGCCACCACGGCGCGGGCGGGTGATCTCGACGATTGCAATGCCGAAGTGCCGGTGCCGCCTGCGGGGGCCAAGGCCTTGTCCGAGGCCTACTGGCTGGACGCGCGGACCGTGCAATGGCCGGGGTTGAGGCTGCGGGCCGGCGAGCGCCTGCGCCTGCATCACGCAAAGGCCGCGGGTCTGCAGGCCGCGGTGGGCGAAGCGGTGGCCGGGGCTGACGGCGCCCTCGAGTTGGCACCCAGCACGGCCGCGCTGCCGGCGCGCCTGCGCTTCATCGGCGACGGGCCGCGCTTTGCGGTCGCGGCGGGCGTGGACGTTGCCGCGCTGCTGCGCGAGCAACTGCTGCTGGTGCACGAAGCGGCGGACGGACGCGTCATCGCGGCCACCGGCCTGCAGATCGCCGGCGCCTTGGATGACTTGTACGTGGCGGCGGAACAACTGCCCGACCTGGGCGCGCAGCCTGGCAAGGCCAGAACGCGCTTTGCCGTCTGGGCGCCCACGGCCCAGCGCGTCGTGCTGTGCCGGCACATCGACACCGCATCCCCGGCGGTCGCCGCCGAGGCGATGCGCTTGGACGCCGCCACCGGCACGTGGCGCGCCGAGCTGCCGGGCGACCTGAGCGGCCAGGCCTACCGCTACCTCGTCGATGTCGTTACGCCCACCCATGGCCGCGTGCGCAACCTCGTCACCGACCCCTACTCGGTCGCGCTGACGGCGGACTCGCGGCTCAGCGTCGTCGCCGACCTGGCGTCACCGATGCTGAAGCCGCGCGGCTGGGATGCCGCGCCGCGCCCGACCCGCGTGAAAGCCGCGACCGACCAGGTCATCTACGAGCTGCACGTGCGCGACTTCTCCATCAGCGACACGAGCGTGCGCCCGGCCTGGCGTGGCAAATACCTGGCCTTCACGGAGGGTGCGTCGAGCGGCATGAGGCACCTGAAGGCGCTGGCCAAGGCGGGCATGACGGACGTGCACCTGCTGCCCGTGTTCGACCTCGCCAGCGTGCCCGAGCTGGGCTGCAAGACGCCCACGGTGCCGGCGGCGCCCGCCGACAGCGACGCGCAGCAGGCGGCCGTGATGGCCGTGGCCGCGGACGACTGCTTCAACTGGGGCTACGACCCCTGGCATTTCAACGCGCCCGAGGGCAGCTTCGCGACCGACCCGCTGAAGCGCGTCGTCGAGTTGCGCCAGATGGTGATGGCGTTGCACCAGGCCGGGCTGCGCGTGGGCATGGACATGGTCTACAACCACATGTCCGCAGCCGGGCAGGCGCAGAAGTCGGTGCTGGACCGCCTGGTGCCGGGCTACTACCACCGCCTCAACGCCAAGGGCGAGATCGAGCGCTCGACCTGCTGCGACAACACGGCCACCGAGCACCGCATGATGGCCAAGCTGATGATCGACTCGGCGGCGCTGTGGGTGCGCGAATACAAGATCGACTCGATGCGCTTCGACCTGATGGGGCACCAGCCGCGCGCGGCGATGGAGCGGCTGCAACAGCGCGTCAACGCCGAGGCTGGCCGGCCCGTGCAGCTGCTGGGCGAGGGCTGGAACTTTGGCGAGGTGGCCAACGGCGCGCGCTTCGTGCAGGCCTCGCAGCTGAGCCTGAACGGCAGCGGCATCGGCTCGTTCAGCGACCGTGGGCGTGACGCGGCGCGCGGCGGCAGCGCGGGCGAGGGCGGTGACGACAGCGTGCGCCGCCAGGGCTGGCTCAACGGGCTGGTCTACGCGCCCAATGCGCTGGCGGCATTGACGCCGGCGAAGCCCGAGGAGTTGCTGGCGGCGGCCGACATGGTCCGCATCGGCCTCGCCGGCTCGCTGCGCGGCTATGAGCTGAGGACCTGGCGCGGCGAGACCCGGCGCCTGGAGCAGATCGCCTACGGCGACCAGCCGGCCGGTTTTGCCAGCGAGCCCGGCGAGGTTGTGAACTACGTGGAGAACCACGACAACCAGACGCTGTTCGACGTCAACGCACTGAAGCTGCCGCGCGACACCCCGCGCGCGGACCGCGCCCGCGTGCAGATGCTGGGCGCGGCGCTGGTGGCGTTCAGCCAGGGCGTGGCCTACTTCCACGCCGGCCAGGACATCCTGCGCAGCAAGAGCATGGACCGCAACAGCTACGACTCCGGTGACTGGTTCAACCGGCTGGACTGGACCTACCAGACCAACCATTTCGGCACCGGCCTGCCGCCGAAGCAGGACAACTTTGGCAAGGACGGCCGCGACTGGGCGCTGGCCCGCGAGCGCCTGGCCGACTCGTCCATCGCGCCCGGCCCGGCCGAGATCGCCTGGGCGCGCGACGTCTTCCGCGACCTGCTGAAGATCCGCGCCAGCACGCCGCTGCTGCGGCTGGCCAGCGCGGCAGAGATCCAGAAACGGGTCAGCTTCCCCGGCAGCGGCGCGGGCCAGAACCCCGTGCTGGTCGCGACGCGCATCGACGGCCGCGGCCTGCCCCATGCCGGCTTCAAGGCCGTGATGACGCTGATCAACGTGGCGCCGACGGCCCAGGCGCTGGCGCTGCCCGACGAGGCCAAGGCGGGCTGGGTGTTGCACCCGGTGCAGCGCCAGGGTGCCGATGCGCGCGTGAAGCGCGAGGCGCGCTTCCAGGCCGGGCGGTTCGAGGTGCCGGCGCGCAGCGCGGCGGTTTTCGTCTTGAACTAGCGCAAGTCTTCCGGCCTGAACTTCAGGCCGTAGCGCTTGAACAAGCGCTCCACGCTGCCGTCCGCCAGCAGGGCCTCGTGTGCGTGCTGCAGCCGCGCCTGTTCGGCCTCGGTGATGCCGCCTTGCGCGGCCAGCCAGATGTCGGCGGACTCCAGCGTCAGCCCTGTCTGCAGCAGCGCCAGGTTGCGGCCGCTGCGTCGCCAGGCGTCGGTGTGTATCAGTTCGCTGCCGTAGAGCGCGTCGACGAGGCCGCGCTCCAGCGCGCGCTGCATGTCGGCCACGCTGGTCGACTGGTAGACCCGCCCCGGCTGCACGCCTTGCTTTTGCAACTGGTCGAGGTTGGACGAGCCGCGCAGGCAGGCGATGCGCAGGCGGCGTGCCTGTTCTGCAGTTTCCACGCGCGGCTTGCCGGCCAGCGTGATGAAGGTGAAGCGCTGTGCGTAGAGCTTCACCAGCCACTGGAATCGCGCCTCGCGCTCGGGCGTGCGGTTGAGCGGCACGATGAGCGTGCGCGGCTTGTCGCCCGCCAGCAGCATCGCGCGGGCCCAGGGATAGAACTCAGGCTGCGCAGCCAGGTCGGCCTGCCTGAGCATGGCCTCCACCAGGTCCAGCAGCACACCGCGCTGGCCGGGCTCGCCCGGCATCGTCATCGGTGGCAGGTCGCTGGTGACCAGTGTCAGCGCGGTCGGGGGCTGGGCTGACGGCGAGGTCCAGGGCCAGGTCAGCGCAGGCAGGAGGGTGAGGGTGTTGCGGCGGCTAGGTTGCACCGCAGCATCCTCTCAGCGTCGGGCTAACGCCGCAAGTGCGATGCGCGGCCGTCGGTTTATTTTTGTGAACGCCGTTCAGCCACGTCGTGCGCGGCGCGCCTGCAGGCCCACGAGGCCCAGGCCCAGCACAGCCAGCGCGGCGCTGGCGGGCTCGGGCACGGCCGTCACGCCAAACGTCAGGTTGCCGCTGACCCATTGCCCCTCCGCCACGCCCAGCGCGAAGTCCTTGTGGTCCTCGCTGAACTCGATGCGCAGCAGGCCATCGGCGCCCGCGCCGACGCCCAGGCCCGCCAGGTTCAGCGTGTTGCTGTAATGGCCGATGCCGCTGAAGCCGCCGTCGAGCGCAGCCGGCATGACGGTGAGCAGGTTGGCGCCGCTGGAGTCGCCGAAGCTGACCTGCAGCTCCGACAGGCTGCTGGGCGCGAAGGCGTTCAGCGTCAGCGTCCAGTCCAGCGATGTCAGCACGGTGTTGGCGCCGATGTTGACGAGCCAGACGGTGTTGCCGGCCTCGCCCTGCTGGTTGATGCTTTGCGCGCCGCTGATGTCGACGACGACGCTGGCGGCCTGGGCGGCGGGCGTGGCGAGCAGGCCCGCGAAGGCGAGGGCGGCCGTGGCGGCCAGGTGTTTGAAGTGCTTCATGGCTGGTTTTTCAGTTGGATGCGGCAGGACGGGCAACGAAGACGACGACCGTGCGGGCGGGCAGGCTGAAGGCCCCGGTCGCGCGGTTGAAGCCCGCTTGCGCGGCGCGCTTGTCGGCGGCGCCCGCGGCGGTGTGCACCGGGTGCAGTTCCAGTGCGTGGCCGGCCAGCGCGGGCAGCGTCAGCTGCTTGGCGGTCTTGTCGACGTTGATGAAATAGACCAGTTCGTCGAAGTTGGCGCCCGGGTAGCCGGCACCATTCAGGCGACCGACCAGCACGGTGGCTTCCTGTGTGGAGCCGGTGTTCAGGAACGACAGCCGCGCCTTGATGTCGTCGGCCGTGCGCAGGCGCAGCAGCGTCGTGCTCTTGCGGATGCGCAGAAGGTCGCGGAAGGCGTCGCGCGTCCAGGCGATGTCGGCCGTGGTCGGCTTGATCAGCGCGTTGGTCAGCAGCGGCCGGGCCAGGGCCCAGTTGTCGGCGTTGTCGCGCGAAGGCGGCAGGCCCACGCCGAAGTTGTTGTCGCCGTAGCTCCAGTCCAGGCGGTTGAACCAGTCGCCGCTGTCGTAACTGTTGCGGTCCAGCGACTTGCTGCGCAGCGTGTCCACGCCGGCGTGGAAATAGGCCACGCCCTGGCTGAAGGCATTGATGGCGCTGGCCAGGATCTGCACGCGGGCGCGGTCTTCGCGGCTGGTGTTGGTGGGCAGGCGGAAGGCGTTGTTGTCGAACAGCGTCAGGTTGTCGTGGTTCTCCACGTAGTTGACGACCTCGCCCGGCTCCAGCACCCAGCCAGCCGGGATGCCGCCGACGTCGATCTGGTCCAGGCGCAGGTTGGCGTCCCAGCTGGTCTGCATCTGGAAGCTGCGGATGGAGCCGGCGAGCGACGCCTTCAGGCGGTCGGCCTGCCACATCAGCTCGCCGCGGCTCTGGCCGGACGCGCTGGCGTTGCTGTCGTAGAAGAAGCCGTTCACATAGCCTTGGGACGCGACCAGCGCATTGCCGCTGTCGCAGCAGCCGCCGCCGCGCACCGCGTCGCGGATCAGCGGGTTGAAGCTGCCGATGCCCGAGCCGTTCAGCGACAGCATCTCGGCCTGCACGAAGCGCGCGCCGTTGGCCACTTCGCCGAAGTTCCAGCCCTCGCCGACGATCTGCACGTCGCGGCCGGCGGCGGCCTTGACGCGGGCCTTCAGCGCCTCGAGGACCGCCCTTGGGTGGTGGCCCATGATGTCGAAGCGCAGCGAGCTGATGCGGTAGTCGCGCGTCCACGTGACGGCGGAGTCGATCATCAGCTTGGCCATCATCAGGTTCTCGGCCGCGGTGTTCTCGCAGCAGGTGGAACGCTCGATGCCGCCGCTGGCGTTGTAGCGGAAGTAGTAGCCGGGTACGACCTTGTCGAGCACGGAGGTCGCGTTCTGGCCCGATGACGTGGTGTGGTTGTAGACCACGTCCATGCCCACGCGCAGGCCGGCGGCGTTGAGTGCCTGCACCATGCGGCGGAACTCGACGACGCGGGCGAGCGGGTCGGCCGCGTTGCTCGAATAGCTGCCCTCGGGCGTCGTGAAGTGGTGCGGGTCGTAGCCCCAGTTGAAGCAGTCGGTGCCGGCCGTGGCGCCGACCGCGGCCTGCTGCGCGTCGCTGTCGGCGGCGGCGCTCGGCACGGCAGGCGTCACGCAGCTCTTCTCGTTGACGCTGGCGATGTCGAACACCGGCAGCAGGTGCACGTCGGTCAGGCCCGCGGCGGCCAGCGCCGTGAGGTGGCGCATGCCGTTGGAGTTGGCCTCGCCGAACGCCAGGTACTTGCCGCGCTTGGCGGCGGGCACGCTGGCGTCGTTGATCGAGAAGTCGCGCACGTGCAGCTCGTAGATGCTCAGGTCCGACGGCGCGGCCACGGTGGTGGGCGGCGCGCTGCCGTCCCAGCCGGGTGGCTTGGTGGTGGGGGACTGCAGGTCCACCACCACGCTCTGCTGGCCGCCCAGCGTCAGGCCCAGCGAGTAGGGGTCGGTGACGAGGTTGCGCACCAGGCCCACGCCGCGCACGAAGACCTGCACCTGGTAGCGGTAGCTGGAGCCATGCAGATGGCCGGGCTTGGTGAGGCGCCACACGCCGGTGGCGGCGTCGCGCGTCATCGCGTCGGTGGTCGTGCGGGCCAGCAGCGGCGAGCCGTTGACGGGCGTCGTCAGCACCAGCGACACGTTCTGCGCCGTCGGTGCCCAGACCTTGAAGGTGGTGGCACCATGGTCGATGACGGCGCCCAGGTCGGGCACGTTGTTGGCGGCGGCATAGAGGTCGTCCAGCGCGCCGGCGATCTGCGCGGTGGTGGCGTTCTGCACCTTGCCGTTGGCGTCCTCCTGCACCAGCACGAGCTGCTGCTGGTGCAGCGAAGGCAGGCGGGCCACGTCGGCGGGGCGCACGCTGAACACGGCACCGCTGGCGACGTACTTGAAGCGCAGCGCATCGACCGCCGGCACGGTGCCGGTGAAGGCGTCCAGCGTGATGAAGCCGTCCGCGCCTTGCACGGGAGCGTCGGCGCTGACGCTGATCTGGCCCGTGGCCGAGTGATAGAGCCGCACGCTGCCGGAGGTCGCCATGCGCGGCCACTTCACCAGCGTCTTGTTCAGCCACACGGCGCGGGCGTCGGTGCTGGAGACCTGGCGCAGGTCAGGGGGCGCGGTGTAGACCGTGGCGTCGCGCTCCACCAGCCAGATCTGGCCGACCTGGTTCTGCACCGTCAGCGCCGAGTATTCGACGCGGATGTTGTTGTCGCGGCCGTCCTTGTCGTTCTCGTTGGGCGGCATGCCGTGGATGATGAATTCGAGGCCCTTGCGGTTGACGTCGCCCTGCGGGTTCAGCACGGGGATGTCGAACACCACCTCGCCGTCACCGGCGGCGTAGCCGGGCATCGCGCTCAGCGGCACGGGCTGGTTCCAGACGTCGATGTTGACGCCGGCCGGCAGCGCGGCCGCGTTCAGGCCGCTGCTGCCCCACAGGTGCAGGCCCCAGGCGCTGTAGCCGCCGTCGAAGCGCTTGTAGTGCACGCGCACGGTCTTGATGTCGGGCACCGGCAGCAGCAGCGGGTTGGTCGCGTAGTTGGTGCCGTCGTTCTGCAGGCGCCAGATCTCGTTGGCGCCGGCCTGCAGCACATAGCTCTGGTCGGCACCGCCGTTGTCCTTGTTGTCGCCGTTGTGCAGCAGGAAACCCACCGTGCCGCTGCCCGCGGCCAGCGGCACGTCGTAGTACCCGCCGAAGTCGTCGCTGCCGGCGGCGTTCCAGCCTTCGTTCCAGTTGGGGCTCTGCGCGGCGTTCCAGGTGTGGATCTGCCAGCCGGCATGGTTGCCGTCGGCGCGGCGGTAGTGCACGCGCAGCGACGTGGCCGGTGCACCGGGCGTGGCCACGGCGGCGATTTTGGCGCGCGGCACCTGGCCGGCGGCGGGCAGGGCGGCCAGCAGCGCGACACCGTTCTCATCGGCGGCCGCGGCGGTGCCCACGCTGCTCAAGGCCGCCTGCTCCGGCGCTGCAGTGCCCCCGCCGCCACAGGCCGAAAACAACCCGAACACGCCCAGGGTCATCGCCCCGACCACCCGCCGCGCCTGCCGCGCGAGCCCGTCTGCCCATGTCGTCATGTCCGAGTCTCCTTGGAATTTTGCGCATGCTATTGGAGTAAAACTACATGAGGAAGCTGGTGGAATCCCGCGGCCGTCCGGTGCTTGGTCGTGCGATGTTTGGCAAGCGCAGCCTTCACGCGCCGTTCTTGGAGGTTTTTTGTAGTTTTGCTCCGCCTTTTAAGCGCTGCCGCCGTCAGCTGTGGCACGGCGTCGACATCGTCCAAAGCGTGCGGGATGACTCAAGACAGGAGAGCGGGGCGGGACTAAGCTTGTGTCAGGAGACTGACATGAAAAAAATCCGCGCCTCGATCGCTGGACTCGCGCTCATCAGCCTGTTCGGCTGCGCCGTCGAACCCGTGGCGCCGCCGCGCCAGGAGGTGTTTTTGGACTCGGCGTTCAAGCCGGCCAGCGTGCGCATCGACGCGCAGGAAGCGCTCAGACTCAGCCCGGCGATGCAGCGCTTCGCCGACACCGAGATGGCCAGCGAGATCCGCAACAAGGGCTTGCGCGACGGTCTCATCGACGCCCTCTACACCAAGGGCAGGCTGCAACTGGATTACGACAGCGATGCCACGCGCACTGCCTCGGAAGCCTTCGACGCCAAGCGCGGCAACTGCATGTCGCTGGTGCTGATGACGGCCGCCTTCGCCCGCCACCTCAACCTGCCGGTGCGTTTCAACAGCGTCTTCCTGGAAGAGAACTGGACGCGCTCCAACGGCATCTTCTTCGTCGCCGGCCACGTCAACATCAGCCTGTCCCGGCCACTGGCCACGTCCTCACGCGTGACCGTTTTCGGCGACCCCGAGCTGCTGACCATCGACTTCCTGCCGCCCGAACAAGTGCGCCGCCACCGCAGCCGCGTCATCGAGGAATCCACCATCCTCGCGATGTACCTGAACAACCGCGCCGCAGAGGCGTTGACGGTGGGCCAGGTGGACGATGCCTACTGGTGGGCGCGCGCGGCCATCATGACGGACTCGCGCTGGCTGTCTGCCTACAACACGCTGGCCGTGCTGTACCGCCGCAAGGGCTTGTTCGACCGCGCCGAATCGACGCTGCGCCTGGTGCTGGAGCGCGAGCCGCTGAACGTGCAGGCCATGTCCAACCTCGTGCTCGTGCTGAGCGACACCGGCCGGCGC
This sequence comes from Roseateles sp. P1_C6, assembly GCF_056406315.1. Lineage (NCBI taxonomy): Bacteria > Pseudomonadati > Pseudomonadota > Betaproteobacteria > Burkholderiales > Sphaerotilaceae > Roseateles > Roseateles sp. P1_C6. Next base: position 63,831 of record NZ_JBFUAK010000009.1, read on the forward strand.
CAGGAGGCACAGCTCTACGCCACCCAACTGGCGCAGATCCAGCCCGTGCCGCCGTACAAGTTCTTCGACGAGGGTGTGGAAGCGATGAAGGCTGGCGAGTTCGCGGCCGCGCGCCAGCTGTTCCGCAAGGAGGTCGCGCGCGCCGCCTATGTGCCCGAGTTCCACTTCTGGCTGGGCCTGGCCAACTGGGGTCTGGGCGACGTGACTGCCGCGCGGGGCGAGATTGCCAAGGCGCTGGAGAACAGCGCCACCAGCCGCGACCGCGAGATGTACGGCGCCAAGCTGGCCTGGCTGAACGAGCTGCGCGAGCAGCAGCGCCGGCGTGAGCCGTTGCGGGGCTCGACAGGGTCCTAGAGCGGCGCCAGCCCGTGCCGCGCGCGGGCCCTCGCGCAGGCGTCATCGCCAATGCCCATGGGCGCGCGCTCGCCGAACTCCCGGCAGGGCGAAGGCCGCCATTCGTGGATGCCGCAGCTGGCCTTCACGCCCACCTGGCCAGTGAACGCCGCGCAGCGCGGCTGCGCGTGGTCGGTGCCGCGCAGGCGCACCAGGCGCCCGGTCAGCGCCACCGCCAGCCCGTCCGGCACGCGGCCGCCCTCGCTCTCCAGTTCGCTGCGGTCGAAGTCGACGCGAAAGCTCGCGCAGCAGGCGCCGCAGCTCAGGCAGGGGTTGTCACTCATCTCGCCAGTGTAGGCAGCGGTGAGACACTGGTTCGGTCCCAGTTCACACCTCACGCACCATGCGCGCCACGCTGATCTCCACCCTGCTGCTCGTGGCCGCCGTGGCCCAGGCTGCCGACCTGACCGTCACCGTGCTGGACCGCAGCGGCAAGCCGCTGGCCGACGCTGTCGTGCTGGTGGACAGCAGCGTGCAGGGCCCGCGCCCGGCGCCCGTCATGGAAGCCAGCATCACGCAGGAGAAGCTGCGCTTCGTGCCCACCGTCACCGTCGTGGGCCTGGGCGCCAAGGTCAACTTCAGCAACCTCGACAGCTGGGACCACCACGTCATCCTGGGCCTGATGGGCGCCGGTGGCGTCTATGTCGACCCGGGGTTGAACACGCAGATGCGGCTGGCCGGCCGCGTGGCGGGCAAGCCGCCGGCGGCGGACAGCAAGACGCTGTCCCAGCCCGGCGCCTACCTGCTGGGCTGCCACATCCACGGTTCCATGCGCGGCCACATCTTTGTCGCCGATACGCCCTGGGCCAAGCTCGGCGGCGAGGACGGCAAGGCCGTGCTGCAGAGCCTGCCCGAAGGCCCCGCCCGCGTGCGCATCTGGCACCCGGACCAGCTCGTCGAAGGCACGCCCACCGCGGTGCAGGTCGCGGCCAACGGCAGCGCGGTGACCGTGCACACGCAGATCGCGCCGGCGCGCAAGAAGCGGCCGGCGGGCGACCCGTATTTCGGCGGCTGAGTCCTAGCGGGCGAAGGGATTCGCCGTCGCGAACCACAGGCCGATGCCGGTGGCGATGATGAAGGCGCCGTCGGTCACGCCCACCGCCAGGAAGTATTTGGTCTGCAGCTCCGGCGCGATCTCGGGCTGGCGGGCGATGCCTTCCAGCAGCTTCATGCTGGCCAGGCCTATGCCCAGGCAGGACCCGAAGGCGGGGATGCCGATCAGCAGGGCGACGGCAAGAGGCAGCGAATCGAAGGCGGGCATCGTTTGGACTCCTTGTGTTGATGACAAGCAGTCTGCAGCGCGGGCCGCGCCGCGTCGATGACCTCCGAGGTCATCAAGTCGCCGCCGGCTCCCGCACGACGGTCACCGTGCAGTCCGACTCCGCCACGACCTGACCCGACACGCTGCCGAGGTAGCGCCGCAGTGCCGACGCGCCGCGCGCGCCCATGACGATGTGGTCCACGCCATTGCGGTGGGCAAAGTCGATGATGGCGCCGGCGGCGTCGGGCGCCTCCAGCACGTGGAAGGTCAGCCGCCCGTCCTCCAACGCCAGCGCCTTGCTGATGGGCCGCGCCCAGTGCTTCAGCGCGATGAGCTGCTTCACGTGCAGGCTCTGGCCGTGCTGGTCGGTCAGCTCGTCGATGCCGATGCGGTTCACGCGCATGACGGACACGCAGGCCAGTCGCGCGCTGGCCTCGGTCTGCACGATGCGGCGCACCGTCTCGCAAAGCTGGTTCAGCAGCTCGGGCGTGGCGTGGTCGACGTCCACCGCCGCCATGACGATGGGGCTGCGGGCCAGTTGCTGGCCCACCGGCGCCGCGGGTTCGGGCTCGGAGCCCAGCGCAAAGAACCAGCGCTTGAGGCGGCGCATCGCCCCGCTGACCTGCAGCTTCTCGGCGCGCGCCGTCAGCGCCACGCCACCGGGCTCGCGCAGGTCCAGCGCCAATTGCGCGGCGCTCTGGTAGCGGCGGTCGGCCCGCACCTCCAGGCAGTGCAGGATGACCTCCTGCAACCACGGCGGCAGTTCCGGGCGCAACGCGCGCGGCGGCACGGGCTCGACGAACAGGCGGCGCCGCAGGCCGCGCACCGAGTCCGGCTGGCCGAATGGCCGCTCGCCGGTGGCCAGGTGATACAGCATGACGCCCAAGGCGAACAGGTCGCTGCGCGGGTCGTTGCGCACGAACTGCACCTGCTCCGGGCTCATGTAGGGCCCCGTGCCCATGGGCAGCGTGAACTCTTCTTCCAGCAGGTCGGGCAGGTGCTCGTGGCGGCTCAGGCCGAAGTCGACCAGCACGGCCGTGCCGTCCGGGCGGAACAGGATGTTGCTGGGCTTCACGTCCAGGTGCACCACATGCTGGCGGTGCAGCGCTGCCAGCGCCGTGGCCACGCGGGCCCCGATGCCGGCCACTTCCTCCGGCGGCAGCGGCGCATCGTCCAGCCGCGGGCGCAGCGTTTCGCCGGGGATGCGCTCCATGACGATGTAGGCCTGCTTGGTCCAGTCGCCGCGCGCGACGAAACGCGGCACGTGCGGGCCGCTGAGCTGCGGCATCAGCATCTGCTCGACCTCGAAGCCGACGATGGTGGCGGGGTCCTCGCCGCCCTTGATGCGCGGCACCTTCATCAGCAGCTCGCAGCCGTCGTCGCCAGCGTCCGTGGCGTCGGTGCGGCTGACGCGCCACAGGTTGGCCATGCCGCCCTGGTGCAGACGTTCCTCCAGCCGGAAGCCGTCCAGCACCTGGCCGACTTCCAGCGGAGCGGGAGGCGCGGCACCGGTCATGCTCATTCGCCGAGGGTGAGGCGGCGCGCCAGGCGATCGGTGATCTGGGCCGGCATCTCCGTCGCGCGCAGCGCGTCGCAGGCGGCCTCGACGTCATAGGCCACGCGCTGGAAGGTGATGCGGGCATCGTCCAGGTCGGACTTGCCCGGGTCCAGCAGCGCGTAGCAGGCCGCCGGGTTGCCGTCGCGTGGCTGGCCGCAGGAGCCGGGGATGGCCAGCCACTGGCGGTGCGCCGGCAGCGGCATGGGCACGCCGGCCACGGGCCGGAAGTCGCCCGCCTTGCCGGTGCCCGACAGGTGAAAGAGCATGGGCTCGTGCATGTGGCCGCACACCTGGATGCGCGCCGGGCTGGCGTGCAGGCTCTTTACCGCTTCGGAGCGGCCTTGCACGTACTCCCAGCCGTTGGGCTCGAAGGCGTTGGCATGCACGAAGAGGACCTGGCCGGGCTCGCCATGGGCTTGCAGCGGCAGCCGGGTCAGGAAGCGCAACTGGTCTTCATCCAGCTGCGAGCGGGTCCAGTCGACAACGGCGCGCGCGTCGGGGTGCATGCCGGGCGTGCTGCCATGAGCCACCGCCTCGTCGTGGTTGCCCTGCACGGCGATGGCGCCGTCGCTGACCATGGCCATGACCTGGTCCAACACCCAGGCCGGGTCGGCCCCGTAGCCGACAAAGTCGCCCAGCAAGGCATAGCGTGTCGCCCCCTGGGCTTTGGCATCGGCGAGCACGGCTTCGAAGGCCTGTCGGTTGGCATGAATATCGGTGATGAAGGCCCAGCGCATGGGCCCGAGCTTGCCACGAAGGACTGACACCGGCCCAACACGGGTTCAGGGGGCGGCGAGCTCGGGGCGGATATCGGCTAAGGATGACAACAGGCGTTGCGCGCCGCCCGGGTCGCGTGGTGCCAGGGCTTGCGCCAGGCGGCGCAGCGGTTCGGCAGCCGGCTGGAAGTCGGGGCTTTGCCTGAGGACGGCCAGCAGCGGCTGACCGACGCGGGCCAGCATGACGGCGGGGTCGGCGCTGGGCGTGGTGCGGCCGCCCAGCGCCAGATAGCCGCGCCGAGCCTGGGTGTAGGCGGTCAGGCGTGCGGCCAGCGCCGCGTCCGGTGCGATGAGCAGCGTTGCCGCGTCGACGTCGACTTGAGCGAGCAGCGCCAGCAGGCGGTCGCGCGGCGCGGCGTCGGGCGCGTAGGTGACGCGTGGCGCGCGGTAGGCCACCCAGGGGCGGTCATCGGTGTTCAGCGGCGCGCCGGTGGCCAGGCGCTGCAGCGCGGCGTTGTCGGCCACGAAACTGCCCAGCACGGCGAAGTCGTCAGCCAGGCCGAAGCGCGCGGCCAGCTCGGGCTTGATGCCGTTGGGCTGGAAGCGCGTGCCGCCGGCGCGGCCGACCAGGCCCACGGTGGGCGTGTCCAGGCTGTTGCTCGCCAGGATCGCGGCGCCATCGGGGAAGGCCTGCAGGAAGGCGCCCGAGATGCTGCGCAGCGTGGCGATGTCCAGCTGGTGCAGCGGCAGCCATTGGCAGAACAGGCCGTGGGCCGTCAGTCGCTCGCGCACCGCGTGGAAATGCTCCACCGTGTACAGCGCACCCGAACCGCTGCGGGCCGGGTGGAAGTTGTCCGACACGATGACGTCGTAGCGCTGCGTGGCCGTGCGAACGTAGCGACGCGCGTCGGCGGCGTGCAGGCGGGGCAGGGGACCGTCGCCCAGCGTCGGGCGAAACAGCGCCGAGGCGGTGATGACCTCGGGCAGCAGCTCGACCGCGTCGACCTGCACGCCCGGCACCTGCGCGGCAACACCGGCCGTGACGCCCGAGCCCAGGCCCAGGAACAGCGCCCGCTGCGGCGCCGGGTGCAACAGGAGCGGCAGCAGGGCCTGGCGGCCGTCGACCAGCAGCGTGGCGCTGCTGCCTTCCTGCTGGCGGTTGTTGATGCGCAGGCGCGCGACGCCGGCCCCGTCCTCGACGACGCTGACTGCCGCCATCGCGCCGTCGCGGTAGCTGAGCACGCGGCCGCCCTCGGGCACGTCGATGAAGGCCAGCGGCGGTGCCAGCAGCGCGAGTGCCGCCGTGGCCGCCGCGGGCAGCCACCAGGCCGGACTTCGCCAGGCCGGCGCCAGCGCCAGGTAGCCGGCCACCACGAGCAGCAGCGCGAGCTTCGGGCCCAGGGCCGGCGCCAGCGCGACGCCGAACAGCGGCGCGGCCAGCATCGCGCCCAGCGTGTTGACACCCAGGGCGCGGCTGAACGGGATGCCGGCCTCGGCTGCATCGGCGCTGAGCTGGCAGAACAGGGCGCCCATCAGCAGCGTCGGCAGCGCGAAGGCAGCCACGGCGAGCAAGGCCTCGGTGGCCAGGGCGGCGGCCAGCGTCTCGGGCTGCAAGGCCTGCTTGATCGCCTCCGCGCTCCACAGCGCTGCCATGCCGAGCAGGATGCTCAAGGCCAGCGCCTGCAGCAGCCTCGGCGTGTTGCGAAGCCGCTGCCAGCGCGCAAAGGCCGCGGCGCCCAACGCGCTGCCGGCCAGGTAAACGGCCAGCAGCAACGCGAAGGTGTAGACCGTGTCCTCGGCGACCTGGCTCAGCACGCGCACGGCCAGCACTTCGTAGGCGATGCCCAGCAGGCCGGTCAGTGTCAGCAGCCACAACGGTCGGTTCGATGACGGCCTGGCCGGCGTGACCGCGGGCGAGGCTTGCAACGCCAACCCGGCCCATGTCGCGCAGCCGAGATTGAGCGCGACGCACAGGCCGGCGCTGCGCGTCAGGCCCCAGTCCGGGATCAGCCAGAACGCCGTGGCCAGCACGCCGATGACGGCGCCCAGCGTGTTGGCGGCGTACAGCGGCGCCACGCCGGCGCTGGCGATGCGGGCCATGGCCGGCAGCGTCGCACCCATCGCGGCCGTGGCGGGCAGCAGCAGCAAAAAGCTCGCGCCAAAGGCCACGCACCAGTGCCACAGCGGCGTCGCATCCGGCCCGATCAGCGCCAGCGCGGCGTTGCTGGCCGCGGGCATCGCCACCATCAGCACCAGGCCCCACGCGCCGATCAAGGCCTCACAGCCGGCATACCAGCGCAGCGGCTTGTCGCTGGCCTCGATGCACCGGCCCAGTGCCAGCGCGCCCAGCGACAGGCCGCCGAAGAAGGCGGCGACGACGGCCAGCACGGCGGCCGACTCGTGGCCCAGCACCAGGCCGAATTGCTGCGTCCAGACGACTTGGTAACCCAGCCCGGCAAAGCCGGACGCGGCCATCAGCGCAAGGGCCAGCCCGCTCAAGCGTTGAAGCTCAAGGTGTAGCCCCAGCTCTCCAGCCGCGTCGGGATCGCGTTGAAGGCCAGGCTGATGCGGCGCCCGCCGGCGTTGGGCGGCACGGCGTGCATCAGGTAGCTCGGGAACAGCACCAGGTCGCCCGGGCTGGGCGCGGGGCTGACCCATTTCTCGGCGTTGTAGGGGCCGGTCGCCACGCCGGCGTGGTCGTTCTTCAGCGCGAAGTCATGGCCGCCGGGCGACTTCATGAACACGGTGCGCGCCGAGTCGTCGGTCTCGGTCAGGTAGACGACGCCGGACGCGAAGCTGTTGGCGTGGTTGTGCATGGCCTGGCGGCCGCCGGTGTCCAGCACGTTGACCCACATCTCCTTGATGGCCCAGCCCAGCGTCTCGCCGAACAGCAGGCGGCCGAACTCGGCGATCTTGGGCGTGAGCAGGGCAGCAGCCTGCACCAGCAGCGGGCTGTCGGCTGGCTGCAGCATGCGCGTGTGGGAGAGCGCGTCGGAGCTGTTGTTGGCTTGCAGCGCGCGGGTGCTGAAGTGGTCCACCAGCGCGTTGACCAGCGGCCGCGGCAGCGCGCCGGGCACACGCAGCAGCGGCACCGGGAACAGGCCGATCACCTCATCCGTCATGCCAGCACCGCCGCAATGCGCAGCCACGACCAGTAGGCTGCCACGCTGCCGATCATGTAGAGCAGCACGGTGCGCAGCCGCTGCGCGGCCGGCCAGCGGCTGCTGAGGCGCCACAGGCACCAGCAGACACCGACGGCCATCAACTGGCCCAGCTCCACGCCGACGTTGAAGGTCAGCAGCGCAACGAGCAGGTGGTTCTCCGGCAAGCCGATCTCCTTCAGCGCACCGGCAAAGCCCAGGCCGTGCACGAGGCCGAACAGGAAGGCGACGACGGCCGGCCAGCGCCGCGCCAGCGTGTCACGCTTGTGCAGCGCCTCGACGGCCACCAGCACGATGGACAGCGCGATGCTGGCTTCCACCGGCGCCGAGCGCAGCGTCAGCCAGCCCAGCGCGCTGCTGGCCAGCGTCAGGCTGTGCGCGGCCGTGAAGGCGGTGATGGTCCAGACCAGCCGGCGGCGAAAGCCCACCAGGAACAGCAGGCCGACGACGAACAGCAGGTGGTCGATGCCGCCCAGGATGTGCTCCACGCCCAGCAGCGTGTAGGCGTTGGCGATCTCGCCCATGCCGCGTGGGTCGTTGGCCGCGCCGTAGAGCTGCACCGTGGGCTGGGACTTGGTGAGCGTGTAGACATGGCTTTCGCCGTCCTGCCAGATGACCTTGACGATGGCCGCCGAGTAGCGCTCGCCGACACCCTTGACGAACATCGCGCCCGACAGGCCTTGCTCGCCGCAGCGCAGCACATTGCCCGCGACCGCGCAGCCCTGCGGCCAGACGGGCGTGAGGTCCTGCGCAATGGGCCGCTTCTCGCCGGCGCCCCACTGCCAGAGGAATTCGCCACGCCGCGTCTCGCGCAGCTGCAGCTCGGCCATGCTCATCTCGTGGGCCGAGCCCGGCAGCGCGGCGGCGGCCAGCGCGAGCAGAAACGCTGCGCGCAGCCAGTTCACGAGGCGCTTCATGGCGCGGGCGCCTCGACCTTGATGGTGTACTTCCTGGCCAGCTGGGCGACGGCGGCGCTGCGCTGCTCGGCCAGCGTCGCGTCGGTCCAGTCCTGCTGCACGATGTTGCGCAGGGCTTCGAAGTTGGCGGGCCGGGCAGGGCTGGCGCTGTCCAGGCGCACGGCATGCCAGCCGGCGCGCGATTGCAGGGCCAGCCACTGGCCCGGCGTTGCAGCCTCCAGCGCTTTGGCGAAATCCTCGCCATAGCTCTGCAGCAGATTGCCGTGCGGCCGGCCCTTGAAGACGCGCAGGCCGGCCTTGGCGTCGCCCGGCGTGCCGGTGTTGAGCATGTCGACGAAGGCGCGCACGGCGGCCTCGCCGGCCTCGCCGCCGAGCACGGCTTCCTGGAAGTCGAAGCGGGCCGGTTCGTCGTACTTGGCGCGGTGCTTCTCGAACCAGTCGCGCAGTTGCTCCTGGGTGGCGGGCGGCAGCTTGGTGCCGCCGTCGACGACGCTGAGCGCCTTGAAGATGACGCGCTCGCGGATGGCGGTGTCGCCCTTGTCGAGCTGCAAGACCAGGCCTTCGCGGTAGAGCACCTCGTTGTCCAGCCAGACCTTGCGCAGCGCGGTCATTTCCTCGGCATTGGGTTCCTTGCCGCGCTGCGCCTTGAACAGCTCACGCGCCTCGGCGTCGACCTCGGCGCTGATGAGGATCTCGTTGGCCTCGCCCGTGCCGCGGTTGACCAGGCGGTCGACGCCGAACAGCAAGGCGCCGAGCAGCAGGAAGTGCAGCAGCGGTTCCCGGACCCAGTGAGGCAACGGGGGACGGGATCGGGTGGGCAGGGAAACGGGCGGCAGGACGCTGGACATGGTGGCGGCGGAGTGAGCCAGCGATGCTAGGCAGCAAACAAGACAGGACGAAGACAGGCGGCGCGGGCCAACCCGTCGCCGTCAGATGGAAAAAGGGTGCCGCATCGCTGCGGCACCCCTGGGACGGTCAGGCCTCAGGCTCGCGGGCGGATCACTTCACGCCGGCAACGGCGGTGGAGTTCGCCACTTCGACGTAGATCGGGTTGCTGTAGAACCACAGGTCGGACCAAGCGGCCACGTCGTACGACACGGCCTTCTGGCCGGCGATCGGGCTGGCGCCCGTGGCCGTGGCCAGGTGGGCCGGGCAGCCGTTGATGGTGCCGTTGGCCTGCTTCCATTCGACGCCGTTGGCCGGCACGTTGTTGCCCACCGTCGTGCAGGGGATGCGCAGCATGGCCGTGTTGCTGGCGTTGGTGAAGATGTCAGCCAGCGGGTTGCCGTTGGCATCGGTCTCGTAGGGCACGGAGGCGGGCAGGTTGCTGCCGCGCAGACGCACGTACTGCGAAGCCTGGACGGCCGGGATGCGGAAGCTCATCTTCAGGAAGACGGTGTTGTCCACGCCCGACTGCACCTGGGTCCACGCCGAGCTGCCGTTGCCGCTGAAGGTCTTCAGGATGGCGGCCGTCGTGTTCTTGGCGGCAGCCGGCACGGCGCCCAGGCCGGTGGTGTCACCGGTGGCCGTCAGCCAAGCCGTGTTGCGCGGCCATTCGCCCGAGTAGTCCGCTGCGCCCGGCGTCTTGTAGCCGGTGACCATGCCGCGGATCAGGTCGACGTGGTCCAGCACCGGCTTGTTCAGCGGCTGGTTGACGCCGATCTGGGCCAGCGACGGGTTGGGGAAGCTGTAGGGCGAGAAGTTCGCGCCTTCCGGGTCGCGCAGCACGACGGCGACGACGATCTCGGCGCCCGGGCGGGCCGCGAGTTTTTCACCCATGGTCGCGCAGCCGGCCTTGTCGATGTCGGTGCCATTGGTGGCGGCAGCGATGGCCAGCGCCTCGACGGCGGCATTGCTGCGCGCGCCGATGCCGGGGTAGGACGTGCAGGCGACGAAGGCCAGGCGGTCGATCAGCTGACCGGAGCTGGAGTAGGCGTTGCCGGTGCGCAGGCCGTCGACGATGGTCTGCGGGCGCAGCTTGTCGGCACCGTTGCGGACCATGGCGTAGGTGCGCTGGTATTCGCCCGGGTAGAAGTCCTGCGTGGAGCGGCGGTCATCGGGGCTGAAGCTGCCACGGTTGTGCCAGTCGGAGCTGGCGAAGAACCACCAGTTGCGACCTTCACCCAGCAGGGCGTCCCAGACGCCACCGACCTGGCCGGCGTAGACACCCGTGCCACCGTAGGTCGTGCCGCCGACGGAGTCGACCAGGCCGACACCGCTGCCGAAGTTGTTGCGGTTGACCTGGTATTCACCACGGTTGGCCGACGCGCCGTGGCCGGGCTGCGACTCGAAGCCGAAGGCGACGTTGGGCGCGGCGTTGTTGAAGTTGCGCAGGTGCTCGATGTTGAAGCCGTTGTTGCCGTTCGGGTTGAACGGGCCGGCACGCTCCAGGTGGGCCGGCACGTAGTAGCTGCCCTGGCCATGGAAATTTGCCATCCACTTCAGCGCTTCAACGGTCTTCAGATGGCCCTTCTCGCCGGTGCCCGTGCCACCAGGCTGGAGCAGCTTCTTGGCGGCGTCGTTCCAGCCCAGCGCTGCGGACGTGGAGTCGGCGCTGGCGGCGTTGCTGCAATTCCAGTTGTTGCCGATGGCCGAGCCGGTCACGTTGCCGCGGCTGGTGTCGGTGTCGCCGCGGTCGAAGCAATAGGACCATTGGGCCAGCGCGTTGGCGTTGCCAAGCGCCGTGTAGCCGGGCGTCGTGGGCATCGTGGCGCTGTCCAGCGCAACCGGCATCTGGCCGGTGATGACGGACATCGAGCTGTGCTCGTGGCCGGCGACGACCGACTCCAGGCCGATGAACAGCGGCAGGTTCTTGGAGGCCGCGAGGTATTCGACCACCTGGTACTGGTACTCCTGCAGCGACTGCCAGCGCCACATGTTGCCGGTGCCGCCCACGCCGCCGCCGGTGCCCTTGAGGTTGGCCGCACCGATGCTGTTGGCCCAGGTCGTCGTCGGGCCCTGGCCGGCGACGAACGGGTAGGCGGGCGTGGACAGCGTGGCGTCCTCGACCAGCGTGCAGTTGCGGTTGCCGTTGCCGCCGTGGCCAGCTTGCACGAACCAGTCCAGACCCCAGGGCGTCTCGGTCTTGTCGGTGACCTTCTTCACCAGCTTCTGCATCGAGATCGCGCCGTCCGAGCAGGTGGTGTGGTTGTGGAAGTCACCGGCCACGTACTTGCCGGCCGTCTTGCCGGCGGCGGTGGCCAGGTTGGGCGCAATGACCGCAGCGCTGCCGAGCGCCGCGAGGGCGGCCAAGGCGAGCTGGCTCTTGCTGAAGAAATGATTCATGGGGTGCGGCTCCAGGACTTGTTTGGGGTGGGCGTGAAACGGGGCGGATGCTAGGAAGCGGTCGTGACCCTGGCGTGACGGCCATGCGACACGGCGTGGGCCGAAACGCGTGCCGGCTCAGCGCAGGCCGGCGTAGTCGACGTTGAGCGCCGCGTCGACCGGTCCGGCGGACTCGAAGAGCAGCCGCAGCGGGAAGCTGCGGCCGAGCTGCAGGGGTTGCTGCAGGTCCAGCAACTCGATGTGCAAGCCGTCCTCGGCGAGCGTCAGCGTCTCGCCCTCGCGGATCAGCAGTGACAGGGCTTGCCCCTTCTCGGGTGCACCCGCGCCGGCCAGCCTGGCCCCCCCAGCCACGGGGGTCTCGACGCCGATCAGCCGGTCGGTCTTCTGCACTTCGTCGAAGCGCATGCACAGCCGGGCGGTGTCGGCATCGACACGCGTGGCACGCGTCCACGGGTGCCAGATGCGCAAGTGGCTGCTGAAGAACTCGCAGGCCTGCGCCGGGCGTGCCAGGCCGAGCAAGGTGCCGCCGGCGGCGAGCAGCAGATGACGGCGGGGCAGGGCGCGTGGCGGCATGGACGGGACGGGCGGACGAAGACGGCGACCATGGCAGCGGCCAGTGACAGCGCGGTGACGAGCGCCGAACGGCGGCACTTTGACTTGGGGGCGTCACGCAGTTGTCGTCTTCGCCGAACACACTGCGCCCCGACTCAAACGTCGCGGCCGTCGCCGCCCAACCACTCAAGCTCTGGAGTTCACTCGATGAAGCTCGCCACCCTCGCCCTGGCCCTCGGCCTGGCCTCGCCGGCCTTCGCTGCCGCCCCCCTGTCCGTCGACTTCGAAAAGAGCTGGGTCTACGGCACCGACATTGCCGACGCCTATGCGGCCGATGGCGTGACCTTCACCAACGTGCTGGGCGTGTCCAACAACGACGGCCTGGGCAATCTGCCCAACGGCGACTACTACGCCGGCGCACCATCGATGCTGGGCACGGCCTTCGCGCAGCTCGGTGGCGACAACACGGCCGCCTACATGAACGTCGCCGGTGGCGTCACCGGTGGCCTGAGCTTCTACTACTCGTCTCCCGAAGCCGTGACCGGCGCGATCAAGGCCTACTCCGGCTTGAACGGCACCGGCACGCTGCTGGGCACGATCAGCCTGAGCGCCAACTCGGCCGACTACACGGCCTGGAACAAGGCCGTGCTGAGCTTCAGCGGTACCGCCCAGTCCTTCGACCTGACCGGCACGGCCAATCTGGTCGGCCTGGACAACATCGCCGCCGTGCCGGAACCCACCAGCGTTGCGCTGCTGCTCGCGGGTGGCGCGCTGCTGCTGGCCCGCCGTCGCCGCGCCTGATCGGCACGCGCCAAAAGAAAAGCCGGCTGTTGGCAGCCGGCTTTTTTGTGGGCGCAAGGTTTTCAGCCGATGCGGCCCAGCAGCAGGTACTCCATCAGCGCCTTCTGCACGTGCATGCGGTTCTCAGCCTCGTCCCAGACCACCGACTGCGGCCCGTCGATGACGTCCGCCGCCACCTCCTCGCCGCGGTGGGCCGGCAGGCAGTGCATGAAGAGCGCGTCCGGCTTGGCGCGGGCCATCATGTCGCGGTCCACGCACCAGTCCGTGAACGCCGCCTTGCGGGCCTCGTTCTCGGCCTCGTAGCCCATGCTGGTCCAGACGTCGGTCGTCACCAGGTCGGCACCGATGCAGGCCTCGCGCGGGTCGCTGAAGACCTTGTAGCAGCTGCTGTCCTTCACGCCGGCCACAGCCGGGTCCACGCCATAGCCGCTGGGCGTGCTGACATGCACCGTGAAGCCGAGGATCTCGGCCGCCTGCAGCCAGGTGTTGGCCATGTTGTTGCCGTCCCCCACCCAGGCCACGACGCGGCCCTTCAGGCAGTCCATGTCGATGGCGCCGCGTCGGTCCATGCCACGGTTCTCGATGAAGGTGAACAGGTCGGCCAGGATCTGGCAGGGGTGGTACTCGTTGGTCAGGCCGTTGATGACCGGCACGCGCGAGTGCGCCGCGAACGCCTCGATCTTGCTTTGCTCGAAGGTGCGGATCATGACGATGTCGACCATGCGGCTGATGACGCGCGCGGAGTCCTCCACCGGCTCGGCGCGGCCCAGCTGGCTGTCGCCGGTCGTCAGGTGCACGACCGAGCCGCCCATCTGGTACATGCCCGCCTCGAAGCTGACGCGCGTGCGCGTGCTGGCCTTCTCGAAGATCATCGCCAGCGTGCGGTCGGCCAGTGGCTGGTAACGCTCGTAGTTCTTGAAGCGCCGCTTGATGATGGCGGCGCGGTCGAACAGGTGGGCGTATTCCTCGGCGCGAAAGTCCTTGAACTGCAGGTAGTGACGCATCAGTCCTTGCCCCGGCTTCATGGCTTGGGCTGCGCGAGCAGCGCCTTGATCAACGGCACGAGGAGGGCCGCGATCTCACGGGCCTCGTCATGCGTCAGGATCAGCGGCGGCAGCAGGCGCACGACGCGGTCGGCGGTCACGCTGATCAGCAGGCCGGCGTCCAGGCTCTGTGTCAGCAGCACGCCGGCCGGGCGGTCCAGCTCGATGCCCAGCATCAGGCCCTGGCCGCGGATCTCGACGACGCCGGCTTCACCGGCCAGACCTTCGGCCAGTGCACCACGCAGCGTCGCGCCGACGGCTTCAGCATTGGCCAGCAGCCCGTCCTCTTCCATGATGGTCAGCGTCTCGACGCCGGCGCGCATGGCCAGCGGGTTGCCGCCGAAGGTGGTGCCATGGTTGCCGGCCTTCAGCACGCTCGCCGCGCGCGGGCCGCAGACGACGGCGCCGATGGGCACGCCCGAACCCAGGCCCTTGGCCAGTGGCATCACGTCCGGCTTGATGCCTGCCCACTGGTGCGCGAACCACTTGCCGGTGCGGCCGATGCCGCATTGCACCTCGTCCAGCATCAGCAGCAGGTCGCGCGCGTCGCAGATGCGGCGCAGCGCCTGCAGGAACTCGATGCGGGCCGGGTTGATGCCGCCTTCACCCTGGATGGTCTCCAGGAAGATGGCCGTGACGTTGGGGTTGGCATCGAGCGCCGCTTCGACGGCCGCGGTGTCGTTCAAGGGCACGCGCACGAACCCCGGCACCAGCGGCGCGAAGCCGGCCTGGATCTTGGGGTTGGCCGTGGCCGACAGCGTCGCGATCGAGCGGCCATGGAAGGCGCCCTCGAAGACGAGCACGGCCGGGTTGTCATTACCGCGGTCGTGGCCGAACTTGCGGGCGATCTTCAAGGCCGCCTCGTTCGCCTCCAGTCCGCTGTTGCAGAAGAAGACGTTCGCCAGCCCCGAAATCTCGCAGAGCTTGGCGGCCAGCCGTTCCTGCAGCGGCGCGAGGTAGTAGTTGCTGGTGTGGATCAGCTTGGCGATCTGCTCCTGCAGCGCCGGCACGAGGCGCGGGTGGTTGTGGCCCAGCGTGTTGACCGCGATGCCGCCCAGCCCATCCAGCAGTCGTCGGCCTTCCGTGTCCCAGACCCAGCAGCCCTGGCCGTGCGAAAGCGCAACGGGCAGGCGGCCATAGGTCGGCATGACATGGGGCTCGGACGAGGAGGGGACAGCGTTCATCGGGTCTCCGATTGGGTTGAGAAAAAGTGGGCTTTTGATTCTAGAGTCCATGCGGTGACATTTGCTGCGCCGCAACAGATGCGGCTTCGCCGAGGCACAATAGCGGTCTTTGACAGCGGAGCTCCGCTGTACCGCGAAGCCCCCCGTTGTCCATGACCGTTGCCCCCTCGCCGCGCGAAGTCTTCATCCAAGGTGTCACCTTGGACGGACGCACCTTCCGCCCCAGCGACTGGGCCGAACGACTGGCCGGCGCGATGTCCTGCTTTCGCCCCGGCGGCGCGCGTGGCGGCATTGGCGCCTACATCGGTTATTCGCCGCTTTGCGTGCCCACCGTCATCAATGGCGTGAAGTGCGTCGTCGTCAACGAGGAGCTCAAGCGCCTCGAGCCGATGGCCTGGGACTTCGTCATGAACTTCGCGCGTGACAACAACCTGCAGGTGGCCGACGCCTGCCTGCTGCCCGACGGGCCCGCAGGCAAGCCGGGCGTTTGACGTCCTACGTCCTAGCGACATTCCCGAGCCCGGTTGTTGCGGGGCGCCGTTATCCTCGCCGGCAACGTTTCGATACCTGCCGATGACCCTCAACGCAGCCTCTGCTGCTCCCGACCCCTTCCTCGCCGCGGCCCCATTGGGCCAGGCGCCGCAGTCGGCCGTCTCGGCGCCGGTGTGGGTGTTGCTGCGCGGCCTGTCGCGCGAGAGCGGGCATTGGGGCGTCTTCCCCGAGCATCTGCTGCGCGAGTTGCGCGCGCTGCAACCGGCCTCACAGCTGCTGATGCTGGATTTGCCTGGCACCGGCACCCTGCGCCGCCAGGCCAGCCCGACGCAGGTGTCGGCCATCGTCGATGCCTGCCGGGCCGAGTTGCAGCGGCGTGGCGTGACGGGTCCGACGTCGCTGATCGGCATGTCGCTGGGCGCGGCGGTCTTGAGCGACTGGGCCAATCGCTACCCCAAGGAGGTCGAGGCCGGCGTGCTGATCAATCCCAGCCTGCGGCCGTTCAGCGAGTTGTTCCGCAAGCCGCGGCCTCTGAACTATCTCGGTCTGCTGCTGCTGTCGCTGAGCCGCTTCAGTGCCCGCATGCGCGAGGAACGCGTGCTGAGTCTGACGACGCGGCTGACACCCGCGCAGGCGGTCATCGACCGCTGGGTTGAACTGCAGCGCCAGCATCCGCTGGGTGTGCGCAACACCATGCGCCAGTTGCTCGCCAGCTCCCGTTATCGCGCCAGCCGCACCCGGCCCGCTGCGCCCATGCTGCTGCTGTGCAGCAAGGGCGACAACCTGGTCGACTGGCGCTGCTCGCAGGCCATCAGCCGCGCCTGGGGGGCGCCGCTGCGACTGCACACCAAGGCCGGCCACGATCTGCCGCTGGACGATCCGCAATGGGTCGCGCGTGCCGTGGCGGAGTGGCTGCGCGACCGCAGCATCCAGGGCGTGGGCCCCGGCGAGTGGCACTAGATGGTTGGCTCCTCGTCCAGTCTCGCCCGCTGAACGCGGCGAGCCTGGTCGGTCCCCCTGGCGGACGCCGATGCTTGCCGGATCAACCGGCAAGCGCATCGCCCTGAGTGGGCCGGCTTGGGAGCGGCCAGGCGCTCGGCCCGCAATACATCGCCAAATGCGAGAGGCCCGCAGAGCGGGCCTCAAAGCAAAAGGCCCGCTTTCGCGGGCCTTCAGCTTGCACCAGAGCTGGATTTGTAATCAGGCGGCGAGCGCCTTGATCTTGGCGGACAGGCGGCTCTTGTGACGAGCGGCCTTGTTCTTGTGGAAGATGCCCTTGTCAGCGACCGAGTCGATCACGGCCTGGGCAGCCTTGAACAGGTCAGCAGCCTTGGACTTGTCGCCCGCGACCACGGCCTTTTGCACGTTCTTGACGACCGTACGGAATTTGGAGCGCAGAGCCGTATTCGCGGCGTTGAGCTTGACGTCCTGGCGGGCGCGTTTGCGGCCCGATGCCAGGCGAACCGTCTTCTTCTTGGCTTTGGAGCTGGTTGCCATGCTGTATCTATACCCAGTTGGTGCAAAGACGACGAGTATAGCCCGGAATCAGGGTTAAAGCCAAGTACCTGGGCGGAGTTTCAAAAAGGGGCCTATGGACGACACAGATAATCCCGCGCCATGAATCTGCTGCGCGCTGCGTCGACCATATCCCTGCTGACCCTGACCTCGCGCATCACCGGGCTCGTTCGTGAACAGATGGTGGCCGGCCTGTTCGGCGCCACGTTCTTCACCGACGCCTTTCTCGTCGCCTTCCGCATCCCCAACCTGCTGCGCCGTCTGCTGGCGGAAGGGGCGTTCTCCCAGGCTTTCGTGCCGCTGCTGGCTGCCTGCCGCACGACGGAGGGCGAAGCGGCGACGAAACGGCTGGTCGACGCCGTCGCCACCGTGCTCGCCTGGGCGCTGGTGGTCACGTCGGTGGTGGGCATCGTGGCCGCGCCTGTGCTGGTGTGGCTGCTCGGTTCCGGCCTGCCGGCGCGGGAGTTCGACGCCAGCGTGGTCATGACCCGCTTCATGTTTCCGTACATCGGCTGCATGTCGATGGTGGCGCTGTCGGCCGGCATCATGAACACGTACCGGCGCTTCGTCGTGCCGGCGGCCACGCCGGTGCTGATGAACCTGAGCACGATCGCCGTCTGCCTGGCGCTGGTCAAGCCGCTGGAGCGCGCCGGCTACCCAGGCATCTACGCGATGGCGCTGGGCGTGATGCTGGGCGGCGTGTTGCAGCTGGTCGTGCAGTGGCCGGCCCTGCGCGCCATCGGCATGCTGCCCAGGCTGCGCTGGACTTGGCGCGGCTTGCGCGAGTCGCAGGCCCACCCGGGCGTGGGCCGGTTGCTGCTGAACATGGGCCCGGCGCTGCTGGGCGTGGGTGTGTCCCAGCTGTCGCTGATGATCAACACGCAGATCTCCAGCAACCTCGGCGCCGGCGCAACTTCCTGGCTGAACTATGCCGACCGGCTGATGGAGTTCCCCATCGGCTTGCTGGGCGTGGCGCTGAGCGCCGTGCTGACGCCGCAGCTTTCGGGCGCTCAGGCGGCGGGCGAGAGCGAGCGCTACAGCCGGTTGCTGGACTGGGGCCTGCGCATGGTGATGCTGCTGGCGCTGCCCTGCGCCGTCGCGCTGCTGGTCTTTGCCGAACCGCTGACCGCGGTGCTCTATCACCGCGGCGCCTTCCGGGCCGATGACGTCGTGCACACCTCGCAGGCCGTGATGGGCTGGGGCGTGGGGCTGCTGGGCCTGATCGCCGTCAAGGTGCTGGCGCCGGGCTTCTATGCCCGCCAGGACACCGGCACGCCGGCCAAGATCGCCATCGCCGTGTTGATCCTGACCCAGTTGTTCAACCTCGTCTTCGTGCCCTGGATAGGTGTCGCCGGCCTGGCGCTGTCCATCGGCCTGGGCGCGCTCGTCAATGCCACCTGGCTGCTGTGGGGCCTGAGGAAGCTTGGCAGCTACCGCCCCGAGCCAGGCTGGCTGGGCTTCGGCCTGCGCGTGGTGCTGGGCTGCGTGGCCATGGGCCTGCTGCAGTGGCAGCTGGCGGAGCGGCTGGACTGGATCGCGCTGGGCGCGCATGAGTTCCAGCGCGGCGCGGTCATGGCGGGCAGCCTGGCCGGCAGCGCCGTCGTCTACTTCTCGGTACTGCTGCTGGTCGGCATGCGGCCCAAGGCGCTGGGCAGGCCGGGTTGATGAAGTTCGCCGCGCCGACTCCGCTGGAGTACTTCGCCACGCTGGTGGCGGAGGACGACGGCCTGAACCTGCTCGAGGCTGCCATCAGCCTGGCCCAGGACGAGCACCCGCGGCTGGACGTGCAGGCCGTGCTGGCGGACGTGGACACGCTGGCGCGCCGGCTGCGCGAGCGCCTGACGCCCGACACCGCACCGGCCGAGCGGCTGCGCCAGCTGACGCGCTTCTTCCATGGCGAGCTGGGCTTTGCCGGCAATCTGAACAACTACTACGCGGCCGACAACAGCTATGTCCACCGCGTGCTGGAGACCCGGCGCGGCATCCCGATCACGCTGGCGGTCCTGCTGCTGGAACTGGCCGAGCAGGCCGGCCTGCGCGCGGCCGGGGTCGCCTTCCCGGGGCATTTCCTCGTCAAGTGCCGCATCGGCCTGGGCGAGGTCGTCATCGATCCCTTCACCGGCGAGTCGTTGTCACCGGCGCGCCTGGACGAGCGGCTGGCCGTCTACCGCCATGGCAGCGACCTGCCGCAGGAGCTGGAGCTGCCGCTGGAGTTCTTCCTGCGTGCCGCCACCAAGCGCCAGGTCCTGGCCCGCATGCTGCGCAACCTGAAGGAGGTGCACCGCGCCGCTCGCGACTGGCAGCGGCTGCTCGCGGTGCAGCAACGGCTGGTCGTGCTGCTGCCGGGCGATGCGACCGAGCGCCGAGACCGCGGCCTGGTGCTCGAGGCGCTGGGCGCGACGGCAGCCGCCGCGCAGGACCTGGCCTTCTACCTCGACGAGCGCGGCGACGCGCCGGACGCCGCCGAGCTGCGCGCCCGCCTGGCCGTTCTGCTCGAACGGCGCTCGCCACCGCTTCAGTGACAATCCGCGCCCTCGCGCCCCGCCCACCATGATGAAGCTCAGCAAGCCCCAACGCACCGCCCTGGTCTGGGGTGGTGTTGCGTTCGCGGGCGTCGTGCTGCTGTGGCTGCTGTCGCCCGTGCTGGCGCCCTTCATCGCGGCCCTGGTGCTGGCCTATGCACTGGCGCCCGCCGTGCAGGCCCTGGTCAACCGGCGCGTGCCGCGATCGGTCGCGGTGCTGGTGGTGGAGTTGCTGCTGGGCTTGGCGCTGCTCGCGCTGCTGCTGCTGGTGCTGCCCATCCTCAGCAAGGAGTTGCCGGCGCTGCGCGAGCAGATTCCCGCGCTGGCCAAGGTCGCCAACGACAAGCTCTCGCCCTGGCTGGCGCAGTACGGCATCCACCTGCAGCTGGACCAGGCCAGCATCAAGGCCTTCGTGCTGAAGTACCTGGACGCCAATCTCGAGGACTGGCTCGCCACCGTGCTGAGCTCGGCCCGCATCGGTGGCAGCTTCCTGCTCGCCTTTGTCGGCAACGCGGTGCTGCTGCCGGTCGTGCTGTTCTACCTGCTGAATGACTGGCCCACGTTGATGGCGCGCGCCTGGGCGCTGGTGCCGCCGACGGCGCGCCAGTCGGTGGGCAGCTTCCTGCAGGACTGCGACGAGACCCTGGGCCAATACCTGCGCGGCCAGCTCCTGGTCATGGGTGCGCTGGCCATCTTCTACAGCGTCGGGTTGGCGCTGGCGCGCTTCGAGCTGGCCCTGCCCATCGGCATCTTCACCGGCCTGGCCGTCTTCATCCCTTATCTGGGCTTCGGCGTGGGCCTGCTGCTCGCGCTGCTGGCCGGCCTGCTGCAGTTCGCCAGCCTCTATGGCGTCGTTGCCGTGGCCGTCGTCTTCGGCGTCGGCCAGTTGCTGGAGAGCTTCGTGCTGACGCCGCGCTTCGTCGGCGAGCGCATCGGCATGAGCCCGTTGATGGTCATCTTCGCGTTGCTCGCCTTCGGCCATCTGTTCGGCTTTGTCGGCGTGCTGATCGCATTGCCGCTGTCGGCCGTGGCCGCGGTCGCAGCACGCCGCCTGCACCGCACCTATCTCGCGAGTTCACTGTTCCACTCAACGTCCCGATGAGGCAGATCCCGCTCGCGCTGCTGGCACCGCCCGCGCACAGCTTTGACAACTTCCTGCCCGGCGCCAATGCCGAGGCGCTGGCCTACCTGAAGGGCTTGATGCCCGGCGACCCGCCCGCGCTGCTGTGGGGCCCGACGGGCTCGGGCAAGACGCATCTGCTGCAGGCGCTGGCCGAGCGCTGGCAGGCCGCCGGCCATCGCGTGGCCTGGTATGACGCCGACACGCCCCTGCCCTGGGAGCTGCCGGCGCACGAGAGCCTCTTGCTGCTCGACGACTGCCAGCGCTTCGACGCCGGCCAGCAGCATGCGGCGTTTGCGCTGTTTGTCGCGTCGGCAGGGCAGGGCTACACCGTCGTCGCGGCCGCGGATGCGCCGGCCGTCGACCTGCCCGTGCGCGAGGACTTGCGCACCCGGCTGGGCTGGGGGCCGAGCTTCGCGCTCGAGCCGCTGCGCGAGGCGGAGATGCGCGCCGTGCTGCGCCGCGAGGCCGACCGCCGCGGCCTGCTGCTGGGCGACGAGGTGCTGTCCTATCTGCTGACCCGCTTCGAGCGCAACCTCAAGGGCTTGATGGCCTTGCTGGAACGGCTGGACGAGTTCGCCATGGCCAGCAAGCGACCGCTGACCTTGCCGTTGCTGAAGGCCATGCTGGCCGATGAGAAATAGACTCTGACCCCATTTTATGAATCTGACGCTTTTTGACCTCGACGGGACGCTGATCCCGGTGGATTCCGATCACTCCTTCGGCGCCTTCATGGTCGAGGTCGGCTGGGTCGACGGCGAGGTCTGGGGCCGGCGCAACGACGAGTTCTTCGCCCAGTACAACGCCGGCACGCTGGACCTGCCGGCCTATGTCGAGTTCGCCACGTCGGCCTTTCGCAGCCGGCCGCTGGCCGAGGCGCTGGCGATGCGTGAGCGCTTCATGGCCGAGGTCATGCAGCCGGCGCTGCGGCCCGAGGCCAGGGCGCTGGTCGAGAAGCACCGCGCTGCGGGTGATCTGATCGCCTTGGTCACCGCCACCAATGAATTCGTCACCGCGCCCATCGCCGCGGCCTTCGGCATCGAGCACCTGATCGCGGTCGAGTTGGCGTGCGACGTCACCGGCCACTACACCGGCGCCATCCGCGGCGTGCCGAGCTTCCGCGAGGGCAAGATCGAGCGCGTCGAATCCTGGCTGCGAGGGCTGGGGGCACAATCGGGCGGTTTCGAGCGCGTGACGTTCTACAGCGACTCGACCAACGACTTGCCCCTGCTCGAACGCGTCAGCCACCCGGTGGCGACCAACCCCAGTCCCGCGCTTGCGCGCATCGCTGCCGAGCGCGGCTGGCCCCAGCTCCAACTCTTCGCATGATCAAGAAGTTCATCGACAAGCTCCTCGGCAAGCCCGCCGCTGCGGCCACCAAGACCAGCCCGCTCGGCAAGCGCGTCGAGATCACGGCGGAAACACACGGCATCAATCCCGAGTTGCTCGACGAGCGCGCCGTCAAGGTCGTCAAGACGCTGACCGACGCGGGTTTCGAGGCCTACATCGTCGGCGGCGCCGTGCGCGACCTGTTGCTGGGTGTGCGGCCCAAGGACTTCGACGTCGCCACCAACGCGACGCCCGAGCAGGTCAAGGGCCTGTTCCGCCGCGCCTTCATCATCGGCCGGCGCTTTCGCATCGTCCACGTGGTCTACGGCCGCGGCCGCGAGCATGAGGTCATCGAGGTGTCGACCTTCCGCGCGCTGCCGACTGAGGGTGAGTCCGCCAGCGCCGCCGTTGGCGGCAACGAGAAGACGTCCAAGGCCGAGCTGGAAGGCAAGTCCCACGCCGTGGACGCCAGCGGCCGTGTGCTGCGCGACAACGTCTGGGGCCCGCAGATCGAGGATGCCGCGCGCCGCGACTACACGGTCAACGCGATGTACTACGACCCCCAGCGCCAGCTGGTGGTGGACTACCACGGCGGCCTGGCCGACGCGCGCGCCAAGCTGCTGCGCATGATCGGCGACCCCGAGACGCGCTACCGCGAAGACC
Organism: Roseateles sp. P1_C6; assembly: GCF_056406315.1. Taxonomy (NCBI): domain Bacteria; kingdom Pseudomonadati; phylum Pseudomonadota; class Betaproteobacteria; order Burkholderiales; family Sphaerotilaceae; genus Roseateles; species Roseateles sp. P1_C6. The sequence continues at coordinate 86,343 of NZ_JBFUAK010000009.1, forward strand.
CGGTCCGCATCATCCGCGCCGTGCGCTTCGCCGCGAAGCTGGGCTTCACGCTGGAGCCCAAGACGCTGGCGCCGGTGAAGACCTCGGCCGCACTGCTGGCCAACGTGCCGGCCTCGCGCCTGTTCGACGAGATGATCAAGCTGCTGCAGACCGGCCACTCGCTGGCCAGCATCGCGCAGCTGAAGAAGCTGGGCCTGGCCCGCGGCGTGTTCGCCGTGCTGGACGCGATGCTGACCGAGACCGGCGACCTGCACGAAGGCGTGCGCGGCAAGTTCGTGCGCCAGGCCTTCGAGGACACCGACCGCCGTGTCGCCGAGGGCCGCGGCGTCAGCCCCAGCTTCATGCTGGCCTGCATGCTCTGGTACGAGGTGCTGGACCGCTGGACCAAGATCCGCAACGGCGGCGAGCCGGCCGTGCCCGCGCTGGCCCAGGCCATCGATGCCGTCTTCGACGCTCGCATCGGCGACATCTCCGGGCGCGGCAAGCTGGCGGCCGACATGCGCGAGATCTGGATGATGCAGACCCGCTTCGAGCGCCGCAGCGGCTCGGGCGTGTTCAGCCTCATCGAGCAGCCACGCTACCGCGCCGGCTTCGATTTCCTGCGCCTGCGCGCCGACGCCGGCGAGATCGACCCGGCGCTGGCCGACTGGTGGGAAGACTTTGCGCTGGGCAGCGACGACGACCGCCAGGCCTTGCTGGCCGACGCCCGCAGCAGCCAGCAAAAGGCGCCGCGCGTCGTGCGCGCGCCGCGCGCCGAGACGGCGACCGCCACCGAGGACGACGAGACTGAGCCAGCCGCCGCAGACGCGCCGGCCAAGAAGCGCCGTCGCCGTCGCCGCAAGCCCGGTGGCGGGGAGGGCGCTGCGGCGCCCGCGCCCAGCGCCGAGTGAGTTCGCGCGGTCCATGCGCGTTCACGTGGGCCTGGGCGCCAACCTCGGTGACGACCTGCTGGCCACGCTGACGCAGGCGGCGCGCGCGTTGGCCGCGCTGCCCGATACCCGCCTTGTCACGCTGTCCAGTGCCTGGCGCAGCGCGCCGGTGGATGCCGGCGGGCCGGACTTCCTGAACGCGGTCGCCGCGCTGGACACGGCGCTTTCACCCATTGAACTGCTGGACGCGCTGCAGGCCATCGAGCAGACCCATGGTCGCGAGCGCCCGTACCGCAACGCGCCGCGCACGCTGGACCTGGACCTGCTGCTGTACGGCGACCTGGTCCTCGACACACCGCGCCTGACGCTGCCTCATCCGCGCCTGGGCGAGCGTGCCTTCGTGCTGCGCCCGCTGCTGGAGATCGCGCCCGAACTGGCGCCGCTGGCCGCTGGCAACGCCTGGCAGACCCAGCGCATCGAACTCAGCGGCGCCATCCCGCGCTGAATTCCGGAGACCTGCGATGTTTTCTACTGTTGCTGGCTGGCAGACCGTCGGGCTGCTGATCCTGTCCAACGTCTTCATGACCTTCGCCTGGTACGGGCACCTCAAAGGCCTGGCCACCAAGCCCTGGTGGATCGCCGCGCTGATCAGCTGGGGCATCGCGCTGTTCGAGTACCTGCTGCAGGTGCCGGCCAACCGCATCGGCCATGGCGCCGGCTTTGGCCTGGCGCAGCTGAAGATCACCCAGGAGGTCATCACGCTGGGCGTTTTCGTGCCGTTCTCGGTGTTCTACATGGGCGAGCCGCTGAAGCTGGACTTCCTGTGGGCGGGGCTGTGTCTGATGGGTGCGGTGTATTTCATCTTCCGGTCATGACGACGTCACGAGGGCGGGCTAGGTAAACTCTCGCCTTTCCCATCAGAACAAGACAAGGACGGCCATGCTGTTCGGCAAACTGCTGCCCCGTGAGGGCAATTTTTTTGAGCTGTTCAACGAGCACGGCAACCACATCGCGGAAGGCGCCCGAGCCTTCCTGAAGATGATCGAGAACTACGCCGATCCAGCGCTGCGCCAGCAGTACGCTGACGGCGTCGACGAGGCGGAACACGCCGCCGACCGCGTGACGGCCGAGGTCAACCGACTGCTGCACCGCACCTTCATCACGCCGATCGACCGCGAGCAGATCCACGGCCTGATCAACGCGATGGACGACATCCTCGACCTGCTGCAGGACTCGTCCGAGACGCTGTCGCTGTACGATGTGCGTGCCGTGCCCGAACAGGTGCTGCAATTGGCGACGCTGTCCGTGCGCTGCTGCGAGCGTGTGCAGCATGCCGTGACGCTGCTGCCGCACCTGAGCAAGCCAGCGACGACCGAGGCCGCGATCAAGACCTGCGAGGAGATCGACCGCCTCGAGTCCGATGCCGACCGTGTCATGCGCTCGGCGATGTCGCGCCTGTTTCGCGAGGAGCCGGACGTGCGCGAGCTCATCAAGCTGAAAGCGATCTACGAACAGCTGGAATCCATCTCCGACCGTTGCGAGGACGTCGCCAATCTGATCGAGGGCATCGTCCTCGAGAACTCCTGATCAGGCGCCCTCATGGCATCCGCTGAGATCGCCTTCTGGGTGGTGGCCTTGCTCGTCGTGCTGGCGCTGCTGTTCGACTTCATGAACGGCTTCCACGACGCGGCCAATTCCATCGCCACCGTCGTTTCCACCGGCGTGCTGAAACCCCAGCAGGCCGTGCTGTTCGCGGCCTTTTTCAACGTCGTCGCGATCGCCTTCTTCCAGCTCAAGGTGGCCGCCACCATCGGCAAGGGCATCGTCGAGCCGGGCGTTGTCGACCACCATGTCGTGTTCGGCGCCTTGTGCGGCGCCATCACCTGGAATTTCATCACCTGGTGGTGGGGCATTCCGTCCAGCTCATCCCACGCGCTGATCGGTGGCATCGTCGGCGCCGTCGTGGCCAAGGCCGGCCCGCAGGCGCTGGTGGGCGCAGGCATCTGGAAGACCGTGGCCTTCATCATCGTGTCGCCGCTGCTGGGCTATCTGCTCGGTTCGCTGATGATGGTGCTGGTGGCGTGGATCTGTCGTCACAAGTCACCGATACGAATAGATCGCTGGTTCCGCCGGTTGCAACTGGTGTCCGCCGGGCTCTACAGCCTGGGTCATGGCGGCAATGACGCACAGAAGACCATCGGCCTGATCTGGATGCTGCTGATTGCCGCCGGCATGGTCGCCGTGGGCGACAAGGCGCCGCCCACGTGGGTCATCCTGGCCTGCTATGTCGCCATCGGCATGGGCACGATGTTCGGTGGCTGGCGCATCGTGCAGACCATGGGTCAGCGCATCACCAAGCTCAAGCCGGTGGGCGGCTTCTGCGCCGAGACGGGCGGGGCCATCACGCTGTTCCTGGCCACTGCGCTGGGCATTCCGGTCTCGACCACGCACACCATCACCGGCGCCATCGTCGGCGTGGGCTCCGTGCAGCGGGCGTCGGCCGTGCGCTGGGGCGTGGCCGGCAGCATCGTCTGGGCGTGGATCTTCACGATCCCCGCCGCGGCGACCATGGCCGGCATCTGCTACTGGATCAGTTTTGCGCTTTACTGATCGACCTGGGATTCGAAATAGCGCTGGGCGCTGAAGGCGATGGTCGCCATCAGCGTGGTGCCGCCGACAAACAGGCACAGCACGACGCCGATGACGGCGCCCCAGCCGCTGGCCGGGGCCGCTTGGGAGGGGTTGAAGCGCGCATTCCAGCGCTCGTCGGGCATCAGGCCGTAGACGATGCCGCCGATCAGTGCGGCGACGAGGCTGACGCCCAGCAGCGGGATCAGCAACCAGGCCAGGCGGTCGTCCTGGCCGAGCTGGTCCATGCGCTGCAGGCCGACGAGGCCCAGCAGCGTCGGCAGCGGGAACAGCCAGGCCCACCGGTCCTTCAGGCCGTGAAGATAGAAGCGGTGCAGGCCGAAGACGCCCAGGAGCAGGGCCAGCCAGGTCGCGACGGCCTTGTGCTTGACGCCACCGCTCATTCGGCGGCCGCGACGCTGTCGCCCTGGCCCAGCGTGCGCTGCATCAGCACGACGTCCAGCCAGCGGCCGAACTTCCAGCCGGCGCTCTTCAGCACGCCGGTGTGCTGAAAGCCCAGCGCCGTGTGCACGCCGACCGAGCCGGCATTGGCCGCATCACCGATGACGGCCAGCATCTGGCGCGCACCGGCCGCCTCGCAGCGGGCCATCAACTCGGCCAGCAGCAGCCGGCCGACCCCCTGGCCCTGGGCGGCAGGGGAGAGGTAGATGGAATCCTCGACGCAGAAGCGGTAGGCCAGGCGCGGGCGAAAATAGTTGGCGTAGGCATAGCCCAGCACCTCGCCGTCCCGCTCGGCGACCAGCCAGGGCAGGTTGCGGCCCAGCACCTCGGCGCGGCGGCGGCCCATCTCGTCGATGCCGGGCACCTCGGTTTCGAAGGTGCCCGTACCCTCCAATACGGCCTGGCCGTAGATGGCCTGGATGGCGGGAATGTCGGCGTCGGTGCTGGGGCGGATGCGCAATGGAGAGGGCTGAGACATATCTTGCTGGATTAACTTCTGATCGAGTTTATAATGCTGAGTTCTGGTGTCGGCTGCGGGGAGCTGCAGCGTATCTACGGCACCTGAGACGGCGGCAACGCCGGCGGTTAATCACCGCGAACCGATCTGCTCGCCCTGAGTGTCTCCTGGTGCGGTGATCGCCCAACCCATCATCAATTAAGGAAACATCATGGTTGTGATTCGTCTGGCCCGCGGCGGCTCCAAGAAGCGCCCGTTCTACAACATCGTCGTTGCCAACAGCCAGCAGCGTCGTGACGGCCGCTTCATCGAGCGCGTCGGCTTCTACAACCCCGTCGCCTCCGGTGCCGCCGAGAAGCTGCGCGTCGAACAAGACCGCGTCAGCTACTGGATCGGTGTCGGCGCACAGCTGTCGCCCACGGTGGCCCGCCTGGTCGGTGACGCCAAGACGGCTGCCGTTGCCGCCTGACCCTCGTGGTTGGCAACAAGCCTCAACAAGACGGCGCTTCGGCGCCGTCTTTTGCTTCTGAGCCGGATGATCTGGTGCAGGTCGGCCACATCCTGGATGCCTGGGGCGTCAAGGGGTGGTTCAAGGTGCAGGCCTATTCCAATCAGGCCGACGCGCTTTCTTCGGCCAAGCACTGGTTCCTGAAGAGTGTCGCCCCTAAATCGGGTCGACGGACCTTGAAGGTGTTGTCCATGCGTGAGCATGGCGAGGGCCTAGTCGCGAATGCCGAGGGCGTCGACGACCGCAACGGTGCCGAGGCGCTGCGCGGATTCGAGGTCTGGATCTCGCGCGCCGACTTCCCCCGCGCCGGTGACGGCGAGTACTACTGGGTCGACCTGATCGGCCTGGACGTCGTCAACCGTGAGGGCCAGGCACTGGGTCGCGTCATCGGCCTGATCGACACCGGCCCGCACGCGGTGCTGCGCATCCTGCCCCAGGGTATCGAAGAACCAGCCAAGCCCGACCAGGAGAAGCTCATTCCCTTCGTCGGCGCCTTTGTCGACGACGTGAGCCTGGAAGCACGCCAGATCCGTGTCGACTGGGGTGTGGATTTCTGAGGCGCCGGCCATGCGCTTCGACGTCCTGACGATCTTCCCGGAGCTGTTCGCGCCGCATCTGACGCATGGCGTCACGCGGCGTGCCTTCGAGAACCGCCAAGTGGACGTGCGCCTGTGGCCGCTGCGCGATTTCGCCGAGGACAACTACCGCCGCGTCGACGACCGCCCCTATGGTGGCGGGCCCGGCATGGTCATGCTGGCCGAACCGCTGGAGCGTGCCCTCGCGGCGGTGAAGGCCGACCGCGGCGATGCGTCGCCCGCGGTCATCCACTTCACGCCCACCGGCGCACGCATCGACCAGGCGCGCGTGCAGCAACTGGCGGTCGGCCCCGGTGCAGTGCTGCTGTGCGGCCGCTACGAGGGCATCGACCAGCGCGTGCTGGACCGCCATGTGACGCTGGAACTGAGCCTGGGCGACTTCGTGCTGTCCGGCGGCGAGCTGCCGGCGCTGGCGCTGCTGGATGCCGTCGCGCGGCTGCAGGACGGCGTGCTGGGCGATGCCCAGTCCCACCAGCAGGATAGTTTTTCCGAGACCAGCGATGGCTTGCTGGACTGCCCGCACTACAGCCGCCCGGAACTGCTGCCCGCCACCGGCGAGCAGCCCGAGCGCGCGGTGCCGGCCGTGCTGATGTCCGGCCACCATGCCGACATCAAGCGTTGGCGGCGCGAGCAGTCGCTGGCACTGACGGCAGCGCGCCGGCCCGAGCTGATCGTGGCCGCCCGCGCAGCAGGCCGCCTGAGCAAGGCCGACGAAGCCTACCTCGCCAAGCTCTAGGCAAAACCCGCGGTCCGCGTTATACTAACGGGCTGTCCGATCCTCTGGCGGGTCGAGTGGGCTGGAAATTCCAGTTCTGCAAACATCCCGATAAATAGCGAGCCGCCAAGATCCGTAGGAGTACAGATGGACCTGATCCAAACCCTTGAGCAAGAAGAAATTGCTCGCCTGAACAAGACCATCCCCGTTTTCGCCCCTGGCGACACCGTGATCGTCAGCGTGAACGTCGTTGAAGGCAGCCGCAAGCGCGTGCAGGCCTACGAAGGCGTCGTCATCGCCAAGCGCAACCGCGGCCTGAACAGCAGCTTCATCGTCCGCAAGATCTCCAGCGGCGAAGGCGTCGAGCGTACGTTCCAGCTGTACAGCCCGCTGATCGCCTCGATCGAAGTCAAGCGCCGTGGCGATGTCCGCCGCGCCAAGCTGTACTACCTGCGCCAGCGTTCGGGCAAGTCGGCACGTATCAAGGAAAAGCTCGCTTAAGCGAGTTTTCGTCGGAGTTAATGGCGCAGCTTGCGCCGTTAACGCAGACAAAAGCTGGCCCAATTCGCCTGCTTTCCACGGCAAGGCCGCCCGGAGCTCCGCTCCCGGCGGCTTTTTCATTGGCGTCGTCCTATGCTGGCTGAATGACCCGTCCCGCGATCACGCAACCCCAGCTCGTGCCGGTCACGAGCGTCGACGACCACCTGCCCGCCGTGTCCGCGGCCGCGTTGACCGCCGAGGCCATCCGCGGTCGGCTGGCGGCCTTGTCGGCCTGGACGCCCGAGTTCCCCGGCGATGGCGGTCTCTTCCCCGGTCGTGAGCCATCGGGCGCGGCTGTGCTGATCCCGCTGGTTCAGCACGACGCCGGCCTGAGCCTTCTGCTGACCCGCCGTGCCGACCATCTGCGTGACCATGCCGGCCAGATCAGCTTCCCCGGCGGCCGCGTCGAGCCCGAGGACAACGGCCCCGTGGCGACCGCGCTGCGCGAGACCGAGGAGGAGATTGGCCTGGCGCGCCGCTTCATCGAGGTCATCGGCCAGCTGCCGGTCTATTCGACAGTGACGGCCTTCCAGGTCACGCCGGTCGTGGCCCTCGTCGAACCGGGCTTCACGCTCAAGCTCGACGACTTCGAGGTGGCTGAAGCCTTCGAGGTGCCGCTGTCCTTTCTGATGAACCCGGCCCACCACCGCCATCATCGTTTCGAGTTCGCCGGCAGCGAGCGCCGCTTCCTTTCCATGCCCTGGCAGGGGCCGGAACGCGAGTACTTCATCTGGGGCGCGACGGCCGCGATGTTGCGCAACTTCTACCGTCTGCTCAGCGCCACCTGATCGCGCCACTATCATCCCGGCCCATGAATTTCTTCGCGGTGCTGCTGGCCCTGTTGTGTGAGCAACTCAAGCCCCTGAGGCATGGCAACCGCGTGCATCAGTCGGTCATCGGCTGGGTGCGCTGGACCGGCCGCAACTTCGACGCCGGTGACGAGCACCATGCCGCCATCGTCTGGGCCATCACGGTGCTGGTGCCGGGTCTGGTCGTCGCGCTGCTCTACGTGGCCCTGCGCCACTTCAGCGTGCTGCTGGCGCTTGGGCTGAACGTGCTGGTGCTGTACCTCACGCTGGGCTTCCGGCAGTTCAGCCACTACTTCACCGACATCCGTGACGCGCTGGAGCGCGGCGACGACGCGACCGCGCGTCAACTGCTGGCCGAGTGGCGGCACCTGGACGCGAGCGAGCTGCCGCGCACCGAGCTGATCCGCCACGTCATCGAGCATTCGCTGCTGGCTGCCCACCGGCATGTCTTCGGCGTGTTCTTCTGGTTCATCGTCTGCTCGACCATCGGCCTGGGCCCGGCCGGCGCCGTGCTGTATCGCATGGCCGAGTTCGCCGGCCGCTACTGGGCCTTCAAGAGCCGTACGCTGGATGCGCCGACCAATCCGCGCCTGCTGGCCTTGTCGCGCCAGGCCTTCACGCTGATTGACCACCTGCCCGCGCGGCTGACGGCCACCGGCTTTGCCATCGTCGGCAACTTCGAGGAGGCCGTGAACGCCTGGCGCCGCGATGCCAGCCTGTGGCTGCATCCCAACGAGGGCATCATCCTGGCGTCTGCCGCTGGCGCAGTGGGGCTGCAGTTGGGCGGCGCGGCAGCGCCTGGCATCACGCCGGACCGCAGCAAGACCTTTGATGCCGGCTCGGAGCCCGATGCCACCGGCGCGGCCGGCTCGACGTCCGGCGCGCCACCCCAGCTGGGCCATCTGCAGAGCGTCGTGGGCCTGGTCTGGCGTTCCGTCGTGCTGTGGATGCTGCTGCTGGCCCTGCTGACCCTGGCCAATCTCGTCGGCTGACCGCCGACCACCCACCCGATGATGTTTCCTGACTTGCCGGCGTTGGCCGAGCCTGAATTGAACGCGCGCGTGCAGCACGCCATCGACCACAAGACCAAGCCGCTGGGGGCACTGGGCCGCATCGAGGCGCTGGCGCTGCAATTGGCGCTGATCCAGGGCGTCGAGCGGCCTGCGCTGCGCGAGCCCCAACTCGTCGTCTTCGCGGCCGACCATGGCCTGTCCCGGCGCGGCGTGTCGGCCTATCCGCGCGAGGTCACGCCGCAAATGGTGGCCAACATGCTGGCCGGCGGCGCGGCCGTGTCGGTGCTGGCGCGCCAGCAAGGCCTGGCGCTGACGATTGCCGACTGCGGCGTCGATGCGCCGCTGGCCGACGGCGCCGTGGACCTGCGCATTGCCGCCGGCACTGCCGATGCGAGCGTCGGCCCGGCCATGTCGACCGAACAGGCCGAGCGCGCGCTGCGCAACGGCATGGCCCTGGTCGAGCGCCTGCCCGGCAACGCGCTGCTGCTGGGCGAGATGGGCATCGGCAACACCTCCTCGGCCAGCCTGCTGATGGCGCGCCTGACCGGCCTGCCGCTGGCGGATTGCGTCGGCCGAGGCACCGGGCTGGATGACGCCGGCCTGGCACGCAAGCTGGCCGTGCTGCAACAGGCGCTGGCTGCCAATGCAGGGGCGCAGACGCCGCTGCAGATGGCCGCGGCACTGGGTGGTTTCGAGATCGTCACGATGGCCGGCAGCGTCATCGCCGCCGCGGCGCAGCGGCGCGTGGTCCTCGTCGACGGCTTCATCACGACGGCTGCCGTTGCGCTGGCCGAGGCACTGCGCCCCGGCGTACTGCCAGCCTGCGTGTTTGCACACCGCTCGGCCGAGGGGCCGCATGCGCGCTGGCTGCAACAACTCGATGCACGCCCGCTGCTGGACCTGGACCTGCGCCTGGGCGAGGGCAGTGGTGCCGCGCTGGCCTGGCCGCTGCTGACGGCGGCCTGCGCGCTGCTGGCCGACATGGCCAGCTTCGACAGCGCCGGCGTCAGCAACCGCGAGTAGCCGGTGAGGCTCTTCCTTGTCGCGCTGCAGTTCCTGACGCGGCTGCCTGTGCAGCTGGGTCGCTTCGAGCCGGCCTGGCTGAATGACTGCGTGCGGCACTTCCCGCTCGTCGGTGTGCTGGTGGGGGCGGTGGGTGCGCTGGTGCTGCTGGGTGCTGCGCAGCTCTGGCCGGCCTGGGTCGCCGCCGTGCTGGCGCTGACGGCCACCGTCGCGCTGACCGGCGGCTTCCACGAGGACGGCCTGGCCGACACCTTCGACGCACTGGGCGGCGTCGTGCCGCGCGACAAGGCGCTGGTCATCATGAAGGACTCGCGCATCGGCAGTTATGGCGCGCTGGCGCTGGGGCTGTCGCTGCTGCTGCGCGCGGCGCTGCTGGCGGTGCTGGCGACGCGGCCGACGCTGGGCGTGGTCGCCGCGCTGCTGGCCAGCCATGCCTTCGCCCGCGCTGCGGCCGTGGGCGTCATGGTCAGCCTGCCTTATGGCGGCGACGCCGAGCATGCCAAGGCCAAGCCGCTCGCGCTGGCCGTCGCGTCGCGCAACTTCGGCATCGCGCTGGGTTGGTGCGGGCTGCTGGCGCTCACGCTAGCGGGCATGGGCGTCTACCTGCCCAAGCTGCTGGTTTCGGTTGCGGCGGCCGCACTGGTGGCGCTCGTGATGCGCCAGTGGCTCAAGCGCCGCCTGGGCGGCTACACCGGCGACGGGCTGGGTGCCACCGAGCAACTCGCCGAGATTGCCGTGCTGCTGGCCTTCACGGCTGCGTTCTGATGGCGGCGTTCACGATCTGGCGCCACCCCAAGCCGCGTGGCACGGCAGGGCGTTGCATCGGCGGGCGTACCGATCTTCCGGTGGACCCACGCAAGGCCAAGCGCTTGGCGCACCGCATCCGCGCTCACGCGCGCCATCATGGCCTGCCGCGCGAGGTCGTCACGTCGCCGCTGGCACGTGCCGCCGCAGTGGGCCGCTGGCTGAAGCGCTGGGGCTTCCGCTGGCGGATCGACGCGGCGCTGGCCGAGATGAACTTCGGCGCCTGGGACGGCAAGGCGTGGAGCGCCGTCCCGCCGGTAGCGTTCGACCGCTGGATGGCCAACTTTTGCGGCTTCGACTTCGATGGCGGTGAGTCGGTTGCCGCGCTGCTGGCGCGCGCCGCCGCCTGGCAGCCGTCCTGCGTGCTGGCCGTGGGGCATGGCGGCTGGATCACCGCCCGGTCTTGGGCCGGGCGGGCCGCGCCGACGCCAGAGACCTGGCCACTGCCGCCGGGCTATGGCCGACCTATTTCAATACCGTCTGCTGCATGAACAACACCGTCGCGTAGAACTGGAAGTCCTGGTTGTCCTTCTTCTGGAAACCATGGCCTTCGTTCTCGGCGCGCAGGTACCACACCGGCGTGCCGCCCTGGCGGACGGTGGCGACGATCTGCTCGGCCTCGGTGTAGGGCACGCGCGGGTCGTTCTTGCCCTGGATGACGAACAGCGGCTTCTTGATGCGCGCGGCGTTCGTCAGCGGCGAGATCTTCTCCAGGTGGGCCTTCATCGCCGGGTCGCGTTCGTCGCCGTATTCGACGCGGCGCAGGTCGCGGCGGTAGCTCTCGGTGTTGTTCAGGAAGGTCACGAAGTGCGAGATGCCCACCACGTCGATGGCGCCGGCGATGCGGTCGGCGTAGTTCGTCGACACGGCCAGCGTCATGTAGCCGCCGTAGCTGCCGCCGGTGACCAGCACGCGTGACGCGTCGAGGTCTGGCTGGGTCGCGATCCAGTCCAGCAGCGCGCCGATGTCCTTGACCGAGTCCTCGCGCTTGAAGCCGTTGTCCATCGCCAGGAAGCTCTTGCCGTAGCCGCTGGAGCCGCGCACGTTGGGCTGGATCAGCGCCATGCCCAGCTCCTGCACGAAGTAGGCGTTGCGGCCCAGGAAGCCGAAGCTGGCCTGCGACTCGGGGCCGCCGTGGATGGAGATCAGCACCGGGCGCTTGCCGCTGAACTTCTTGGGCGGCGCGGTCAGCATGCCGGAGATGGTCGTGCCGTCGAAGCTCTTCCAGCGCACGATCTTCTGCTCGCTGAAGCCCGACGTGTCCATGCCCGGCGCGGCCGAGGCACGCGTCCACTGCTGCAGCTTGCCGTCCGTGCCCAGCGAATAGATCTGGCTGGGGCCCTGGGCGTTGCTGATCGACAAGGCCAGCTCGCCGCGGCTGCGGTGGTAGGACGCCGCGCCCACGTTGCCGTTGGGCAGCGCGCCCGGGGCGGGCACTTCCTTGGCCGTCGCGGCATCGAAGAAATGCAGTTCGTCGCGGCCATCGACGTTGAACTGCGCGGCCAGCTTGCTGCCGTCCTCCGTCAGCGTGACGCCGCTGAGATCCCAGGGGATGTGGCTGCTGACGCGGTCGATGCGGTTGCTGGCCAGGTCCAGCTTCATCAGCTCGCGGAACTCGCCGGCGCGGTCGCTGGCGATCCACAGCGAGCGGCCATCGGGCGCCCAGCCGGCCGGGGAGTAGGTGGCCTTGGCCTCCTGGCTGCCGGCCGCCGGCACGACCTGTTTAGTCGCGCCGTTGGCCAGGTCCATCATCCAGACCTGCGACTCATTGGCCGACAGGTAGCGCGTCAGCGAGACGCGGCTCTCGTCGGGCGAGGGCCGGCTGGCCGACCAGCCGCCGCCGTCCAGCTCGGCCAGCTTGCGCCGGCCCTCGGGCTTCTCGGGGTCCATCAGCCAGAAGGTCGTCGTGATCCTGGTGCGCGTGCCGCCCTGGGCCGTGCGGTCGATGGGCACGGACGAGTAGATTAGCTGGCCGCTCTTGCGCAGCCAGGTGTTGATCGCATGGCGCTCGTCCGGGCTGGTCAGCAGCACGGGCTGGGCACCCGCCTGGCCGAGCGGCAGGCGATAGATCTGCCCGACCTCGTTGCCGCCGGTGGCGCGCTCGAAGACGATGTACTTGCCGGTGCGCGGCTCATAGGTTGCGCGGGCCACCGGGTCGGCGCCGTCCGTCAGCTGTTCGCCCTCGGCGAGCGGCGACGTGACGCGGAAGATTTGCGCCGTGTTGGCCCCCGCCTTGCGGTGGCTGACCAGCATTTCGCGTTGCGTCGGGTGCCAGTCCGAGAAGGCATGGCCGCGGAAATCGTTGTAGCGGCCGATGGCATCGGCCAGGCTCTGCGGCACCGCCGGGATGCCTTGCACGACCAGGTTGGCATTGGGCGCGATGACGGCCGAGGACACCGGCGGCGGCGCGGGCGGAGCGGCGCAGGCGGCCAGCAATGTGGCGCCGACGGCGCAGAGGGAAAGACGCAGACGAATCATGGGGGGGCCTCAAAAGAAAAATGGGCGCTCGAAGCGCCCATTCTCGTGCGGGTCAGACTCGGGTCTAACCCGCTGTGACCTGGGTCATGCCGTCTGCTGGATGCCGGCGATCAGCCATCCGTCGCCGGCCTTGACCAGGTGCCAGATCTCGTCGAAGTCTTCGGCGGCCTGCTCGCTGGCTTCGCGCACCAGGCCCCAGAAGCGCACCGAGACGATCTGCTCGCCGCCTTCGGTGGCGACCTCCACGACGCGGGCGTCCAGCTGCAGCACCTCGGTGCGCTGCGCCTTGCCGCCGCGCTCCAGCAGGTCGTGCTGGATGCTGGCGTACATCTGCGGCGTCGTGAAGCGGCGCAGGTCGGCCTGGTCGCCGGCGTCGTTGGCGGCCTGCAGGCGGATGAAGACCTGCTTGGCCAGCTTCTCGAAGCCGGCCGCGTCGAAGTCGGCCGGTGCGCCCGCCAGCGGCTGGGCGGCAGCGACGGGGGCGGGCTGCGCGTTCCACGCCGGTTCGGCCTGGAAATGGGCGCCATTGGCACCGGCCAGTTGCGGCTTGGGCGCAGCAAAGCGGCGCACCAGGAAGCGGATCACGAACACCGCCACCAGGCCCAGCAACACCATGGTCATGATGTTGGCCAGTTCACCACCAAAGCCGAAGTGGCTCGCCAGCGCGGCCAGGCCCAGGCCGGCGGCAATACCGGCGATGGGGCCCAGCCAGGAGCGCTTGGGCGCGGCGGCAGGCGCAGCCGGCGTGGCGGCGGCCTGCTTGGCCGGCGCGGCCTGCTGCGGGGTTTGGGCCGGCGGCGTCTGCGGCGCGGTCTGGGTCGGCACGCTGCGCTTGATGCCGCCGCCGCCCAGACGTTTGGCCTCGGCGTCGTGCAGAGGCAGGGCGAAGGCCAGCAGCGTGGCCAGGCAGAGCGCAAGGATGCGGTTCAAGGAGAGTCTCCAGAGAGTGGGGAAACGAGACCACACGTGGTGGCTCGCCGGTGCATTTTCAACCCTCGCGGATGTCCGCGACGACGGTTTTTCCGAAGTCTGGCCGCAGGAGAAACCGAACAATGGCCGCTGCCGTGGCCTCGGCCGTCTGCAACTGGCCGCCGTCCTGCAAGCCCTGGAAGCGCGCCTGCTCGGGGAAACGCTCAGGGTCGGCAGCGCGCAACTGCACCTGCATGTCGGTGTCGATGACGCCGGGCGCGAGCGACACGACGCCCACGTCCGGGGCTTCCAGCGCCAGCGCGCGGCTGAGGTGGTCCAGCCCCGCCTTGACGGCGCAATAGGCGGCGCTGCCGGCCATCGCGCGGCGGCCCAGGCCCGAGGAGATGTTCAGGAGGCGGCGCTGCGGCACGCCGGCCGTTTCGGCGAGGAAGACACGGCTCAGCAGCGTGGGCGCCTCCAGGCCGACGCGCAGCGCGGCGGACAGGCTGTGCAGGTCCGACGCCGCCAGCGGCCCCGGTTCGCTCAGCAGCGCGGCGTTGTTGACCAGCGTGGCGCTGGTCCAGCCGGTGTGGGCGCGCAGCCAGGCCTGCAGGCGCTCGGCGGCGGGCAGCGGGTCAGCCAGGTCCAGCGTCCATTGCTCGGCCTTCAGCGCCGGGTTGAGGCCGCGCGCCATGCCGATGACGGTGTGGCCGGGCTGGGTCAGTTGTTCGACGAGGGCGGCGCCCAGGCCGCGCGAGCTGCCGGTGACGATGTAGAGGTGCATGGGCCGACTCTAGCGGCCCGCCGCCGCAGGCGTCAGAAGCCGGTGGCGGTGCTGTCGTCGCAGCTCAGCTTCAGGAACTTCATCGCGTACTCGACGCGGTCGATGAGATCCGTCTCGCCGGTGAAGCCCAGGTTGACGCTGAGGTCCTTCTCCTTGAAGGACGCCGTCATCTGCGTGCCCTCCGGCGAGCGGGCCAGCGTGACGTTGCGCCAGTCGATCCAGTGCGGCGCCCGCAACTCGGGCGACGGCTCGTGGGTGCCGGTCAGCCGGTGTTCGTACAGCCTGTCTTTCAGAACGCCCGGTTTCGTGGTGCGCCAGGTCTGGGTTTCGACCACCTGCTCGTTCGCATTCACGGCCCAGTTGGCGAGCCGGGTCATGCAGGCGTCCGGCTTGCCTTTCGGCCCCAGCGTGTCGATCTCGCTGACCGTGAACGGCAACAGCTGTTTCTCGATCGGCTTCTGCCAATCCACAGGGTCGTCGAAGAACACGGCGGCGAATTCGACCGTGGTCACTTTCGCCATGGTCCGAACGTGGTTGCGCCGGTTCTGGGCATCCACAAACCACGCCGTGGCATTGCCCTTGGCGACCAGCGTCGCAAGAAACTTCTGCGCGCCGTCGGCGGTCTGTGCGGGTTGGGCCTGTGCCGTGAGCGCCGCCAGCGCCAGGCTTAGCGCCATCAAGGGCAAGCGGTGTGTGCCTGGTGTTCGTGGTGCGGAGGTCATCGCTGGCGCCCGAGGTTGGTGGGGATCAGAAGCCGGTCGCGGTCGTGTCGTCGCAGCTCAGCTTCAGGAACTTCATCGCGTACTCGACGCGGTCCACCAACTCCGCTTCACCGGCGAACGCCAGATGGACCCAGAAGGTCTTTTCCTTGAATGACGCGGTCATCTGCGCGCCGTTCGTGGAGCGGCTGAGCTTGACGTTGCGCCAGTCGATCCAATGCGGCGAGTTCAGCTCCGGTGCCGGCTCGTAGGTGCTGTTCTCGACATGCACGATGGGCATGTCGACCAGGATGCCTTCGTTGGTCGTGTTCCAGGTGCGGTTTTCGGTCAGCTGGGCGCCGAACTCCCATTTGCTGATGCGGGTCAGGCAGGCGTCCGTCTTGCCGCTGGTGGCCAGCGTGTCGATCTCCGTGACGGTGAAAGCCGGCAGCTGCTTCTCGACGACGCGCTCCGACTTCTCCTCGTCGTTGCTGATGAGGCCAATGTAAGTGGTGGTCTTGCTGGCCTTGCCGCGGACGTGGTTGGTGCGGCCTTGCGCATCGACGAACCACGTCGTGGCATTGCCCTTCTTGACAACGGCCGCCAGGAAGCGCTGCGCGCCTTCCGCGGTCTGGCCGGCCTGGGGCTTGGCTTGCGCAGGCTCGGTCTGCTGGGCCAGGGCCAGCGGGGACGACAGGGCCGAGGCGAGGGCGCTGAGGCCGACCATCCATTGCGTCTTGTTGGTCATTGAATTTCTCGTTGTCGTGATTGATGGACTGTCGAAGGCGGTGTCACTGAGCGGAGCCTTGTCCCGGGCCGCCGTAGCAAATGTCCCGCGTGGTGCCGCAGTCCACCACGGCGGTGCAGTCATAGGTCCGTGTGCCGAGGTCGTGCTGCTGGCCATGGCTGTCGATCGAGATGTCTTTGTAGGACGAGCACTGCATCGGGCCGAGCTGGCCCTTGCCCCCGCACTGCCGGGCCGCCATCGCCTGAACATCCGCGCGCGTCGACTCCTCGGTCTTGTTGCGGCCCACGGCCATGGTCGTGTTGCGTTCGACGCGGCAGGACGACTTCGACGCGTCGGGTCCACTATGCGTCGATGTCGGCGTGGCGGTCGGCAAGGCCTTGGACGCCGTGTTCGATGCGACGGTCGTCGTGTTCTGGGGCGGCTGATTCGCCTGCTGCTGGGACCGTTGGTAATCGGCGATCTGCTGGCGTCGCAGGCGGTCTGCCGCGGCGTTCTCGCGCAACTCCTTCTCGGGGTCGTAGGCCTTGCTCGCCGGGGCCGGCTGCGTCGGCGTCGTGCGGTTCGTCGTGTTGCCTGCCGTGCTGTTGCCGGCAACGGTCAACTGGCGCGGCTGCTGTGCCAGCGCGGCCGGCTGCTGCGGGGTTGCCGCCGCCGCAGCAGCAGCAGCTCGCTGGCGGGCCGCCAGTTGCTCCTGCGCCGCCACCTGCCGCTGGCGCTCCTGCTCGCGCTGGCGCGCATCGTTGGCCTGCTGCTGGCGCTGCAGGTTGGCGACGAAGGCCGCCTGCTGCGCTTGCTGCGCCTGGTTCTTGGCCATCTCGTTCTTGAAGGTGTTCAGGCCGCCCATCAGCGCGCTCGCAAACGCGTTGTCGGATTCGCGCTCCTCGGCGCGCGCCTGGCGTTCTGCCTCGGCGCGCTGCGCCGCCATCTGGGCTTCGAACTCGGCCTGCTGGCGCCGGGCGATTTCCTGCTGGCGCGCTTCCTCGGCCTGGCGCTTGAGCGTCTCGGCGCGCAGCTGCTTGTCGCGCACCATGCTGGCCTGCAGCTTGGCGAGGTCGGCTGCTGACAGCGCGCGCGGCCCCGCCCTTTCTTCGGCGGGCTGGGCATCCGCCACGGCCAGCGCAGACGATGCCGCTGCCTCGGGCGCCGATGCAGCCGCGACCACGGGCATCGGGGCGGGCAGGCTGCCGACCCAGCGCTGCCAGACCGAGCTGCTGGTGACCCGCCCGTTCTCCAGGGTCACGCCCTCTTGCACGAGCATCGAATCGCCCTGCAGACGAACCCGGAACGGGCCGCCGCCGCGGCCTGTGAAAAAACCACCCTCCGGCTTCCAGATGACCGAGCCGTCGGGCTGGATGCTGCCGGTCCAGAGCAGCTCATCCTTGACGTAACGGGCCAGCCTTCCGCCGCCGAGCGACTTGATCTCGCCGGTGTCCAGGTTGCTCTGGCCTTGGTCTTCGACGATGGCCGTCTTTGCGCCATTCCAATACCAGGTGTAAGTCAGCGCCGCGGTCTTCTCCCACGCCATCTTGGCCCCCAGCAGGCGGGCATAGACGCCCCAGACCGCCGGGTCGGCCTCCTGCGCGCGGGCAACTGGCGGCAATACGATGGCCATGCACAGCACGATCCGCATCCACCTCACGGAATTCTTCATACGTCGCCTTGTTCTTCAGACTTGCCTCCAAGCCCGTGCACCGTGCGAGCAGGCTTGTGGCGTTGCAGCGCGGCGCGCGGCAACAAGCAGTCGAAAATGTTAGGGACGTGTCCGCGCGGGCTCGCGCTAGAACTCCGCCGGGCAAGTGAAGTATTTGCCGCTTACGCGCAGTTCGTGGGCATGCAGCAGCAGCCGCGGGCTGGCCGCGGCGATGTCGGGCGCCGCGTACAGCGTGTCGCCCAGGATGGCGTGGCCCAGCGCGGCCAGGTGCACGCGCAGCTGGTGGGTGCGGCCGGTCAGCGGGTCCAGCGCGACGCGGGTGTGGGGCCCTTCATGCGCCAGCACTCGCCAGCGCGTCTGCGACGGCTTGCCATGCGCGTGGTCGACCTGCTGGCGCGGGCGGTTGGGCCAGTCGGCGCCTATCGGCAGGTCGATGAGGCCTTCACCGTCGAGACGGCCGGCGACGATGGCGACATAGCCCTTCCCGACGCGGCGTTCGGCGAACTCGGCGCTCAGCTCGCGCTGCGCCTCGACGCCACGCGCGAACAGCAACAGGCCGGATGTGGCCTGGTCCAGCCGGTGCACGATGAGCGCGTCCGGGTAGAGCGCCTGCACGCGCGCACTGGCGCAGTCGGACTCCGTGCGGCCGGGCACGCTGAGCATGCCGGCGGGCTTGTGGATGACGACCAGGCGGTTGTCGGCGTGCAGCACCTGCATCAGCGTGACGACACGACGATGCCCGCCACGATCAGCGCGAAGGCCACGCCGTGGTACCAGGCCGGCGCGATGCCCAGCAGCGCGGCCGAGATGATGGCGGCGAACACCGGCGTCAGGTTGACGAAGAAGGCCGCCAGCGCTGGCCCCGCTTCGGCCACGCCCACGCCCCAGCAGCGGTAGGCAATCAGCGATGGGCCGACGGCCACGTAGACGAGCGCCGCCGCCAGCATCGGGCTCCAGTGGATGGCGGCCGGTGCGACGACCTGCTCCACGCCTGCGGCCGCGCCGGCAAACACCGCGCCGAACATCAGCTGCGACATCAGCGACTCGGCCCAGTTCCAGTCTGGCTTTTCGCCGGGCCGCAGGCCCTTCATGGGTCGCGACAACATCCACGAGTAGACGGCCCAGGTGAAGATGGCCAGCAGCATCAACAGGTCGCCCGGTACGAAGTGCACGGCCAGAAGCGCCGCCGGGTCGCCACGCGCAATGACCAGCGCGACGCCCAGCAGCGACAACCCGGCGCCCGCGAGCTGGCGGCGCGTCGGCTTCACGCCGTAGAACACGGCGCCCACGCCCAGCATCCACACCGGCATGCTGGCGGTGATCAGCGTCACGTTCAGCGGCGACGACGTGTGCAGCGCCAGGTATTGCAGCGCGTTGTAGCAACCCATGCCCAGGAAGCCCAGCCAGGCCAGGCCGCGCCAGCGCTTCAGCGCTTCGCGTGGGTCGGCCAGCAGCCGCCAGGCCAGCGGCGCCAGCAGCAGCAGCGCCAGCGCCCAGCGCAGCGCGTTCAGCGTCATCGGCGGAATGTCGTTGCGCACCAGCCGGCCGACCACGGCGTTGCCGGCCCACAGCAGGGGTGGCACGGTCAGCAGCAGGGCAAGGCGTGGGGTCAGCTTCATTCGTGGCGGCGCGCTGGGCAAAGGGCTGGCACGATACCGCCTCTGAACAGGAGACGCCGCATGAATGACAAAGCCGTGGTCATCGAAGCCCCAGGCGGGGCCGAACAGCTGAAGCTGGTGGACGTGGAGGTCGGCGCGCCCGGGCCGGGAGAGATCCGCATCCGCCACGAGGCCTGCGGGCTGAACTACATCGACGTCTACCACCGCAACGGCACCTACCCGCTGCCGCTGCCGGCGCGCCTGGGCATGGAAGGCGCGGGCGTCGTCGAGGCGGTGGGCGAGAGCGTCACGCACCTGAAGGTGGGTGACCGCGCGGCGTATGCCAGCCAGCCGCCCGGCGCCTACGCCACGGCGCGCGTGATGCCGGCCAAGTGTGTGCTGAAGCTGCCCGACGCGATCTCCTTCGAGACCGGCGCGGCCATGATGCTCAAGGGCTTGACGGTGCAATACCTGCTGCGCAAGACGCTGCCGCAGGGCGGGCTGCAGGCCGGGGACTTCGTGCTCTTTCATGCCGCGGCGGGCGGCGTGGGCCTGATTGCCTGCCAATGGGCCAAAGCGCTTGGCCTGCAACTGATAGGCACGGCGGGCAGCGACGAGAAATGCCAACTGGCGCTGGACAACGGCGCGGCGCACGCGATCAATTACCGCACCGACGCCGACTTCGCGGCCAAGGTGCGCGAGATCACAGGCGGCCGCGGCGTGAAGGTCGTCTACGATTCGGTGGGTGCCGACACCTGGGAGGGCTCGTTGAACAGCCTGGCGCCGTTCGGCCTGCTGGCCAGCTTCGGCGCGGCCTCGGGCGCGGTGCCGCCGCTCAGCATCGGCACGCTGGCGGCCAAGGGCTCGGTGTATGTCACGCGGCCGACGCTGTTCACGCACATCGCCAGTCGCGAGGCCACGCAGGCCATGGGCGACGACCTGTTCCACATGGTGGCCAGCGGCCAGGTCAAGATCCGCATCGACAAGCGCTATGCGCTGGGCGACGTGGCCGAGTCGCACCGCGACCTGGAGGCGCGCCGGCTCGTCGGCAGCGCCGTGCTGCTGCCCTGAGCGGCCTCAGGCGCTGCGGCGTTCGTCGATCTGCTGGGCCTCGTAGCCCAGCGCGATCTCGAAGCTGAAGCTGGAGCCGACGCCGGGCTCGCTTTCCACGCGCACCTCGCCGCCCATCAGGCCGACGAGGCGCTGCACGATGGTCAGGCCCAGGCCCGTGCCGCCGTAGCGGCGCGTGATGCTGCCGTCGGCCTGCGTGAAGGGGTCGAAGATCTGGCCGATCTGGTCGCGCGTCATGCCGATGCCGGTGTCGGTCACGGCGATGCGCAGGCGCAGCCTGTCGGCGGCATCGTCCGCCAGCGCATCGGCCAGCGCGATCTCGATGCGCACCTCGCCGTGCTCCGTGAATTTGAGCGCGTTGCCGATCAGGTTGATCAGCACCTGGCGCAGCCGCACGGCGTCGCCGACGAACTGCTGCGGCACGCTGGGCTGCACGCGCGCATTCAGCTGTATGCCCTTGGCATGTGCCTGCAGCAGCAGCGGCTGCAGCGACTCGGTCAGGCAGTCGTGCAGGCAGAAGGGCTGCTCGTCGATGACGATGCGGCCGGCCTCGATCTTGGCCACGTCCAGCAGGTCGTTGATGATGGTCATCAAGCCCTTGGCCGAGTCGTGGGCCATGCTGATGAAGCGGCGTTGGCGCTCGTCCATGTCGGTCTGCAGCACCAGCTCGGTCAGGCCCAGCACGCCGTTCATGGGCGTGCGGATCTCGTGGCTCATGTTGGCCAGGAAGCTGCTCTTGGCCTGGCTGGCGGCCTCGGCGGCCTCGCGTGCGGCGACCAGGGCGGCCTGGCTGGCCTTCAGGTCGGCGATGTCGCGGGCGTTGAAAAGCATGACCGTGTCGCCGGTGACCGGGTCGCGCATGGGCCGCGCGTCCAGCGCATGCCAGCGCGGGCCGGCCAGCGTCTGCAGTTCGACGTCCTGGCGGCAGGTCTCGCCACGCTGCACGCGGCCCAGGGTGCCGTCTGCGTCATGCGCGTGGGCGAACAGGCGGCTGAACTCGCTGCCGCCGGCGGCCGGCGGCGTGTCGCCGAAGGTGACGGCTGCAGCGGGGTTGCGCATCAGCAGCTCGCCGCGCTCCAGGCTGAAGACGGCAATGCGCACGGAGGTGTGCTGCAGGGCCTCCACGCCGCGCAGCATGGCCAGGTCGGCGCCGCCGCCCAGCGAGTCGGCCGCGAACAGCATGACCTGGCGGCGCTCCGGCGTGCGCATGCCGCGCGACACCAGCATCACCGTGGTGGGCTCGCCCTTGGGGTACAGCGTCCATTGCTCGCGGACGATCTTGCCCTGGGCATGGTCGGCCGCCGTGACCGCCAGGCGCTCGCGTACGGCGTCGCCATGCTCGGAAAAATCGCGCGACAGGAACTCCTCGGCGCTGTCGGCATGCCAAAAGCGCAGGGCTGCCGCATTGGCCCAGAGGTTGCGCTGTTGGTCGGGGTCAAAGACCCACAGAGGGACGTCGAGCCAGTCGTAGTGGCTCAGGCTGGCAAAGTCGAGAAGCATGGGGGTCGGCGAGAGGCGCGCGATTGTCACCTCTTGTCACAAGCCCGATGCGTGAACTAATGCGCCGACGACGGCGGGCAAACCCCAGGGCGGTCAGCCGCGCCGCACGCGGCGCAACTCGTCCAGCACCAGCAGCACAGCGCCGATGGTGATGGCGCTGTCGGCGATGTTGAAGGCCGGGAAGAACCAGCCGCCGGCGTGGACCTGGATGAAGTCGACCACATAGCCATGGATGGCGCGATCGATGACGTTGCCTAACGCGCCGCCGAGGATCAGCGTCAGCGCCCAGGCGAACAGCCGCTGATGGCCGTGGCGGCGCAGCATCCAGATGATGAAGCCTGCGGCCACCAGGCCCAGGCCCAGGAAGAACCAGCGCTGCCAGCCCGACGCGCCATGCAGGAAGCTGAAGGCAGCGCCGTAGTTGTGGGCGCGCACCAGGTTGAAGAAGCCAGTGACGGGGCGGACATCACCCAGCTGGAAGCTGCCGATGACGAGGATCTTGGTGAACTGGTCGGCCAGGATGATGAGGCCGGCAATGAGCAGCCACTGGGTGAGGCCGGGCGCGGCGGAGGAGCGGGAGGGCATGGTCTAGAGCCGAAAGCTTGGGTCGGGCAGGGGCGCCAATGTACCCGGGCCGGGGCTTGTGGCCTGTAGGAAAGGGGCGTAGAAGAAGAACTCTCCCTTCCCGTTGGAGGATGACGCCATGCGCAAACGCATCTATTGGCTGCTGCCCGACCTGGGCAGCGCGCGGCGCACGATGGACGAGTTGCTGCTCGCCCGCATCACCGAGCCCCACATCCATTTCGTCGCGACCGAGGGGGCGTCCATGGACGGCCTACACGCGGCCAACGTGCTGCAGACCTCGGACCTTGTCGAGGCGGCGCAGTCCGGCGCGCTGATCGGCTCGGGCCTGGGCGCGGCGGGCGGCGTGGCGGCGGCGTTTGCGATCAGCGCGGCCTCGCCCGCGGCCGTCGTCATCGGCCTGGCGGCCGTGGGCGCGATGCTGGGCACCTGGTCGTCCAGCATGATCGGCAGCTCCACGCCCAGCCGGCGCTTGAAACGTTTCGAACAAGCGCTCGCCGAGGGCCAATACCTGCTCATCGTCGACGTGCCGCGTTCGCGCATCACCGAGATCGAGGAGCTGCTGGCGCGCACCCACCCCGAAGCGCACTTCGAGGGCGTGGAGCCGAACGTGCCGGCGTTTCCTTGAGCCCCTCGCCCGGTCTTGCGGTGTTGAGCCGCAAGCTCATCGCCTGCGGGCCTGCTTGGGGCGGCCCGGTGCCGGTCCGCATCTGACGAAATTCAGGCCACGGTGCGGGTCTCGCCGGCACCGTGCAGGTTGCTGTCGCAACGCCCGCACAGCGTCGGGTGGGCAGCGATGCTGCCCACGTCCGCGCGGTAGTGCCAGCAGCGCTCGCACTTGGCGTGGCTGCTGGGCGTGACCGTGACGCCGAACTGCGCTGCCGACATCAGCTTGACCGCCGACGTGATGAAGACGAAGCGCAGGTCGTCGCCCAGGCTGGCGAGCAGGGCCTGATCCTGCTCGTCGACCTTCAGCACCAGCTCGGCCTGCAGCGACGCGCCGACGGCGCCGGTCGTGCGCACGGCTTCGATGGCCTTGTTGACCTCGTCGCGGATCTCGTGGATGCGGTTCCACTTGGCGAGCAGGCCGGCGTCGGTGGTGCCGAAGTCCCAGTACGTCTCGGTGAAGATGCTCTCGCCCTGGCCGAAGATGGCCCAGGCCTCTTCGGCCGTGAAGCTGAGGAAGGGCGCCATCCAGCGCAGCATGGCCTGGGTGATCTGCCACAGCGCCGTCTGCGCCGAGCGGCGCGCCAGGCTCTTGGGCGCCGTCGTGTAGAGGCGGTCTTTCAGCACGTCCAGGTAGAACGCGCCGAGGTCCTCGGAGCAGTAGACCTGCAGCTTCGAGACCACCGGGTGGAACTCGTAACGCTCGAAGTGGGCCAGGATGTCGGCCTGCAGCTCGGTGGCGCGGGCCAGCGCGTAGCGGTCGACTTCCAGCAGGTCTGCAGCCGCGACGGCATCCGTTGCCGGATCGAAGTCGCTGACGTTGGCCAGCAGGAAGCGCAGCGTGTTGCGCACGCGGCGGTAGCTGTCCACCACGCGGGCCAGGATCTTGTCGTCCAGGCCGAGGTCGCCTGAGTAGTCGGTCGCCGCCGTCCACAGGCGCAGGATCTCGGCGCCGTATTTGTCCGACACGGCCTGCGGCGCGACCACGTTGCCCATGGACTTGCTCATCTTGCGGCCCTGGCCGTCAACGACGAAGCCGTGGGTCAGCAGGCCCCGGTAGGGCGCGCGGCCGTACAGCGCGCAGGCGATCAGCAGGGACGAGTGGAACCAGCCGCGGTGCTGGTCGTGGCCTTCCAAGTAGAGGTCGGCCTCGGGGCCGGTGTCGTGCGCGGCGCCCTTGTGGCTGCCCTTGAGCACATGCTCGAACGTGGAGCCCGAGTCAAACCAGACATCCAGGATGTCCTGGCCCTTGGTGTACTGGGCCGCTTCGTCGCCCAGCCATTCGGCGGCGTCCAGCTTGGACCAGGCCCCGATGCCGTTGTGCTCCACCAGCTGCGCGGCGCGCTCGATGAACTCGAGCGTGTTGGGGTGCGCCTCGCCCGTGTCCTTGTGCAGGAAGATGGGCAGCGGGACGCCCCAGCTGCGCTGGCGCGAGATGCACCAGTCGGGCCGGCCAGCGATCATGTCGTGCAAGCGGGCGCGGCCGTTCTCGGGGTAGAAACTGGTGGCTTCGATGGCGGCCAGCGCGGTCTCGCGCAGGCTTTGCGGCGCCTTGTTGGTCGTGAACAGGCCGTCGCCTTCGTCCATGCGCACGAACCACTGGGCGGCGGCGCGGTAGATGACAGGCGACTTGTGGCGCCAGCAGTGCGGGTAGCTGTGGGTGATCTTGCTTTGCGCCATCAGCCGGCCGGCATCCAGCAACGCCTGCGCGATGACGGGGTTGGCCTTCCAGATGTGCTGGCCGCCGAACAGCGGCAGGTCCGCTGCGTAGGCACCGTTGCCTTGCACGGGGTTCAGGATGTCGTCGAAAGCCAGGCCATGGGCGACGCAGGACTGGAAGTCGTCCAGGCCGTAGGCGGGCGCGGAGTGGACAACGCCGGTGCCGTCCTCGGCTGTCGCGTAGTCCGCCAGGTAAACGGGGCTTTCGCGGTCATAGCCGGGGTCCACGTGGGCCAGCGGATGTTTGAACTTCAGCAGCTCCAGCGAACGGCCCGGCGTGGTGGCGACGACACTGCCTTCCAGTTGCCAGCGAGCCAGGCATTTCTCCACCAGCGCCTCGGCGACGACGAAGTAGCCCCTGGGCGTATCGACCAGTGCGTAGGGCAGCTCGGGGTTCAGGTTCAGCGCCTGGTTGGCCGGGATGGTCCAGGGCGTCGTGGTCCAGATGACGGTGAACGCTTCCTTGGTCAGCACAGGCACGCCGAATGCGGCAGCGAGCTTTTCGGGCTCGGCCGACAGGAAGGCCACGTCAACGGCAGGCGACTGCTTGTCAGCGTATTCGATCTCGAACTCGGCCAGCGATGAGCCGCAGTCGAAACACCAGTTGACCGGCTTCAGGCCACGGTAGACAAAGCCGCGCTCGAACATGCGCTTCAGCACGCGGATCTCGCCGGCCTCGTTGGCGAAGTTCATCGTCTTGTACGGGTTGTCCCACTCGCCCAGCACGCCCAGGCGCTTGAAGTCCGTGCGCTGGCCGTCGATCTGCTCGGTCGCGTAGGCCCGGCTCTTGGCCTGCACCTCGTCGCGCGGCAGGCCGCGGCCGAAGGTCTTCTCGATCTGGTTCTCGATCGGCAGGCCGTGGCAGTCCCAGCCGGGGATGTAGGCCGCGTCGAAGCCGGCCAGCTGGCGCGCCTTGACGATCATGTCCTTCAGGATCTTGTTGGCCGCGTGGCCGATGTGGATCTGGCCATTGGCATAGGGCGGGCCGTCGTGCAGCACGAACTTCGGGCGACCGCAGCTGGCGTCGCGCAGGCGCTTGTACAGGCCTTGCTCGTCCCAGGCCTTGACCCAGCCCGGCTCGCGCTTGGGCAGATCGCCGCGCATCGGGAAGGGCGTGTCGGGCAGGTTGAGCGTGGAACGGTAGTCCGGGGTGGTCATGGCGTGCGGCCAGGCGGCGGGCCTGGCGGTCAGAAAGGCGGGGAGGGCGGAACGACAGCGGCGGGGAGCCGCTTCAAATTCGGTCGCGCGTGGTCTGGCGGCGCTGAGAGGCGTGGGTGGCCAGGAAGGCGCGAGCTGCCTCGGTGTCGGCGGCAATCGCGGCCGTCAGCGCGTCAAGCCCGTCGTACTTGGCTTCGTCGCGAAGTTTGTGCAGCAGTTCCACGCGGGCAAGTTTACCGTAGCCCCCCTCAAGGCCGAGGGGCCAGCGCAGGCAATGGACTTCCAGCAGCACGCGGCCGGCGTCCTCCACCGTGGGCCGGCGGCCCAGGCTGGCGACGCCGGGCAGCGGCTCGGGCGCGAGGCCGTGCACCAGCACCGCAAAGATGCCGCTCGCTGCGGGCTTGTCGTGGCCGAAGCCCAGGTTCAGCGTTCGAAAGCCGTCCGCGGCGCCGGGCTGGCTCTCGCCGAGCTGGCGCCCCAGCTTGCGGCCGTGCGTGACATGGCCGGAGATCGCATAAGGCCGGCCCAGCAGCGCCGCGGCGCCCGCCATGTCGCCGGCGGCCAGCGCCTCGCGCACGGCCGAACTGCTGACGCGCAGGCCGTGCACCTCGTAGCTCATCATGCGGGCGACGTCGAAGCCGCGCGCCTGGCCGGCGG
Source organism: Roseateles sp. P1_C6 (assembly GCF_056406315.1). Lineage (NCBI taxonomy): Bacteria > Pseudomonadati > Pseudomonadota > Betaproteobacteria > Burkholderiales > Sphaerotilaceae > Roseateles > Roseateles sp. P1_C6. The sequence goes on from NZ_JBFUAK010000009.1 coordinate 112,986, forward strand.
CGTCCAGCGTGGCGTAGTCGCCCTGGCGCTTGGCGCCGAAGCGGAAGTCGTCGCCGACCAGCACGTAGCGCGCGCCCAGGCCTTCGCCCAGCACCTGGCGAATGAAATCCTGCGCCGGCAGCGAGGCCAGCGCCTCGTCGAAGCGCAGGATGACGACCTGGTCTACGCCGCAGCGCTCCAGCTCGCCCAGCTTGTCGCGCAGCGTCGCGATGCGGGCGGGCGCCAGTTCCGGCTTGCCGGCCTTGGCCGCGAAGAAGTCGCGCGGGTGGGGCTCGAAGGTCAGCACGCAGCTCGGCAGGCCGCGGTGCCTGGCCTCGGACTGCAGCAGTGCCAGCATGGCCTGGTGGCCGCGGTGCACGCCATCGAAGTTGCCGATGGTCAGCGCGCAGGCGGGCGCGATGCCGCGGTGGTGAAAGCCTCTGAAAACTCGCATCGGGCTCATTGTCCCTGCTGCGTCATGGGCCCCAGACCTCCGCCGGGCTCGCGATCCAACGCCAGTCGCCGGGCTTGAGGTCGGCCGACAGCGTCAGCGCGCCGAACTGCGGCCGGTGCAACGCCTCGACGCGGTTGCCCACGGCGGCGACCATGCGCTTGACCTGGTGGTACTTGCCTTCGATCAACGTCAGACGCAGCAGCGTGTCGTCGACGATCTCGGCGCCTTCGGCCTTGCTGATCTCGGGCGGACGCTGGAACTTGCCGGGCACCTTGCTTTCGGGCTCCTTCAGCTCGACGCCAGCGAGCAGCTGCTCGACCATCGCGGGCGTCAGCGGGTGCTTGCAGCGCGCCTCGTAGACCTTGGGCACGTGGTGCTTGGGCGAGGTGAGCTTGTGGATCAGCGAGCCGTCGTCGGTCAGCAGTAAGAGGCCGGTCGTGTCCTCGTCCAACCGGCCGATGGGCTGCACGCCGCGCTCGCGCAGCGGCGCCGGCAGCAGGCTCAACACGCTGGGGTGGTGCTTGGGCTTTTGCGAGCACTCAAAGCCCGCGGGCTTGTTCAGCAGGATCAGCGCCTTGTCGAAGCAGGGCCATTCCTGTCCATTGACCGTGAAGCGCAAGCCCTCGGTCTCGAACTCGGTGTCCGGCTCTTCCACCACTTCGCCGTTGACCATGACCTCACCGTGCCACACCAGGCCCGCGCACAGGCGGCGCGTTCCGAAACCCTGGCTGAACAGGATCTGCGATAGCTTCTGCTTCAAGGCTTGGCCTGGGACTTCATCGGCTGCACGTCGCCACAGTCGGCGCCAAGCCAGCGGCCTTCGCCATTGACCTTGGTGGTCTCTGTCCTGCCCTGGCGCTGGTGGCGGATCGTGACGTCGTTCGTGAAGCCGTCGTTGCCGCGCAGCGTGACGGTCGCATCGCCCTCGGACGCCGGATCGGTGCAGACGAAGTGCGTCTGGATGACGTTGCCGCTGCGCTTGACGTCCTGGGTGCAGTTGCCGTGCTGGTTGACGGGCGCCATGTTGCGCTCGGCCTGCTCCTTGGTGATGCAGGCCTTCACAGTGATGACGCCGCCGGCCATGCTCACGTTGACGCCCTTCTGGGCCATCATCTGCTCGATCATCTTGCGCTGATCGGCCGGCATGCTTTCCATCGCCTTTTGTGCCTGGGCCATCTGGGCCTGGCGCGCCGCGTCGAGCTGGGGCGTCTGCTTGAACTCCCACAGCCCAGGCTTCATCGTCTGGGCGTGGGCCTTGAGGGGAATGACGGCGGCCAGGCCGGCCGCCAGCAGCAGGGCAGGGAACTTCATCGGGTGACCTCCACGGTCAGGCAAACACCCCCGCAGTGTCCTGCATTCGCGCGCTGACTTCACCCAGGTGATGAAGCGTATCGCCCCACTGCATCTCCATGACCGTCAGGCGCTTGAAGTAGTGGCTGCCGGCGTACTCGTCCGTCACGCCGATGCCGCCATGCAGCTGTGTGCACTGCTGGCCGACGAAGCGCATCGCGTTGCCAAGCTGTACCTTGGCCTGCGACAGCGCGCGGCGGCGCACGGCCGGCACGTCGCCCAGGCGCAGCGTGGCGTAGTAGCTCATGGAGCGGGCCAGCTCAAGCTGCATCTTCACGTCGGCGATGCGGTGCTTGAGCACCTGGAAGCTGGAGATGGCCACGCCGAACTGCTTGCGCGTGTTCATGTACTCGACCGTCAGCGCCAGGTATTTCTCCATGACGCCCACGGCCTCGGCGGCCTGCGCCGCGATGCCGACGTCGGCCGCCAGTTCCAGCAGCATCAGGCCTTGGTCGGGGCCGGTGATGAGCTGGGCTGGCGTGTTGTCGAAGTGCACCTCGGCAGCGCGCGAGCCGTCGTACAGGGCGTAGGAGCGCGTCTGCACGCCGGCGGCCGAGCGTTCGACCAGATAGAGCGCCACGCCATGCGGCGCATCGTCGGTGCCGGCCACGCGGGCCGGCACGATGAAGGCGTCGGCCACGTCACCGGCTGGCACCAGGCTCTTCACGCCCGTCAGCTTGCCGTCGACGGCGCGCGTGGCGACCTGGTTCAGGCGATAGCGCGACTTGGCTTCCTGATGGGCCAGCACGACGAGGGCTTCGCCGCCGGCAATGCGCGGCAGCCAGTTGGCCTGCAGTTCATCCGGCGCGTGGCGCAGCAGGGCAGGGGCGATCAGCGCGCCCTGCGCCAGCGGCTCCATGACGAGGCCGCGGCCGAGCTCTTCCATGGCCACCATGGCGTCGACGGCGCCAAAGCCAAGGCCGCCGTGAGCCTCGGGCACGGCGAGAGCAGTGAGGCCCAGTCCCGCGAGCCCGTCCCAGACGGCGCGGTCGAAGCCACCGGCGCGTTCGATCTGCGTGCGGCGCTCGAAGCTGTAGTCCTTGTCGACAAAGCGGCGCACGGCGTCGCGCAGGGCTTCCTGGTCTTCAGAGAAATCGAAATCCATTTTTGTTGTCTCCCCAATCAGCCGAGCACGGTCTGCGCAACGATGTTGCGCTGGACTTCGTTGGAACCGCCGTAGATCGTCGTCTTGCGGACGTTCAGGTAGTTGCCGGTCAGCGGGATCGCATGCGACGCACCGCCGATCCAGGCGCCGCCCAGCCATTGGTCGCCCTGCCAGCCGGCTTCCATCGCCTCGTGGATATAGGGCAGGGCCAGCGGGCCGCCGGCCAGCATCATCAGCTCGGTGTAGCGCTGCTGCAGCTCGCTGCCGCGGATCTTCAGCAGGCCGGCCACGTCCAGTGGCTGCTTGCCGGTGCGCTCGCCGGACAGCACGCGCAGCACCATCATCTCCAGTGCCACGACGTCGACCTCGCACAGCGCGATCTGGTCGCGGAAGCGGGCATCGTCCATCAGGCCCTCGGCCTTGGCGATGCGCTTGAGCCGCTCCAGCTCACGCTTGGCGCGGTTCACATCGGCGATGTTGGTGCGCTCGTGGGAGAGCAGGTGCTTGGCATAGGTCCAGCCCTTGTTCTCCTCGCCGATCAGGTTCTCGGCCGGTACCTTGACGTTGTCGAACCAGACCTCGTTCACCTCGTGCTCACCGTCGAGCATGATGATGGGCTTGACGCTGACGCCGGGCGTCTTCATGTCGATGAGCAGGAAGCTGATGCCGGTCTGCGGCTTGCCTTCGGTGGACGTGCGCACCAGGCAGAAGATCCAGTCGCCGTACTGGCCCAGCGTCGTCCAGGTCTTCTGGCCGTTGACGATGTATTTGTCGCCCTGGCGTTCGGCGCGGCACTTCAGCGAGGCCAGGTCCGAGCCCGAGCCGGGTTCGCTGTAGCCCTGGCTCCACCAGACCTCGCCGCTCATGATGCCTGGCAGGAAGCGCTGCTGCTGCTCCGGCGTGCCGAAGGCCATGATGACCGGCGCCACCATCACCGGGCCGAAGGGCACGATGCGCGGCGCGCAGGCGAGGGCGCATTCCTCCTCGAACAGGTGGCGTTGCACGGCGTTCCAGCCGGGGCCGCCGAACTGCTTGGGCCAGGCCCAGCCATGCCAGCCCTTGGCGCCGAGGATCTTGGCCCAGCGCTGCAGGTCGTCCTTGTTCAGGCGCAACGATTGGCGCACCTTGTGGGCGATGTCGGCCGGCAGATTGGCGCGCACCCATTCGCGCACCTCGGTGCGGAAGGCCAGCTCCGCATCGGTGAAATTGAGGTCCATGTCTCGCTGCGTTGTCGTGATGGGAATGCCGAGCTTTTAGCACGGTCGTTCGCATCCTGGCTGTCCGGCCAGGGACAGAGCGGCGAGTTGGGGCCAAAAAGCAAAAAGGCACTCCGAAGAGTGCCTTTGCAGGGTGGCCTGAAGCTAGATCAAGCCGACTTCTTTGCGCGACGACGCGATCCAGCAACGCCTGCGAGAGCCAAGCCGGCAAGAGCCAAACTGGTCGGCTCCGGCAGCTTGCCCACGTCCTTGCTGGCAACCGTCATCAGCTTCACGTAGTCCGTCAGCGTGTCAAGGTTGCCGCCGCCGAAGCCCGAGTTGTAGGCGCTGATCAACCACCAGCTGGACGTCACGTTGGAGCCGTTGACGTAAACGATATCGGTACCGCTGCCGGCGTAGCCGGTCGCATTGGCAGCGTCGGCATCGCCGTAGTTGCTGATCATGGCCCAACCAGCACCGGCCGTCAGGTTGGCTGCAGTCTTGCCCGTGATGGGCGGCGTAGCACCCGTATAAGCCATCACCGTGATGTCGGCGTCGCTTTGCGACCAACCGAGGGTGATGGCGCCGAGTGCCACGGCGGTATCAAACTTCAGCAGGATCAGGTCGGGCACGCCGTTGGACGGGTTGTTGTCCATCGAGTGGTCCGGAGCCGAGACGTTGATGCCTTCGTCCTTGCTGGCCACGCCGAAGCCGGAGCCGGAGCCGTTCTGCTTGAGATAAGCCGCGTCGTAGACCGTCGTCGTCGTCGTGCCCACCGTGGTCGACTTGGCGCCGTAAGCGCTGACGGTCACCTTGTTCGTGCCGGCTGCTGCTGAGCATTGATAGCTGTTGCCGAAAGTGCCGGTGTTGGCGGCGAGCTGGTTGGTACAGCCATCCAGCGCCCAGCTGGTCGCGGCCATGCTCGGCGCAGCGGCCACACCCATCACGGCGGCCAACAAGGTCTGCGCGGCAAGTTCGCGGGTGTTGCAGATTTTCATTTGGGCTGTCTTCGTGTGAGTTATTCGATAAACCTGTATCAGCAGGTTCTGTGCCACTGCTATGAAAGTCCTTCTGAATCAATCACTTGGAATGAAGAAGGGCCTCGAGCTGAAACGCAGTGTAAGAGAAGCCGACAGGAATTAGGGGGTGACAGATCCCCTCACTTAAGTGTGTCCAGCAGGGCTTTTGCCGCACTTTGGCTTTCGAAATTCGGGCTGTCCCTCAAAGCAGAGGTGAGCTCATCGCGGGCTTCGGCCCGTTTTCCGGCTTTTGCGAGCGCAGCCGCCAAGTGGTAGCGAACTTCCGGGTTGCCGGGCGCGCGCAACCGGGCGTCACGCAGTTTGATCAAGGCGGCATCGTTCTGGCCGTCCTGGAACAGAGCCCAGCCCAGCGTGTCGATGATCAGGGGGTTGTTGGTGCTCTTCGCCAACGCCTGCTCGGCGGCGGTGATGGCCGCCTTGTGCTCCTTGAGACGGAGCAGCACGTTGGCCAGGTTGTTCAGCACTTCTGGCTCGCCCGGTACGAGCTTGATGGCGGCCTCATATTCGACACGGGCTCGCGCGAAATCTCCGTTGCGCGCCAGGTGGTCGCCCAAGGCCTTGCGGACGGCCAGGTCACCCGGATTGGCCTTGAGCCATTGATCGGCGGTGTTGCGGGCCTCGACAACCTCGCCTTGGGCGCTGAGCATGCGTACCAAGGGCAGTACGGTGGCCGAGCTGGGTTGGGCCTTGAAGGCCTGCCGGTAGGCGTCGACCGCCGCGCGGGGTTGCCCGCGCGCGCCGGCGATATCGCCCAGCAGCTGGTAGCCCACCGGCAGCTTGGGCTGCAACTGGATGATTCGGCGCGCGCGCGCCTCGGCCTTCGGCAGTTCGTTGCGCCGCAGCTCCAGGCCGGCAAGCAGCACGTTGGCCGGGATGAAATCGGGGCTGGTGGAAAGTGCCTTGTCGAGGCCGTATGCCGCGGCGGCATCGTCGCCAGCCGCGATCTGTAAGGCAGCCACTTCGGCCTGCTGCGCGGCGTTGAATCCCGCACGCCGCGATGCGTTGACCAGCGTCTGGCGGGCGCCGGCGTTGTCACCATTGGCGAGTTGGACCCGCGCGTAGGTGTGCAAGGTACGGACATCGTCGGGCAGCTTGGACAGCAGCGCCTTGGCAACCTCCAGCGCCACGCTTGGGCGGTTCTGCCGCAGGTGCAGCTCGATCAGCGCGAAATCCGGGCGCGGGTCGCTCTTGCTGGCGAGTTCAGCGGCCCGTTCCAGCGTCCGCTGCGCTTCGTCAAGCTTGCCCATGCGCTGCAACAGCACGGCCATGTCATAGGTGGCTTCCATGTTGCGATCGTCGGCCTTCAGGATGGCCTTGAGGCGACGCATGGCGCTGTCATAGGCGCTGGTGGCAATGTCCAGCCGGGCCAGACCGAGCTGCGGTGCCACCTGCTTGCTGTCTATCGCATAGGCGGATTCGAAATTGCGCCTTGCGCCACCAAAGTCGCCGGCCTGGGCCTTGGCGATGCCGGCCAGGTTCAACACTGCCGCGTTGCCGGGTTGCTGCTTGAGCAGTTGGTCGGCCACCTGAACCGCCTTGGCCGGCTGGTTTTCGCGCAGGAACAGCGGGATCAGGGCCATGCCGGCCTGGATCTGGCGGGGGTCTTTCTTGAAAGCCGCCTCCAGCTGCGCCTGGGCGCCGCTGTCGTCGCCGCCCTGCGTCAGCGCAATGCCCAGCGCCGTGTGGTACTCCGGTGCGTCACGGGTCTTGAGCGCATCCTGCATCAGCTGCGTGGCCTTGGCGGGGCGGCCCTTGGCGAGGTAGGCCGAAGACAGCTGGGTCAGCGCCTGGCCGTCGTTCGGGAAGCCGCGCAGATAGGTTTCAAGGACGTCGATCGTGCGGTCGACGTTTTTCTCCTGCAGGTAGATCCGCGCCAGTACCTTGCTGGCCGGTGTTGCCGGCTGTGCGCGATAGAACAGCTCAAGGAAGGGCTTGGACTTGCCGGGCTCGTCCAGTGCGAAGTGCGCCAGACCCGCCAGCAGCAGCATCTGCGGCCGATAACGGATGAACTCGATGGGCACGGGGTCGAGCAGGCCGACCACGTCGCCCAGCGCCGACTTGGCAGCGACCCGGTCCCCGGCGCGCTCAAGCAGCACGGCCTTCATGTAGGCCGCGCGCGGTTCCCTCGGCGAGCGCTTGCGGGCCTCATCGATATCGGCGAGCGCCTCGGCGTCACGGCGCATGTCGATGTACAGGCCGGCGCGGGTGATGCGCGCCTCCGTGTGATTGGGGTCCAGGCTGAGCGCTTTGCTGTAGTTGTCGATGGCGACTGTGACGTCCGAGCGCAGATGTGCAATGGTGCCGCGCTGGTAGTAAGCCTCGGCCGACTCGGGCGCGAGCTTGATGCCCATGTCGGCCGCGGCTGTTGCTTCCTTGAACTGGCGGGTGCGCAGGCGCAGAGGCACTTCCGCGAGCCAGGTTTCAGCCGCATTGCGGTCGATGCTGCGCGCCTCCTCGATAGCCTTGAGCGCATTGGCTTCCTCGCCGAGGTCCGTAAAGGCACTGGCGCGCAGCAGCAGCACCTTGAGGCGCACGCTGTTGGGCAGGCCGGCGGGCGCCAAGCGAGCCTGCTCCAGCAGCTGTTGATGCTTGCCCTGGGCCAGCAGCGACTGGCCCAGCGTGACGGCGACTTCCGCGCGGTCCACACCCAGGCGCAGCGCCTCCGTGATGGCCACCTCGGCAGCCACCGCCTGGCCATCCATCATCAGTGCGCGGCCGAGCAGCAGTTGCACCGGCAGCAGGGACTTGTCGGCCTGCAACGCATTCTTCAGCTGGATGATGGCGCCGGGCGCGTCCTTCCGATCAAAGCGGCTCTGGGCGTCCTCGTAGTAGCGCGCTGCCTTCTCCTTGGCGGTCTCGGCCAAAGCCGGCGGCATGACCCCGGCGACCACCAGGGCGCAGAGCAGGCGGGTCAGCCGATGCGAGAAGCGGGAGCGTTCGGTGAGGCCGGAGATATGGGTCATGACGCTGGGATCGGGCGCTGGGTGGGGCCGGATGATAGGTGCGGCCCGTCGCCAAAATCAGTAGCGCAGCTCCAGCGTCATGACATCGTTCTCGCGCCGCATCTGAAAGCGGTTCAGGAAGCTGTTGCCCAGCAGCACGTGGCTCATCTGGCCGGGGATGACGATGGCGCTGACGTCGCGCACTTCGACCTCGCCAATGCGTACGCTGGCCAGTTCGATCACATAGGCCGGCACGACGCCGTTGGCGGTCTGCGTGACGACGCGCTTGCCGTACAGGTAGCGCAGGCCCAGCTTCTCGGCTTCGATCTGGCTGATGGAGATGCTGGTCGCGCCGGTGTCAACCAGGAAGCTGGTGACATGGCCGTTGATCAAGCCGATGGTCGTGTAGTGGCCGCCCTGGCCCATGGGCAGCACGATCTGGCGCGGTGGCACGGGGCCGGTCGCCACGACACGCGCGGGCGCCGCGCCCAGCACCAGCGTCTGGCGGCGCCCGCCGATGTCGACGACGGCGCGGCCATCTTCCAGCGACAGGAGCTTGACGCCCTTGACGCTGGTGCCGACCTCGAGCGTGCGTGCCTCACCGTCGATCATCAACATGGCCCAGCGGGCGCCCAGCATGCCGTTGAGCTGCACCTGCGCGGGCGGCTGGGGTTGGGCTGCCACCGACCCGGCCAGCAGGGCCAGGCCGAGCAGGGCCGGCGGGAACCAGGGAAGAGACACGGTCAGTCGCGGAAGTTGTTGTAGGTCAGCGGCGTGTCACTGAAATTCTTCTTCAGGTGCGCGATGGCGGTCTGCAGGTCGTCGCGGTTCTTGCCCGTCACGCGCACCGCATCGCCCTGGATGCTGGCCTGGACCTTGAGCTTGCTGTCTTTCAGCGACGTGACGATCTTCTTGGCGAGGGCGGCTTCGATGCCTTCCTTGATCTTGTAGACCTGGCGCACCTTGTCCCCGCCCAGCTTCTCGATCTTCTCGGCCTTGTCGAGGAAGCTGATGACGACGTCCTGCTTGGTCAGCTTGCCGTAGAGGACCGCCTCGATCTGCTCCAGCTGGAATTCGCTGTCGCCGGTGGTCTGGATTTCCTTGTCCTTGAGCTCGACCTTGGCACCGGTCCCCTTGAAGTCGAAACGGGTGCCGATTTCCTTGATGCTGTTGTCCACGCCGTTGCGGATCTTGACGTGGTCGGGCTCGAGAACGGTGTCGAAGCTGGGCATTTGCAGGGCCGGTAGATGAATCGGCGAAAATTTTCCCATGCCCGCCACCCCCACCAGCGCCTTGCCCCCCTCGAATGAAGCCCCCGGTCTTCGGGTCGAGACCGACGTCAACCTCAAGCCTTACAACACTTTTGCGCTGCCGGCCGTGGCCCGGCGGTTGGTGCGCATCCGCGAGGCGGCCGACGTGCGCCGGGTCGTTGACCACCCGGAACTGGGCCGCGCGGCCAAGTTCGTGCTGGGCGGCGGCAGCAACCTGGTGTTGACCAAGGACGTGGAAGCGGTGGTGCTGAAGGTGGAAATTCCCGGCATCCGGCTGTTGGAGGAACGCGACGACGCCTGGATCGTCGAGGCCGGTGCCGGCGTCGTGTGGCACGACCTCGTCAGCTGGACGCTGGACCACGGCTACCCGGGCCTGGAGAACATGGCGCTGATCCCCGGCACCTGTGGCGCAGCCCCGGTGCAGAACATCGGCGCCTACGGCATCGAGCTGAAGGACCGGCTGGAGGCCGTGGAGGTCATGGACCTGGTCACCGGCAGGCCGGCGCTGCTGCCGGCCGAGGTCTGCCGCTTTGGCTACCGCGACAGCGTCTTCAAGCACAGCGACTTTGGCGGCCTGGCCGGCAAGAGCGTCATCACGCGCGTGCGGTTCCGCTTGCCCAAACCCTGGCAACCGGTGCTGGGCTATCTGGAGCTGGAGCGCAAGATGGCCGAGACGGGCATCACGGCGCCCAGCGCGCGGCAGATCTTCGACTGGGTGGTGGCCGTGCGCCGCGCCAAGCTGCCGGACCCTGCCGTCATCGGCAATGCCGGCAGCTTCTTCAAGAACCCGGTGGTCACGGCCGAGCAGTGCAAGGACATCATCGGCCGCGACCCCGGCATCGTTCATTACCCCATGCCCGACGGCAGCGTGAAGCTGGCCGCCGGGTGGATGATCGACGCCTGCGGCTGGAAGGGGAAGACGGTGGGCGGAGCGGCGGTCTACGAGAAGCAGGCGCTGGTGCTGGTGAACAAGGCGGACGCGCGTGGCGCGGAGGTCGTGACGCTGGCGCGGGCCATCCAGGAGAGCGTCTACGGGCGCTTCGGCATCCGCCTGGAGCCGGAGCCGGTCGTCGTCTGAGAGGTGAATCCTGCCTTCCGTCAGCGGCAGGCCGGATCGATCATGCAGCCTCCGGTCCAGGCGGGAGGATGGTGATGAGCGGACAGACACTGAGCCGGCGCGTGCTGCTGGCATGGCTTGGCAGCCTGGGCGCACCCGCGCTGGCGCTGGAGCCGTTGCTGGCGAAGAACGCGCCGCCCGGCATCGACCCGAAGGCGTATCTCGTCAGCGAAAAGCTCGACGGCGTGCGGGCGATTTGGGATGGCACGACGCTGCGGTTTCGCAGTGGCCGCAGCGTGGCGGCGCCAGCGTGGTTTCTGGCCGGGCTGCCCAAGACGCCGCTGGATGGCGAGCTGTGGATCGGTCGGCGACGCTTCGATGAGCTATCCGGCGCGGTGAGACGGGCGGAGCCCTTGGATGCGGATTGGCGCAGCCTCACATACCGCGTCTTCGAGCTCCCGGCGGGCGAGGGCACGTTCGAACAGCGTGCGGACCAGCTGAAGGCGCTGGCGAGTGGTGTCGTCGTGCCGGTCGAGCAGCAGCGCTTCAAGTCGAACGCCGAATTGCGGGCAAAGCTGAAGCAGGTCGTCGACGCCGGCGGCGAAGGCCTGATGCTGCATCGCGCCGACGCCCCGCTGGCCTCGGGTCGCAGTGACCTGCTGCTCAAGCTCAAGCCGCTGGCGGATGCGGAGGCCGTCGTCGTGCGACACGAGCCCGGCAAGGGCCGCCTGGCCGGACAGCTGGGCGCGCTGGAACTGCAGACACCGGACGGCCTGCACTTCAAGCTGGGCACCGGCTTCACCGACGCCCAGCGTCGTGACCCGCCGCCCATAGGCGCGACGATCACCTACCGCTATCGCGACCTGACGCCCTCGGGCAAGCCGCGGTTCGCGAGCTTCCTGCGCGTGGCGGAGGCCTTTTAGCCTTCCAGCTTGGGCAGCCCGCCACCCGCCAGCAGCCCTGCACCGGTGTAGATGCCCAGCTTGGCGCGCGTGTCGGTGATGTCGAGGTTGCGCATGGTCAACTGGCCGATGCGGTCGGCAGGGCTGAAGGGCGCGTCTTCCACCTTTTCCATCGACAGGCGCTCGGGCGCGTAGGTCAGGTTGGGGCTCTTGGTGTCCAGCAGCGAGTAGTCGTTGCCGCGGCGCAGTTCGAGGGCGACTTCGCCGGTGACGGCGCGGGCGATCCAGCGCTGGGCGGCTTCGCGCAGCATGATGGCCTGCGGGTCGAACCAGCGGCCCTGGTAGAGCAGGCGGCCGAGCTTGCGGCCGTTGTCGCGGTACTGCTCGATGGTGTCTTCGTTGTGGATGCCGGTGACCAGGCGCTCGTAGGCGATGTGCAGCAGCGCCAGGCCCGGGGCCTCGTAGATGCCGCGGCTCTTGGCTTCGATGATGCGGTTCTCGATCTGGTCGCTCATGCCCAGGCCGTGGCGGCCGCCGATGACGTTGGCCTCGGCCAGCAGCGCCACCGGGTCGCGGTACTCGACGCCGTTCAGCGCGACGGGCACGCCTTCCTCGAAGCGCACCGACACCTGTTCAGCCTTGACGACCACGTCGTCACGCCAGAACGCCACGCCCATGATGGGGTTGACGATCTTGATGCCGGTGTTCAGGTGCTCCAGGTCCTTGGCCTCGTGCGTGGCGCCCAGCATGTTGGAGTCGGTCGAGTACGCCTTCTCGGCGCTCATCTTGTAGGCGAAGCCCTTCTCCGTCATGAAGGCGGACATCTCGGCGCGGCCGCCCAGCTCGTCGATGAAGGTCTGGTCCAGCCAGGGCTTGTAGATCTTCAGCGCCGGGTTGGTCAGCAAGCCGTAGCGGTAGAAGCGCTCGATGTCGTTGCCCTTGAAGGTGCTGCCGTCGCCCCAGATGTTGACGCCGTCCGCCTTCATCGCGGCCACCAGCATCGTGCCCGTCACGGCGCGGCCGATGGGCGTGGTGTTGAAGTAGGTGACGCCGGCCGTGCTGATGTGGAAGGCGCCGGCCTGCAGCGCGGCAATGCCTTCGGCGACCAGCTGCGCGCGGCAGTCCACCAGCACGGCCTTCTCGGCGCCGTACAGCATGGCCTTGCGCGGGATCTCGTCGTAGTCCGGCTCGTCGGGCTGGCCCAGGTTGGCCGTGTAGGCGTAGGGCAGGGCGCCCTTGAGCTTCATCCAGTGCAGCGCGGCCGAGGTGTCAAGGCCGCCGGAGAAGGCGATGCCGACCTTCTGGCCGACGGGAACGGATTGCAGGATCGTGGACATGGTGAAGGTCTCTTCTTCAGGCGACGAGGTTCTGCCACTCGGGGTGGCGCTGGATGTAGGCGTTGACGTAGCTGCAGGCCGGCTGGACCTTGAGGCCTTGCTCGCGGGCCCATTGCAGGCCGGTCTCGACGAGCTGGGCCGCCAGGCCCTGACCGCGGTAGGCCGGCGGCACACCGGTGTGGGTGAAGACGACGCGGCCGGCGCCCAGCTCGTAGTCGAGCACGCTGATGGGCGTGGTGGGCAGCGTGAAGCGCTGGGCCTGGGGCTCGTGTTGGGACGTCATTCGCTGGGGGTCTTCAGGGCGACGGGGTGGATCTCGACCGACGCGTTCGCGGTCGACACGTAGATGCTGCCGTCCTGGATGCTGATCTGCAGCTGCATGCTGCGCTCGGCCAGCGCGATCAGGGCCTGGGATTGATCGGCGGGGATCTGCCACACGGCCAGGCGCGGCGCGCGCGTCAGCTTGTTCTCGATGCCGCTCCACCACACCGGCGTGCTGGACGCGAAGCTGTACACGCTGACACGGCGGGCGCGGCCGTGGGCCTTCATCAGGCGGCGCTCGTCGGGCTGGCCGAGGTCGATCCAGTGCTGCACCTCGCCGGTCAGGTCGAGTTGCCACAGGTCGGGTTCGTCCACGTCGGACAGGCCCTTGGTGAACTCCAGCCGGCCGTTGAGGTCGTCGGCGGGCACGTTCAGCGCGTAGGCCAGCACGCGGATCATCATGCGTTCGTCGGTCTCGCTCGGGTGACGGGCGATGGTGAGGGCATGGTCGCCGTAGACATGGCGGTCCATGTCGGCGATCTGCAGCTGGGCTTTGTGGATGGTGGCTTTGAGCGCCATGCGGAGGTGGTAACGAAGAGCAGCCGGGCATTATCGGGGCGAAGCCTCGTGGCATCATTCCGGCTCCCGTTCTGAACCTTCGCAACCCGAGTTGCGCCCTCGACATGAAACGCATCCTTCTTCCGCTGGCTCTGGTCTTCGCTGTCTCCGCGCAGGCGCAGATCACCAACAACACCAAGGCCAAGGTCGACCCGAAGAACAACAAGGTCGCCAACCCGGTCGTGGAAAAGCCCAAGGCCAAGCTGATGTCGCGCGACGAGTTGCGCGCCTGCATCGACCAGCAGGACGCCAACAGCAAGGAAGCCGAGGCCATCAAGGCGGAGCAGACCTCCTACAAGGCCAATGCCGAGAAGCTCAAGGCCGAGAAGGCTGCCATCGAGGCCGGCGAGGCCGCGCTGGCCAAGCAGGTCTCCGAAGTGAAGGCCGAGAAGGAAGCCATCCTGAAGGCCCACGAAACGCTGACCGCCGAAGCTCCCAAGCTCGAGAAGGCTGACCTGAAGGCCCGCAACGAGGCCTACCAGGCGCGCACGACTGCCTTCGGCACGCTGGTGGAAGGCGTCAAGGCCGCCGACGCCGAGCAAGGTGTCAAGCGCAAGGCCTTCTCCGAGAAGGTCGATGCACTGGACGCGCAGTTCAAGGGCATCGAGGAGCGCACCGAGAAGCACTTCGACGCCAACGACAAGTGGAAGTCCGAGTGCCAAAACAAGGCCTACGACGAGAACGACGAAAAGGCCATCCGCAAGGAAAAGGCTGCCGCGGCCAAGTGACCGCCAGCGGCCGCTGACGCCCCGACGGGCCGCCTCCGGCAAGGACGCGGCCCTTCTTCTTTTTTGCCAGGAACTCCGCATGAGCAACCCGCTGCTGCAGGACTGGGCCGGCCCGCACGGCCTGCCGCCCTTCGCCGACATCGCCCCGGCGCATTTCCAACCCGCCTTCGACGCAGCGCTCAGCCGCCACCGCGCCGAGATCGATGCCATCGCCACGCAGGCCGAGACTCCGAGCTTCGCCAACACCATTGCCGCTTTCGACGCCAGCGGTCGCCAGCTGACGAAGCTGGAGCACCTTTTCTACACGCTGGCCGCGTCGGCCACGTCGCCCGAGCTGCAGGCCCAGCAGCGCGCGCTGGCCGGGCCGCTGGCGGCACACAACAGCGCCGTCTACATGCATGCCGGTTTGTTCGCGCGTGTCGATGCGCTGTTCGAGCAGCGCGAGCGCCTGGGTTTGAGCGCCGAGCCCCTTCGCCTGCTGGAGCGCGTGCACCTGGACTTCCTGCGCGCCGGCGCCCGCCTAGCGCCCGAGGCCAAGGCCCGCTATGCCGCCGTCATGGCGCGCCTGGCCGAGCTGAACACGCGGTTCGCGCAGAACGTGCTGGCGGCCGAAAGCGGTTACCAGCTGCGCCTGACCACCGAAGCCGAGCTGGCCGGCCTGCCGGGCTTCGTGCGTGCCGCCGCGCGCCAGGCCGCATTGGACCGTGGCCTGGCGGAAGGCATCCACGTCATCACGCTGTCGCGCTCGCTGATCCTGCCCTTCCTCGCTTTCAGCGCCCGGCGCGACCTGCGTGAGCAGGCGTGGCGCGCCTGGGTCGGGCGCGGTGACGACACCGGTGATACCGACAACCGCGCCATCTGCCGCGAGATCCTCGAGCTGCGCGCCGAGCAGGCCCGCCTGCACGGCCATGCCTGCTACGCCGACTACGCGCTGGAGGACACGATGGCGCGCAGCCAGGGTGCCGTCATGACGCTGCTGGAGCGCGTCTGGCACCCCGCGCTGGCCGCTCAGGCGCGCGAGCGCGAGGCCGTGCAGGGCGCGATGGCTGCCGCCGGCGCCACGCACGCGCTGGAGCCCTGGGACTGGCGCTTCTACGCCGAGCAGGCCAAGCGCGCCCGCTTCGAGCTGGACGAGGCCGAGGTCAAGCCGTACTTCTCGCTGGACCGCATGGTCGCAGCGATGTTCGACTGCGCCAGCCGCCTGTTCGGCCTGCAGTTCAAGGCGCGGCCGGACATCGCCGGCTACCACGCCGACGTGCGGGCCTACGAGGTCTTCAACGCCGACGGCAGCTTGCGCGGCCTGTTCCTGCAGGACAACTTCGCCAGGCCCACCAAGCGCAGCGGCGCGTGGATGAACGCGCTGCGCAACCAGAGCCGCGCGCTGGGCAGCACGCCCGTCATCCTGAACAACAACAACTTCGCCCGTGGCGCCGCCGGCGAGCCGACGCTGCTCAGCTTCGATGACGTGCGCACGCTGTTCCACGAGTTCGGCCACGGCTTGCACGGCCTGCTGTCCAGCGTGGAGCACGAGCGCCTGGCCGGCACGCAGGTGCTGCGCGACTTCGTCGAGCTGCCGTCGCAGCTGTACGAACACTGGATGGCCGAGCCCCAGGTGTTGAAGCAGTTCGCCCGGCACTGGCAGACCGACGAGCCGCTGCCCGACGCGCTGCTGGCCAAGCTGCAGGCCGCCCGCCAGTTCGGCCAGGGCTACGAGACGCTGCGCTACACGGTCAGCGCGCTCGTCGACATGGCCGCGCATGCACTGCCCGCCGCGCCCGAGGACATCGTCGCCTTCGAGCGCGACACGCTGGCCAAGTGGCAACTGCCGCATGAGGTCGGCATGAACCACCGGCTGACCCACTTCCAGCACCTGTTCAGCAGCGCCGGCTACGCGGCGGGCTACTACGTCTACCTGTGGGCCGAGGTGCTGGACTGCGATGCCTTCGACGCCTTCGTCGAGGCCGGCAACGTGTTCGACGACGGCGTTGCCGCGCGGCTGCGCGACTGCATCTACTCGGTCGGCAACAGCCGCGAGCCGGGGGAGGCCTTCCGCGCCTTCCGCGGCCGCGACCCGGTGGTCGAGCCCATGTTGAAGGATCGCGGCCTGCTGCCGGCCTGACCCCACCAGAGGCGCCGCGCCTTCAACGGTGGCCGTGGCCGGAGTCTCCCGGCACTTCGGTGGCGGAAGCCACCTTGCCATCGCTGTCGAAGTCGATCTCGAACACCGTCGGTTCAATGCCGGCCACGCGGTAGGTGTAGACCGAGCCCGGCTGATTGCGGTAAGTGATGTCGGTCTGCGGCCGGCCCAGCTGTTGCCGCACGTCAGCCTGGCTCATGCCGACGCTGACCAGCGCTTCCTGGCGGGCGTCGACCGTGTACCCCGGTGCAGCCTGGGCGCCGGCCGCGCCGAGAAACAGGCCGATGGCCAACAGTGTGCTGGGCGTTGGGGAGAAGCGTTCGAGCGTCATGATGACTCCTTGGGGTCGTGACTTGACAGGCTCCGGGGCGGCTGCGGGAGCGCAGCGCCTCGCCTGTGCCGCCATCTTGAACAGGGTCCGGGACGGCCGGATTGCAGCCCGCGCCGGTCAAGAAGTCAGATGTCATCGAGGACCTGCCACGTCGGTGTGGCGCCGGTCCTACCCGGCGCTCAGGTCGACGAAAAGTTGGGACTCGCGCCCCGGCACCAAGCTGAGGTAGTAGCCGCGCCGTGCACTGCCTTGCCGCGCCGTGACCAGGTAGGGGCCGCCCGGCAGTACCAGGCGGTTGACGGCCGCACCGGGGTTGAGGTGGCTCACGCAGCGCCCCTGCCGGTCCTGCACGCGCAGTTCCAGCGTCGGCGCCTGGCCGGGCGCCGCAGCCGGAAGGCAGTGATCGCGCAGATGTCGCCACCAGGCCGCCACACCCGTGACGACTGGCAGGTCGGTGACATGAATCAGCAGCACGGCGTCGGCCTGCGTTGAGGCTTCGCTGGGGCCGAGCGGCCCTGCTGGCAGCGGCATGCTCACGAGACGCTCCCGTGACGCGGCTGCGCCGCCTCGCGTGGATCGTCCAGGTGTGTCGGCGGGCGGTCGCAGCCCTGAACGCCGCGCGCTGCCCGCCTGGGTTCAGCAATATGCATGGGGCCTCCGGTTGCCGAGCCGGCTCGGCGCGATGGATGGACGGGCGTGGGCGAGCCGGATCAGAAGCCCAGCCGCAGGCCGACGGTCATTTGGCCCACGCTGGGGCGCTCGTCGAAGGCGTTGGCGCGGTAGTGCTCGTATTCGGCGCGCAGCGTCATTTGCGAGTTGAGGGCGTACTCGGCGCCCAGGCCGAGCTTGAGCCCGGCGCCGCCGTCGCCACCGGTCGGAGAGGAGAAGTGGACATGGTCGGCGCCGACGCTGCCCAGCAGCGAGACCTCATGCCCCAGCGGCAGCCGGCCGACGAGGTCGATGAATTCGCCGTGGGCGCTGACACTGCCCGTGTCGCCCTTGAGGCGACCCAGTGTGGCCAGGCCCGCCTCCAGCGCGAAGTTGGGCGAGAGCTGGTAGCCGCCGTAGACCTTGCCGGCCACGCCATGGTCGTTGCCGCTGACGCCGTTGACGTCATGGCCGAAGTGCGGCGCGCCAAGGCTGGCGCCGACGTAGACGTCGTCGGCGTGCGCCGCTGAGGCCAGCAGGGCCAGGGAGGCCGTCGCTGCCGCGGCCAGGGACTTCAGGTTGAACATCGTCATGATTGGGCTCATTCAAACTCAACCGCATCACCGTGATGCGATGGCCCGACTGTGTGATGCGGCGTCGCAGGCCCTGTGACGCGACTGCGCGTGCCATGTTGCAGTTGCAATGAGACGGCGCTTCGCCGCTGCAGCCGCAGCGTCAAGGCAGCAGCTGCGCCAGCGCCTGGGCCAGTTCGGCCCGCTGCAGCGGCTTGGCCAGCAGCCGTGTCACGCCCGCCTGGGTCGCGCGCTGGGCCAGCAGCGCGCCGCCATAGCCGCTGACCAGCAGCACCGGCAGATCGGGCAGGTGGCGGCGCACTTCGGCCGTGAGCTGGGTGCCGCTCAGGCCCGGCATGACCTCGTCGGTGATGACGGCTGCATAGCTGTGCCCGCGTTCCAGCAGCGTTTCCAGCGCCGACGCCGGGTCGACGAAGCCGTTCGGCGTGTAGCCCAAGCCGGCCAGCATCTCCATGACCATGCCCACCAATTCAGGCTCGTCGTCGACCACCATCACCTGCTGCCCCTGGCCTGCGGCGACCACGCGCGGCGCGGCCGCCATGCCGCCCGGCGGGTCCAGGCATTCGGGCAGATAGAGCTTGAAGCGCGCACCCCGGCCCGGTGCGCTCTGCACGTCGATGGCGCCGCCCAGCTCCGCCACCACGCCATGCACCACCGCCAGCCCCAGCCCCGTGCCGGACTGGGCGCCGCGCGTCGTGAAGAAGGGCTCGAAGAGCCGCTCCATCACCTCGGCCGACATGCCCGTGCCCTGGTCGGCAACGCTCAGGCGCAGGTAGTCGCCCGGCGGCAGGCGGCTGTGCGACAGCACCTGGGGCGTCCGGGCCTGCCAGCGATCCAGGTGCACGCTCAGCTGGCCGCCGTCCGGCATGGCCTGCATGGCGTTCGTGCACAGGTTCATCAACGCCTCGAAGGCCTGCGTCGAGTCGCCGCGCAGCCTGGCGCCGGGCGCCGCCAGGGCCCGCTCCAGCACGATGCCGGGCCGCAGGGAACCCGACAGCAGCGTCAGCACCTCGTCGATGACGGGCTCCAGCGCGAACACGCTGGAACTGCGGGCGCCGCCCTTGCTGAACGACAGGATGCGCTCCACCAGCTGCCTGCCGCGCAGGGCCGCCTGCATGACTTTGTCGAGATGGCGCGCCTGGGTGCTGCCGGCCGGGGCCTCGTCCTGGGCCATCTCGGTGTAGCCGACGATGCCCGACAGCACATTGTTGAAATCATGTGCGACCCCGCCGGCCAGCGTGCCCAGCGCTTCCAGCTTGCTGGCCCGGGACTGTTGGGCGGCCATGCTGTGCCGGGCCATCTGGCGGTGGCGCTCGGCGCGCAGCACATGGTGGACGGCCACCATCGCGATCAGCAGCAGCAGCGCGAGGATGGCGACCGTCAGCTGCACGACGCCGCGCCAGCCGGCCAGCACCTGGCCCAGGTCGCGCGACACCAGCAGCACCAGCCCGTAGCGGCTCACCGTGTGCTGCGCGACCAGGTGGTGGCTGCCGTCCTGGAAGCGGCGCTGCTCGAGTGCCGCATGCCGGGCCAGCGTTTGCGCGGTCAGGGCCTCGTCGCCATGAGGCAGCGGCGCATTGACGCTCGCGAGCAGGGCGCCATCGCGACGGAACACATACATGCGGGCGTCCGGCGCCGGCAGCGCTGCGGGGAAGGCGCCCAGGAGGCCCTGCGCCGGCACGGTGCCGACGATCCAGCCGGCGGCGCGGTCCTGTGCATCCACGCCGTGCGTCGCCAGGGCCACCAACGGGGCAGCGCCGCCCGGCAGGGTGAACGGCCGGCTGACGGCGATGGCGCCCGGGCTCAGGCTGCGCAACGTGGGCAGGAAGCCGTCCAGCCCGGGGAGCGCCTGCCCGTCGGACTGCGCCGTTGGCTGCCCCTGCTCGTCCAGCAGCCAGAGGTCCTGCACCATGGGCATGAGGTCGGCACGCGAGCGCAGCTCCCGGGCTGCCAGCGGGCCGCTGCGGCCCAGGCGCGCCTCGCGCAACTCATTCCGCAGAGCGTGCAAGCCTTCCTCGGCGCCCCGCAGGCCGCGGTCCAGCTCGTCGGTGAGGGCCTGGGAGAGCACGCTCAGCTCGCGCTGCTGGGCGTTCAATGCCTCGCTGCGCAGATGCCACAGCACCGCCGCGGCCGCGCCGGCCAGAACCAGCCAGCCCGCGAAGGCCAGGGCCCACGGAGCCCAGGACGAGGGTGGTGGCGCCGGCTTGTCGACGGGCGTGGCAAGGACGTGGCGCATGCACGCAGTCTGGCCGCGGTCATCGCCTCAGGGCAAGGTGGCCTGGATGACATCTGCAACACAGCGGTCCCGGTGTTGCCATCAAGCGCACCAACACGCCCCGCACAGTCCCGCTCAAGGCCCCGGCTCATGGGGAGCCGCCGGCCTGTGCACGCTGGAGTCTGACGTGAAACACCGCATTGCCCGGTACCTCTTGCCTTCCCTGCTGAACAGCCTCGCCCTGGCGTTGGCGCCCGCGGGCGCCCAGGGCATCAGCCCCACGCAGGAGTCCATGATCCGGCCGGGCATGAGCCAGGCGCGCGTGCAGGCCCTGCTTGGCCTGCCCTCGCACGCGTTCCATTTCGTCAAGGAAGGTGTGACCACCCTGACCTACGAACTGCCCGAGCAGGCCGCCGCCAGCGGCCAGGTGTTCGACATCGACATCGACGCCCGCGGGCGTGTCGTGCACGCGACCGAACTGGTCGAGGTGGCCGGCCGCCGCAGCGCGCGTTGAGGCCCGCCGGAGACGCGGTGCTGCACGCTACAGTGGCCGCGTCCCCCAGCCCGTCACCGCCGATGTCCGTCGCCACCGCCCCTCACGTCCTCATCATCGACGACGACCCCCTGATCCGGGACATGGTGGCCGAGTACCTGCGCAGCAACGACATGCGCGCCAGCACCGGGGCGACGGGCGCAGAGATGTTCGAAGCCTTCGAACGCGAGGCGATCGATCTCGTGCTGCTGGACCTGAAGCTGCTCGGTGAGGACGGCATGCAGCTCGCGCGCACCCTGCGCGAGCGGGCCGCCGTGCCGATCGTGCTGCTGACCGGGCGCTCCGAGGAAGCCGACCGCGTGATGGGCTTGGAGCTGGGCGCGGACGACTACATCACCAAGCCTTTCAGTCCGCGCGAGATGCTGGCGCGCCTGCGTGCCGTGCTGCGCCGCTACCAGGTGCAGGCCACGCTGCCGCAGCGCGACGGCACGCGGCGCGCCTTCCGGTTCGCGGGTTGGGAGCTCAATCTGCGCACCCGCCGGCTGTTGTCACCCCTGGGCGGGCTGGTGGAGTTGTCCAACGGCGAGTTCAGCCTGCTCAGCGCGCTATGTCGCGCGCCGCAGCGGGTGCTGTCGCGGGACCAGCTGCTGTCCATGTCGCGGCTGCACGAGGCCGAGGTCTACGACCGCACGATGGACGTCCAGGTGCGGCGGCTGCGCCTGAAGATCGAAACCGACCCTTCCCAACCCAGGCTGGTGGTGACCGAGCGCGGCGAGGGCTACCGGCTGGCTTGCGACGTCGAGACGCTGTTCTAGGCCTCAGGCCGGCGCCAAAGCCAGATCGCCACGGCGGCCATCACGGCCGGCACGGCGATCTTGATGGCCAGCGGCAGGGGCGAGACCGCCAGCATGATGGCGCTGCCTGTCATCATCGCTGTGGCCAGCCATTTGGCGCGCCGCGGCACCGCGCCGCGCTCACGCCAGCGACGAATGCCGGGGCCGAAGTGGGCGTGGTTGAGCAGCCAGGTTTCCAGCGCAGGCCATCCCTTGCCCGCGGCCCACGCCGCCAACAGCAGGAAGGGCACCGTGGGCAGCACGGGCAGTACCACGCCGGCCACGGCCAGCACCAGGCTCAACAACGCTAGTGCTCGCCACAGCAGCCGAGCCAGCGTGCGGTGCATGCCGCGGCCTACTTCAACCCGCCGCTGAGGAACTGCTGCAGCCGCTCGCACTGCGGCCTCAGCAGCATCTCCTTGGGATCGCCTTCTTCCTCGACCTTGCCCTGGTGCAGGAACAGGCAGTGGTTGGAGACCTCGCGCGCAAAACCCATCTCGTGCGTCACGACGATCATCGTGCGGCCTTCCGCCGCCAGGTCGCGCATGACCTTGAGCACTTCGCCCACCAGTTCAGGGTCCAGCGCCGACGTGGGCTCGTCGAACAGCATGACCTCGGGGTCCACGGCCAGCGCACGGGCGATGGCGACGCGCTGCTGCTCGCCGCCCGATAGCTGCGCCGGGTAGACGCCCGCGCGGTGCGACACGCCCACGCGCGCGAGCAGCGCCTGCGCGCGGTCGATGGCCTCGGCCTTGGGCTTGCCCAGCACGTGGATGGGCGCCTCGATGACGTTCTCCAGCACGGTCATGTGGGCCCAGAGGTTGAAGTTCTGGAACACCATGGCCAGCTTGGCGCGCCACAGCTGCAGCTGCTTGGCGTCGGCCGCCTTCAGGCTGCCGTCGCGGTCGCGCACCAGCTTCAGCGCCTCGCCGCACAGGCTCAGCTCGCCCTCGTGCGGCTGCTCCAGCAGGTTGAGGCAGCGCAGCAGCGTGCTCTTGCCCGAGCCGCTGGAGCCGATCAGCGTGACGACGTCGCCGGACTTGGCGGAGAACGAGATGCCTTTGAGCACCTCGCGCTCGCCAAAGCGTTTGTGGATGTTGGTGGCTTGAAGCTGGATGTCACTCATCTCGTCATGCTCCGAGGAGCTTGCCGGTGCGCAGTGCGTCGCGGCCGGCCACCTTGGCGATGCGCATGCCGGCGCTCGCGAAGCGCACGAAGTCGCGCGCGAAGAACAGGCCGGCGACAGGGCTCTTCAGCTCCGTGACCTCGGCCGTGACAGGGTCGATGACCTGGGCCAGCACGTCGCCGGCCTGCACCTCGGCGCCCACCTCCTTCAGGAAGGTCAGCACGCCGGCCGTGGGTGACTTGATCGGCATGCTGCCGGCCAGCGGGCGGGCGTCGCCGATGGCGTCCGGCAGCGTGGGCTTGTTGCCGGCGATGAGGCCGCGCCAGCGCAGGAAGTCGACGATGTTCTGCGCATCCGCTGCGGCCAGCTCGTGCGTCACGTCGACGGCGCCACGCAACTCCACGGTGACGGACAGGCAGGCCTGCGGGATGGGGAACTTGCCGCCGAAATGCCGGTCCCATTTCCACCAGACCTGCGAGCAGGCCTCGTCGAATGGGTTGTCGCCCGAGTCCTGGGCCAGCAGCGTCACGCGCGAGCGCAGGAAGCGCGCCAGCGGCTCGCAGTCGGGCCAGCAGGGCGTCTCGGTGTAGAGGTGCATCAGCGCCTGCGCGTCGCAGTGCAGGTCCAGCACGATGTCGGCGTCGCAGGACAGGCCCAGCAGCGTGCGGCGCTGCGACTGCAGCTCGGTCTCGACCGGCGACGACAGCACGGC
The DNA here is from genome assembly GCF_056406315.1 of Roseateles sp. P1_C6. Taxonomy (NCBI): domain Bacteria; kingdom Pseudomonadati; phylum Pseudomonadota; class Betaproteobacteria; order Burkholderiales; family Sphaerotilaceae; genus Roseateles; species Roseateles sp. P1_C6. The sequence continues at coordinate 136,314 of NZ_JBFUAK010000009.1, forward strand.
CGACCTCAACGCGCGGCGCAGCGTGGCGACGTTGGCGACGGCGTCCGGCCCCAGGTCGGACGCGACGGCCTCGGCCACGTTGGCGATTTGGTCCGGGTAGTGGCGATTGAAGTTCTCGCCCGTGGTCAGCTCGAAACGGCCCTGGTGGCCGTGCATGACGAACTGGCTCAGGCCAATGGGGTTGGCCATGGGCACGAGGACGATCTCGCCCGTGATCTGGCCGGCGGCGTCCAGCTCGTTCAGCAGCCGGCGCAGATGGTGGGCGACCAGCATGCCGGGCAGCTCGTCGGCGTGCAGCGAGGCCTGCACATAGGCCTTCTGACCACCGGTCTGGCCGTAGTGCAGCGAGACCAGCTCGCGCTGGGTGCCGGGGGCGGGGGAGAGCAGGGGGTGATGGATGACTTGCATGGTCAGCGGCGCCCGGCCGCCCGAAGGCGCTGAAGCGTCCCCTCGGGGGGCAGTGACTGGAAGGAACGTGGGGGCTTCATTTCAGCGGGACATCATGGGCTTCAGCCAGCGGTTCTCGGCCCAGCGGAACAGGCCGACCAGGCACAGTGTCAGCACGAAGTAGAAGGCGCCGGCGGTGATGAAGGCCTCGAAAGGCAGGTAGTACTTGGCGTAGACCTGCTGGGCCGCGCCGGTCACGTCCAGCAGCGTCACCGTGCTGGCCAGCGACGTGCCGTGCAGCATGAAGATGGCCTCGTTGCCGTAGGCCGGCAGCGCGCGGCGCAGCGCGGCGGGCAGCACGACACGGCGCAGCATCAGGCCGCGGCTCATGCCCAGCGCCTTGGCCGCCTCGATCTCACCGGCCGGCAGCGCGCGGATGCTGCCGGCAATGATCTCGGTCGTGTAGGCCGCCGTGTTCAAGGTGAACGTCAACCAGGCGCAGAAGGTGGCCGACGACAGCCAGGGCCAGGCCCAGCTCTCGCGCACGACATCGAACTGCGCGGCGCCGTAGTAGATGAGGAAGAGCTGCACCAGCATGGGCGTGCCACGGAACACGTAGGTGTAAAGCCAGACCAGCCGCGACGGCCAGCCCAGGAACACCGTGCGCACGACCGCCAATGGCACGGCCAGCAGCAGCCCGCCGGCCAGGGACAGCAGCAGCAGCTGCAGCGACGTCACCAGACCGGTGAGGTACAGCGGGAAGTTCTCGGCGACGGCGTCGAAGTTCATAGCCGGCCCGCCTTCGTGCCAATGGCCAGGCGCCGCTGCGCCCAGGCGAAGAACAGCTCGGAGGCGCTGGTGAACACCAGGTAGATCAGCGCCACGGCGAGAAAAAACGTGAAGGGCTCGCGCGTGGTGCCCGCGGCCTGCTTGCCGCGCGTCATCAGGTCGGACAGGCCGATGACGGACACGATGGCCGTGCTCTTGATCAGCACCAGCCAGTTGTTGGACAAGCCCGGCAGCGCGTGGCGCAGCATCTGCGGCAGCGTGATGCGCCACAGCACCTGCAGCGGGCTCATGCCGAAGGCCAGGCCGGCCTCGCGCTGGCCCGGGGGCACGGCCAGGAAGGCGCCGCGGAAGGCCTCGGTCAGGTAGGCGCCGAAGATGAAGCCGATGGTCAGCACGCCGGCAAAGAAGGGGTCGACGTCGATGTAGTCGTCATGCCCCAGCATGGGCGCCAGCGCATTGACGCCCAGCTGGCCGCCGTAGAAGACCAGCAGCATCAGCACGAGGTCGGGCACGCCGCGGATCAGCGTCGTGTAGGTGCCGGCCACGGTCCGCGCGGCCCGCGAGCGCGACAGCTTGGCAAGTGCGCCGGCCAAGCCGAGCAGGGCTGCGACGGTGAGTGAGGACAGGGCCACCGCCAGCGTGACGGCGGCGCCTTCGAGGAGGCTGGGAAGGAATCCGTGCAACAACATGGGGTTCAGCGCGGTGGGCTGACGAGGTCGAAGCTGAAGTAGCGATCGTTCAGGGTCTTGAGCGCGCCGGTGCTGCGCAGTTCGGCCAGCGCCGCATCGACCTGCCGCAGCAGGTCGGCGTCGGCCTTGCGCATGCCCACGCCTATGCCCTTGCCGAAGTACTGGACCTCGCGGAAATCGGGCCCGACGAAGCCAAAGCCGCGGCCTTCGTTCTTGTTCAGGAAGCCGGACTGTGCGACGACGGCATCGGCCAGCATTGCGTCCAGGCGGCCCGACTTCAAGTCCAGGAAGACTTGGTCCTGCGTGCCGTAACGGGCGATCTGGCTGCCCTTGAACACCTCGTTCAAGAAGCGCTCATGCACGGTGCCACGCTCCACGCCGATGCGTTTGCCGCGCATGCCCGCGGGGCTCACGGTCAGCTTGGCGTCGCTGGCGGCCACCATGCGTGCCGGCGAGTAGTAGTACGGCGTCGAGAACGCGATGACGTGCTCGCGCTCGGTCGTGATCGACATGGAGGCCATGATGGCGTCGATCTTGCGCGACTGCAGCGCCGGGATCAGGCCGTCGAAGTCCAGGATCGTGGGCACGCATTGCATGCTCAGCCGCGCACACAGCGCCTTGGCAAGGTCGATCTCGAAGCCCTTCAGCTGGCCATCGGTACCGACTTCACTGAAGGGCGCGTAGCCGACCGCGAAACCGATGCGCAGGCGCTGGGGCGGCGTCTGGGCCCCGGCCGTGCCGGCCAGGGCAAGCGTCGCCACCAGAGCGGAGCGTCGTCGCATCACTTGGTGCGCGGCGCGATGTCGTAGTCGAAGTACTTGTCGGCGAGTTTCTTGAACGTGCCGTTGGCCTGCACCGCGTCGATGGCGGCGTTGAATTTCTTGCCCAGCGTGGCCTCGTCGGCCTTGCGCATGCCCACGCCGGTGCCGACGCCGAACACCTTGTCGTCCATGATCGGACCGCCGGCGAACGCGAAGTCCTTGCCCTCGGGCTTCTTCAGGAAGCCGAAGTCGCCAGCGGGCGAGTCCATCAGCGTGGCGTCGATGCGGCCGCTCTTCAGGTCCAGGAAGACCTGGTCCTGGCTGCCGTAGCGCACGATCTCGCTTTGCTTGAAGGTGGCGGCGGCATAGGTCTCGTGGGTCGTGCCGCGCTGCACGCCGATCTTCTTGCCCTTCAGGCCGGCGGCCGTGGCCTCCAGCTTCACGCCGGTCTTGGCGATGAGGCGGGCCGGCGTGTTGTAGTAGGGCTTGGAGAAGGCGACGACCTTCTGGCGCTCCTCGGTGATGGAGACGCTGGCGAAGATGGCGTCCACCTTGCGCGACTGCAGCGCAGGGATGAGGCCGTCGAAGTCTTGCTGCACCAGCGTGCACTGGGCCTTCATCTCCGCGCAGTAGGCCTGCACCAGCTCGATCTCGAAGCCCTTCAACTTGCCGTCCGGGCCGATCTCGGAGAAGGGCGGGTAGGCGCCTTCGACGCCGATGCGCAGCTTCTTCCATTCGGGCGCCTGGGCATGGGCGAGCGATGCGGTGGCCAGCGCCACGGCAAACAGGACGGTTTTCTTCATGTCGGACCTCATGGGTGGGACGGTATTCAGCGGGCGACGTTGGGTAGCCAGTCGCGCAAGGCCGCAAGGGTAGCAGCCGGGTCCTCCTCCTGAGGCACATGGCCCAGCTTCGGGAAAACCACCAGGCGGCTGCCCGGGATGGCCTGGTTGAAGGCTTCGCCCCAGCGCAGCGGGATCAGCCGGTCGCGGCCGCCCCACAGGATGAGCGTGGGCACCTTGATCTCGGGCAGGCGCTCGACCGGCCCGGGCGCGAGCTGGTCCATGCGTCGCATCAGCGCGACGCGGTTGCCTTCGCGCAACGCCAGTTCGTAGTAACGGTCCACCAGCGCGGCGGTGACGCGGCTCGGGTCGCCGTACACGTCCAGCACGCTGTCCTCGATGGCACGGCGCGGCAGCACCCAGCGCATGGGTTCGCGCAGCACCGGGATGCGGGCGATGCGAAACCCCAGCGGCAGCGACTCGGGTTCGAATTTGTGACCGGCTGCATCCACCAGCACCAGGCCGGCGACGCGGGCCGGGTCGGCCAGCGCGAGCTGCCAGGCGATCTCGCCGCCCAGCGAGTTGCCGACGACGATGGCTCGCTCCACGCCCAGCCGTGCCAGCAGGCCGCGCACGAAGGCGACGTAGCGCGCGTCCGTGTAGTCGCCTTCGGCGTTGGGGCCCGTCAGGCCGAAGCCGGGCAGGTCGAAGCTGATGACGCGCCGCGCGGTGCTCAACCCGGCCACCCAGCCCTCCCAGGTGTGCAGGCTGGCGCTGGTGCCGTGAATGAGGACCAGCGGCAGCGGGTCGCCACTGGGGCCCTGGTCGCGGTAGTGCACTATCTGGCCGTCGACCTCGATGAAGTCCGACGGCGGCGGCGCCCAGCGCGGCACCAGGCTTTCCAGCGAGCGGTCCGGTGCCTTGCTGACCGCAAAGCCCAGCGCCGCCAGCATCAGCAGGATGCCGAGGGCCTTCAGCGCCCAATCACCCCATCGGCTGCTCACGGGGCGGGGCTCAGGTCGGGCGCCAGCGCTTCGCGCTCGTCGAACACGAAGCAGCTGCCGTGGTAGTGCTGGCCGCCGGTGTCCTCGAAATACTTCAGGATGCCGCCGTCCAGCTGCCAGGCCGTCAGGCCTTGCTCGGCCAGCACCATGGCGGCCTTCTCGCAGCGGATGCCACCGGTGCAGTAGCTCACGACCGTCTTGCCGGCCAGCTCGTCGCGATGCGCGGCCAGCGCTGCGGGGAAGTCGCTGAACTTGTGCAGCCGCCAGTCGATGGCGCCGTCAAAGGCGCCGTGGTCGACCTCGAAGCCGTTGCGCGTGTCCAGCATGACGACCGCGCGGCCGGTGTCGTCATGGCCCTGGTCCAGCCAGCGCGCCAGCGTGGCGGGCGCCAGCGCAGGCGCGCGCGGCGCCAGGTCCGGGCGGATGGTCGGGTGGTTCATGCGGATGATCTCCGGCTTGACCTTGACCTTGAGCCGCTGGAAGGGCTGGGTCTCGCTCCAGCTCTCCTTGGGCACCAGCGTCGCGAAGCGGCTGTCGGCGCGCAGCTCGTCCACCCAGGTGCGCACGGCATCGGCGGCACCGGCCAGGAAGAGGTTGATGCCTTCCTCGGCGATCAGCACGGTGCCTTTCAGCCCTAGCGCGTCGGCCCGGGCGTGCAGACGGTCGCGCAGCGCCGCCGTGTCGGGCAGCGAGACGAACAGGTAGCAGGAGATGTTGAGGATGGGGCCGGACTGCATAGAGACGGCGGATTATCGCGGCCGCCTCAGTCCGCCCAGCGCGAGGCGATGGAGCGCACCTCGTCCAGGCAGGCGTCCAGAGCGTCGACGATGTGCGGGTCGAAGTGGCTGCCGCTGCCGTCGCGGATGAAGGCCAGCGCCTCGTCGTGTGTCATTGCCTGCTTGTAGGGGCGGGCGCTGATGAGGGCGTCATAGACGTCGGCGACGGCCATCAGCCGCGCGGACAGCGGGATGTCGGGGCCCACCAGGCCGTCGGGGTAGCCGCTGCCGTCCCATTTCTCGTGGTGGTGGCGGGCGATCTGCTTGCCGAAGGTCAGCATCGGGCCGGCGTCGTCGCCCAGGCGGTCGATGGCGCGCTGCAGCAGGTCCGCGCCATGCTCGGCATGGGTCTTCATGATGTGCCACTCGTCGGCCGACAGCTTGCCCGGCTTGAGCAGGATGCCGTCGGGGATGGCGACCTTGCCGATGTCGTGCAGCGGCGCGGCCTTCGCAAGTTCGTCGATGAGGCCTTCCGTCAGCTCCGCCGGGCCGTCGGGCTGCGCCGCGACCCAGCGCGCCAGCGTGCGCACGTACTCCTGCGTGCGCTGGATGTGGTTGCCGGTGTCGGCGTCGCGGAATTCGGCCAGGCCCACCATGACGAAGAGCGTCGTGTCGCGCAGCCGCTCCACCTCGCGGCGGCGCGCGTCCAGCTCGCCGCTGAGCTGGGCGTTGTGGCGCAGCAGCAGGTCTTCGGCGAGCTTGAGCTGCAGGTGGGTGCGCACGCGTGCCCGCACGGTGGCCGGGTTGAAGGGCTTGTGGATGAAGTCCGCGCCGCCGACCTCGAAGCCGGCGCTCTCGTCCTCGGGGCGGGCCAGCGCCGTCAGGAAGATGACCGGCACGCGGCGCGTGGCCGGGTCGGCCTTCAGTCGGCGGCAGACTTCGTAGCCGTCCAGCACCGGCATCATCACGTCCAGCACGATGAGGTCCGGCGGCTGGCGGCGGCAGATCTCCAGCGCCTTGGCGCCGTTGACGGCCAGCTGCACGCGGTAGTCGGGCTTGAGCACCTGGGCCAGCAGCGTCAGGTTGGCGGGGGTGTCGTCGACGACCAGCACGGTGGGTTGCGAGGTGACAGCGGGCTCGGGCGGCGTCATGGCTTGTCCTCGGTCTCGCCGCGCAGCGCGGCCTGGGCCTCGTCGAAGTCGAAGCGTTGCATGGCGCCGGCGAGCGCCTTGGCCCGCCGCGCCGGCAGCATGTCGATGAAGGCGGACTCGTGCTGCTCCCACAGCGTCAGCGCATGGCTGTCGGCTTCGCCGAGCAAGGTGTCGAGTTCGCTGATCAGCGTGGCCAGGTCGGTGGCAGGCGCGCTGGGCTCGGCCGGTTCGGCCGGCAGCACCTCGCTGGGCAGCGGCCGGCGGGTGTCCAGCAGGCGGCGCAGCATGTGCGGCAGCAGCGGTTTGGCGCACAAGGCCTGGGCGCCCTGGCGCAGCGCGCGTTCGCGCAGCACCGGCGTGTCGAAGGCGCTCAGCAGCACGCTGCGCGACGCCGGCAGTGGGCCGGCCGCGCTCAGCTGGGCGAGCAGCTCGCCGCCTTCCATGTCGGGCAGCACCCAGTCGACGAGCAGCAGGTCGTGGGAGCGGCCGGCCAGCTGGGTCAGCGCCTGGCCGCCGTGGCCCCATACGTCGATGCGGGCCGTCGGCGCCAGCGCGTTCAGCAAGGCCAGCAGCGCCTCGTGGCCGGCACTGTGCGGGGCCTGCACGACGGCGATGCTGCGGGCGGGCGATGCCGGCAGCAATGGCAGCTCGGCGCAGCCGGGCAGCGGCAGCACCAGCTCGAACTCGCTGCCGCGCCCCGGCGTGCTGCGGGCGGTCAGCGTGCCGCCCATGCGCTGGGCGAGTGCGCGGCAGATGGCCAGGCCCAGGCCCGTGCCGCCGAAGCGCCGTGTCGCGCCGGCCTCGGCCTGCGTGAACGGCGTGAACAGCCGCGCCAGCTGCTCGGCGGACAGCCCCAGGCCGCTGTCGCGCACGCGCAGCCGCCAGGCGCCATCACCGTCCAGCGAGGCCGTGAGGCGCACCTGCCCCGCGGGCGTGAACTTGACGGCGTTGATCAGCAGTTCGGTGAGCAGCTGGGTCAGCCGCGGCGCGTCGCCACGGCGTGCGCCGGCACTGCCCAGCAGCTCGGGCGCGGCGATGTCGCACAGCAGCTCGAGCTGCTTGGCCTGGGCCACCGGCCGCACCGCGTCGAAGGCGCTGCCGAGCAGCTGCTCCAGGCGCAGCGGTTCACGGGCCAGCTGCAGGCGGCCGGCGTCGAGGTCGGCATAGTCGAGCAGGCCGTCGATGAGCTTGACCAGCGCCTCGCCGGCGCGCGCCACCTCGTGCAGCTGGCCACGCTGTTCAGCCAGCAGACGGCCGGCCAGCAGCAGGCGGGTGTGGCCCAGCACGGTGTTCATCGGCGTGCGGATCTCGTGGCCGATGTTGGCGAGGAAGTCGGACTTGGCGCGCGACGCCGCCTCGGCCGCGGCGCGCGAGCGCTCCAGCTCGGCCAGGCGAGCGTTGACCAGGTCGCCCGCCGTGACGGGGCCTGCGGCGGTCGGCGCCAGCTGGATCAGGCGCGCGAGCTGGCGCGACAGGGCCCACAGCGCGACGCAGAACATGGTCTGGCACAGCGCCAGGTTGGCCAGCAGCGGCCAAGCCCCGACCAGCCAGCCCGGCGGCTGGCCGGCGAAGCGCAGCAGCGTGGGCGGCGCCAGCATCACCGCCAGCAGGCCCAGCGAGATCTGCAGCGCCTGGGTGGCCCGCCAGGTCGTGAACAGCAGCAGGCAGCCACCCAGCGTCCATGGCGCGAAGCTGCCCAGCGTGTACAGGCTGGGGCCAGGGTCGGGCCGCAGCGTGAAGGCCAGCATGCCCAGGCTGAAGTACAGCGCCAGCAGCGTGACGCCCCAGCGCTGCCAGTGGCGCAGCCGGTGCGGGCGGCGCCAGACGAGCAGGCTCAGCACCGAGAAGGCGGCGACGATGCAGGGGTAGGCGACGCGGTCATTGGGGTCGATGACACCGAGCGCCGTCTCACTGGCCCAGACCAGCAGCGCCGACGTGACGATGAGGGCGAACAGCCAGCGCGTGCCAACCGGCCCGAGCATGACCAGGGTCGGCGAGCGCGGCATCAGGCGCTGTCCTTGAGGGCCTTCAGCGCGGCGGCGGCGGCGTCGAAGTCCAGCGCGGCGAGGGCTTGTTCGACGCGGTGCGTGGTTTCGGCGTCCAGGCCGCTGTGCGCGCCATGGGCCTGCCACCAGTCGAGCGCGCGGCTGTCACTCTGGCTCAACAGCCGGCGCAGCTCGTCGACGTCGCCAGGGGGCGCATGTGCGGCAGGGCCTTCGGCACGCGCCTGACCCAGCGTCTGGTGGATTTCGCCCAGCAGCACGGCGAGCGCCGTGTCGACGTGGCTCAGCTGGCTGCCCGCTGCGCCGGCATCCGCCGCGCTGGCGCTGCGTTCCAGCGCCAGCGCGGCGCGGTGCAGCGGCTGCGCGCCCAGCGTGGCGGCCAGGCCTTGCAAGGTGTGCGCGGCGCGGCGCAGCTCTATCCAGTCGCCACGCGCCAGCCAATCCGACCAGCCGGCGATGCCGACGGCGTACTGCTCGGCGAAGCCCCGCAGCGTGCGGTGGTACAGGCCGGCCTGGCCGTCGAACTGGCGCAGGCCGACGCCCAGGTCCAGCACCGCCGCGGGCGCCGGCGGGGGCGGCGGGCGGTAGCGCTGCAGCTCACGCACGAGCCTGGCCACGTCCAGCGGCTTGGCGATGTGGCCTTGCATGCCGGCGGCCAGGCACTCGGCGCGCTCCTCGGCCAGCGCGTGTGCGGTCATCGCCAGCACCGGCAAGGCCTCGAAGCCGGGCAGCTGGCGCAACCGCCGCGTCGCGCTGAGACCGTCGAGCACCGGCATCTGCAGGTCCATCAGCACGAGGTCGTAGGCGCCGGGGCCGCGGGCCTGCAGCTTGTCCAGCCCTTCCTGGCCGTTGCCCGCCACATCGACCTGGGCGCCGCGGCTGCCCAGCAGGCGCAGCGCGATCTCCTGGTTGATGGGATGGTCCTCGACCAGCAGCACGCGCAGGCCGGCGAGCGACTGGACGTCGGCGGCGGGCCGCTCGTCCGGTGGGTCGTCGAGCAGGCGGCGCAGTTCGCCGGGCAGCAAGGGCTTGGGGCACAGCGCCCGGGCACCGAAGGCGCGCGCCTGCGCCCGGTCGTCATCCAGCCCGGGCGGGCTCAGCACCGCCACGCGCAGGGCGGGGTGGTCGCGGCGCAGCTTGGCGAGCAGTTCGGCGCCGGTCGGGCCGGGGCCGGGCAGATGCCAGTCGAGCAGCAGCCAGTCGAACGCATGCCCCGCATGGCGCGCGTCGTCGAGCGCCACCAGCGTGCCGGGCACGTCGGCGCTGGTGGCCAGGCCCGCGCCCAGGCCGAGGTTGCGCAACAGCGCCTGTGTCGCCTCGCGGCTGTCGGCACGGGCCTTGGCGAGCAGCAGCCGGCGCGGCCTCAGCAGCGCGGGCGGCGTGGCGTCGGTGTCCAGCGGCAGCGTCAGACTGATCTCGAAGCTGCTGCCATGGCCGGGCTGGCTCTGCGCGTCCAGGCGGCCACCCATCAGCTCGACGAGGCGGCGCGCGATGGTCAGGCCCAGGCCCGTGCCGCCGTGACGCTGGGCGAACGAGGCGTCGCCCTGCGGGAAGTCGCCGAACAGGCCGGCGAGCTGCTCGGCGCTCATGCCGACGCCGCTGTCCTGCACCGTGATGGCCAGTGCCACACGGCCCGGCTCGTCCGCCGGCCGGCCCGCCAGGCGCAGCAGCACGCGACCTGAGGGCGTGAACTTGATCGCGTTGGACAGCAGGTTGGCCAGCACCTGCTGCAGGCGCAGCGCATCGCCGCGCAGCTGGCCCAGCGCGCCCAGCAGGCTGCCGTCCGCCCAGTCGCAGATCAGCGCCACGGCCGGGTTGTGGTGCACCGGCCGCACCTGCTCGACGGCCTGGGTGACGACGTCCTCCAGCCGCAGCGGCTGGCTCTCGATGCGCATCTGGGCGGACTCGATCTTGGCCACGTCGAGCACGTCGTTGATGAGATTGAGCAGCAGGCGCGACGCGGCGTCGGCCTTGGTCAGCAGGTCGCGCTGCTCGCGGCTGAGTTCGGTCTGCAGCGTCAGCTGGGTCATGCCCATGATGGCGTTCATGGGCGTGCGGATCTCGTGGCTGATCTGCGCGAGGAAGCGGTTCCTGACCTCGGTGGCGGCCTTGTGGGCCTGGGCGCCCTCGTCACCACGGTGCAGCGCGAGCAGGCACAGCGGCGGCAATGGCAGCAGCAGCAGCACGATCAGCAGTGCTGCGGCAATGCCGCCACCGGCGGCGCGCAGGGGCCAGAGCAGCCCGAGAAGCGCGAGCAGGGCCGCCATGGCAAACCAGAGAAGGGCGAGCGTGAGCGTGCGCAGAGGCATGGGCGGTCGCGAGATGCCGGCCGATTATGGGTGTCGAGCTGGCCTCCAATGTGCGACGGATTGCGCACCTACGCCCTGGGGAAAGCCCAGGGCATGCCCCTGGTTGGTGGGCGAAAGCTGCGGTTATTCTGGGCCGCCATGCCGCTCATCCTCGTTGTCGACGACCAGCCCAGCAACATCCATGCGCTCTACCAGTTGCTGGTGGATGAATGCGAGGTGTCGATGGCGACCAGCGGGACCGAGGCGCTGAGCTTTTGCGCTCAGCAGCTGCCTGACCTGATCCTGCTCGACGTGCTGATGCCCGAAATGAGCGGATACGAGGTCTGCGACCGGCTCAAGGCCGACCCGCGCACACGCGCCGTCCCCGTCATCTTCGTCACCGTGCAGGGCAGCTCCGCCGACGAGGCCGCCGGCTTCGCCCATGGCGCCGTCGACTACATCCCCAAGCCCTTCGTCGACGTCGTCGTGAAGGCGCGGGTGCGCACCCAACTGGCGCTCAAGCTGGCGTCGGAGAGCTTCGCGCGCTCGCAGATCGAACTCTTCCAGCGCGACAAGCTGGCGTCAGTCGGCCGCACCATTGCCGGCATCGCGCAGGAGCTGTCGTCGCCGCTGGGCAACGCGCTGATCTCAGCCTGCACGCTGCAGGACGACCTGACGCACCTGCGTGGCCTGTCACAGACGGGCAACATCAAGCGCAGCGACCTCGACAAGCATCTGCGCGTCAGCGAGGAGAGCGTGGGCCTGGTGTTGTCCAACCTGCAGCGCACGCTGTCCATCGTCGACTCCTTCCTGCAGTCCACGGCCGACAACTTCGGTGACCAGCGCCGCAGCTTCTCGCTGCTGGAGCTGGTGCACGAGGTCGTGGCCGGCCTGGCCGGGGCGCTGGAAGCGCACCAGGTGCGCTGCGAGCTGGACGCGGGCGATGACCTGCACCTGCTGAGCTTTCGCGGCGCGCTGGCCAAGGTGCTGTCGACGCTGATCCAGAACGCCGTCAAGCATGCCTACCGCGAGGCGGGCGGCGAGGTCCACATCCGCTTGCGGCCGCTGGGCGTGGACCAGCTGGTCATCACCGTGCAAGACCATGGCGTGGGCATCCCGCCGGGCATGCTGGGCCGCGTGTTCGACCCCTTCTTCTCGACACGCTTCGGCTCCAACCGCAGCGAGCCCGGCCTGTACATCGTGCGCAACCTCGTCACCTTCGCGCTGGGCGGGCAGATCCAGGTCGAGTCCACGGCCGGTCTGGGCACGACGGTGCGGCTGACACTGCCGATGATTTCGCCCGAGGCGCGGCGCGTGGTGGGCTGAGGCGCGGCCGCGATGCGGGTCAGGCTCGCACTGCTTGTCGGCCTGATCATGCTGTTGATGGCAGGGGCCGGCCTGGCCTACCTGTTCAAGCGCGCGTCTGCGCCGGACGCCAGCCAGCCCATCGTCATCGGCCAGCTGCAGGCGCTGAGCGGCTCGATGGTGACCAGCGAGGCGCCGCTCGCCGCCGCGGCGCGGCTGGCCGTCGAGGAGATCAACGCCGCCGGCGGGCTGCTGGGCCGGCGTGTCGAGCTGAGGATCGAGGACACGCGCGCCACGCCCGCCATCGCCGCCGCGGCGGCCGAGAAGCTCATCACCGGCCAGCACGCGGTGGCGCTGTTCGGCTGCTGGACGACGGCCTGCCGCGACGCCGTGCGGCCGGTCGTCGAGCGGCACAAACATCTGCTCTTCTATCCCATGTCCTACGAGGGCATGGAGCAGTCGCCCCACATCATCTACACCGGCGCGACGCCCAACCAGCAGGTGCTGCCGGCGACCGACTGGGCCATGCACGGCTTTGGCCGGCGCGTCTACCTGGTCGGCACGGACGGCCCCTATCCGCACCGCGTGCATGAGATGTTGCACGACTTCATCGCCCTGGGCGGTGGCCGCGTGATCGGCGAGCGCTACGTGCCGCTGGGCTCGGCCGAGGTGGGCGAGGCCGTCGCCGACATCCGCCAGCTGCAGCCCGACTTCGTGCTCAGCACGCTGGGCGGCAGCAGCAACGCCGCCTTTTTCGACGCGCTCGTGGCCGCCGGGCTGACCGATCTGCCGCTGCTGTCCTTTGGCGCCAGCGAGCCCGAAATGCGCGCCTTCGGCGGCGGCCGGCTGGACCGCCACTTCGCGGCCTGGAGCTATCTGCAGTCGCTGGCCGCGGCCGACAACGCGGCCTTCCTGGCCAAGCTGCGCCGTTCCCAGGGCGAGGCGGCCCAGGCCAGCGACCCGGCCGTGTCGGTCTATGTCGCCGTGCAGCTGTGGGCCGCCGCCGTGCGCGAACTCGGCAGCCCGCAGACCGAAGTCGTCAATGCCAATGTGCTGCAGCAGACCGTGCCCGCGCCGCACGGCTTCGTTGCGGTGGACGCACAGACGCGGCATGTCTGGCGCCAGCTGCGCATCGCCCAGGTCAGGCCCGACGGGTCGCTCCACGAGGTCTATGCGCTGCCGCGTTACATCAAGCCGGCGCCCTGGCCGGCCTTCCGCTCGGTGGAGCACTGGGACGGCGCCATGCAGCGGGCGAAGGCGGTGCGATGAGCGGGCCGGCGCGGATGGAATCGACGCGGCCGGCCTGGCGGGTCGGGCCGGCGCTGCTGCTGGGCTTCGCGCTGCTGTCGATGCTGCCGCTGGGCGGGGTCGGGCTGTGGCAGCTCTCGAGTTTCGAACGCAGCCTGCACGAGACGGTCACGGAGGGGCTGGTCGCGATCGCGCGCAAGAAGGTCCATGAGATCGACGAGTACATCAACGAGGTCGACGTCGACGCCCGCCTGGTCGCGCAGTCGACCAACTCGCGCGAACTGCTCGAACAGCGCGGCGATGCGGTCGCCACGCGTGTGCCCGACGCCAGCCGCGTGTTCTATGAGCGGCTGTACGACGGCGGCAAGTACCTGAACCTGCTGCTGGTGCAGCCGGACGGCCGCATCAGCTTCGCGATGAAGGCGCCGGAGGGCTCCAGCCTGGAGCTGGCTCGGTTGGACGGCGGCATGTTCGAGGGCAGCGGCGTGCTGGCCGCCCATCGCCGCGCGATCGGCCAGCTCGACCCGCAGCTGACGCCGGCGCTGCGCCTGCGCGGGAACGGCCCGCCGACGCTGTTCTACGTGCACCCCGTCGTCGATGGCGACCGCGTCCTGGGCAGCATCGTGTTGCAGCTGGACCTGAACCGTCTGCTGCGTGTTGCCACCGAGCGATCCGGGCTGGCGCTGAGTGGCGAGACGGTGCTGGTGCAGCGCGACGGCGATCGCGCGGTGTTTGTCAACGAGCTCAGGCGACAACCGGCTGCCGTGCTCAGCCTCGGCCAGCCGCTGGACGCCGCCGGCTACGTGCCGCCGGCGTTGCGCGGTCTGCGTGGCGAGAGCGGCAGCGGGCTGGCGCGCGACTACGCCGGCGTCGAGGTGCTCGCCTCCTGGAGCCACCTGCCGTCGCTGGACTGGGGCATCGCGGTCAACCTGGAAGCGGCGGAGGCGTTCGCGCCGGCCCGTGCGCTGCGCGACCGCCTGCTGATGGCGCTGGGCCTGGCGCTGCTGATGGCGCTGGGCCTGGCATTGCTGCTGGGGCGGCGCCTCGTCGAGCCCGTCAAGCTGCTGAGCGGCGCCGTGGCACGCATCGCCGACGGCAACCTGCAGGAGCGCGCGCCGGTCTGTGGCTTCACCGAGTTCCGCGAGCTGGCGCACAACTTCAACCGCATGACCGAGCAGCTCGTCGTCGAGAAGCAGTTGCTGGAGGCGCGCGTGGAGCAGCGCACCCGCGCGCTCAACGACAGCGAGCAGCGCTTTCGCGGCGTGTTCGAGCGCGCCCAGGTGGGCATCGCGCTGTGCGACGCGAACGGCGTCATCCTGGACGTGAACCAGGCGCTGACGGCCATGCTGTGCCGCGAGGCCGACGAGCTGCGCTCGGCCAAGCTGGCCGACCTGCCGGACTTCCGGCCGGGGCGCCTGCTGGGCGGTGAGCTGGGCCGCCTGGCGGCCGGGCGGCTGGCGCATGTGCGCTTCGAGCGTGGCTTTGCGCTGCCGGGCGGCGGCGAGCTGTTTGTCGACGGCAGCGCCAGCGCCATCCGCGACCGGCGCGGCCGCCTCGTCAACGTCGTGCAGATGCTGATCGACGTGACGGAGCGCCACCGGGCCGAGATCGAGCTGGTGCGCGCCCGCGTCGCCGCCGAGGCGGCCAGCCAGGCCAAGAGCGACTTCCTGGCCAACATGAGCCACGAGATCCGCACGCCCATGAGTGGCGCGCTGGGCATGCTCAACCTGCTGCTGCGCACGGACCTCACGCCGCGCCAGCACGACTACGCGAGCAAGGCCCGAACGGCCGCGCAGGCGTTGCTGGCCGTCATCAACGATGTGCTGGACTTCTCCAAGGTCGAGGCCGGCAAGATGGAGCTGGACCCCTACCGTTTCGAGCTCAGCGATTTCATGCGCGAGCTGGCCGTCATCCTGTCGGCCAACGTGGGCCACAAGGACATCGAGGTGCTGTTCCGGCTCGACCCGCGCCTGCCCGCGGCGCTGGTCGGCGACGCGACGCGGCTGCGCCAGGTGCTGCTGAACCTGGCCGGCAATGCCTTGAAGTTCACCGAGCACGGCGAGGTCGTGCTGGCGCTGACGCTGCTGGGCGAGGACGCGGGCCAGGCGCGCATTCGCTTCGAGGTCATGGACACCGGCATCGGCATCGCCGCGGCCAAGCTGGAGCACATCTTTGCCGGCTTCAGCCAGGCCGAGCAGTCGACGTCGCGGCGCTACGGTGGCACCGGCCTGGGCCTGGCCATCAGCCGCCGACTGGTGGCGCTGATGGGCGGCGAACTGCGCGTGGACAGCCGCGTGGGCGAGGGCAGCCGCTTCCACTTCGAGCTGGCGCTGCCCGAGGCACCGGCGGAGAGTGCCGGCCTGACGCCCACCCGACCCGGCCTCAAGGTCCTCATCGTCGACGACAACCCGATGGCCCGCGAGGTGCTGCAAGGCATGGGCGAAAGCCTGGGCTGGGACTGCGACATGGCCTCCAGCGGCGAGCAGGCCTTGGCCCTGGTGCACCTGGCCGCCGAGCGCGGCGAGCCGCATTACGAGCTGATCCTGATGGACTGGCGCATGCCGGGGCTCGACGGCTGGGAGACGTCGCGGCGCATCCGCGACAGCCACGAGTCCGACGCGCCCGTCATCATCATGGTGACCGCCCATGGCCGCGAGCTGCTGGCCGAGCGCAGCGAGCATGAGATCCAGAGCCTGGGCGGCTACCTCGTCAAGCCGGTCACGGCGTCCATGCTGCAGGACGTGGTGGCCGAGGCCACGCGCGGCGAGCCACGCAGCGGGCGGGCCGAGGGCGGCGAGCCGCGCCTGACGGGCATGCGCCTGCTGGTGGTCGAGGACAACGGCTTCAACCAGCAGGTCGCGCAGGAGCTGCTGGAGGGCGAGGGCGCCATCGTCACGCTGGCCGGCGGCGGCGTGGAGGGGGCCCACCTGGCCCTGGTCACCGAGCCGGCCTTCGACGCCATCCTGATGGACTTGCAGATGCCCGACATCGACGGCTTCGAGGCGACGCAGCGCATCCTCAAGCGCCGCCCCGACAGCCTCATCATCGCGATGACGGCCAATGCGATGGACGCCGACCGCCAGGCCTGCCTAGCCGCCGGCATGCGCGACCACGTCGCCAAGCCGGTGGACTTGCCGCAGCTCGTGGCCTGCCTGCGCCGCCACGTGGGCCATGTCGAAGCCCGGCCCGCGTGGGCGCCCGAGCTGGCGGCCGGGCAGCAGCTGCCGCTGCTGGACCGCGAGGCCGCGCTGCAGCGGCTGGGCGGCCGCCAGGCCTTGTATGACCGACTGATCACGTCCTTCAGCGAGGACGTGCCGACCGAGATGGACGCGCTGCGCCGCCACTTGCGCCAGAACAGTGTCGGCGACGCGGTGCGCGTGCTGCACACGCTGCGTGGCCTGGCCGGCGCGGTCGGCGCCAATGCGCTGGCGGCCCTGGCCGGCGCGCAAGAGCAGGCCGTGCGCGGGCAGGGCGTGCAGGCGGCCGACGTGCCCGTCTTGCAGCGGCTGCTGGACGACAGCCTTGCCGCGCTGGCGCCCGTGGCGGCGCCCGTGCAGCCCGTGGTGACCGAGGCGGTCGACCCGCTGGAGGCGCTGCGGCGGCTGCGGGTGCTGCTGGTGGAGCGCAACATGCGCTCGGTGACGGCCTGCGAGCAGTTGGCCGGGCAGGGCGAGGCACTGGGCCCCGACTTTGCCGCGTTGTCGGCCGCGGTGGCGCGGCTGGATTTCAACAAGGCGCTGAAGGCCTGCGACCTGCTGCTGGACCGCCTCAACCCGCGCTGACCCCTGGTGGCGTCAGGGCACTGCAGTTTTCGCCGGGAGAGGCGGCTGCGGACGCTTACAATGAGAATCATTCTCATCAAAGCGCGTGCCGCGCCGAGCCTCTGCCATGTCCGAGCCGCTGCTCTCCAGCCTCGCCGCCGCCCCTGCCGGGCAGGCGTTGACCGTTCTGCAGGTCAGCGCGCCGGAGCATTCGCCGGAATGGGCGTCCTGGCTGGCTGACCTGGGCTTTCTGCCGGGCGAAGCGGTGCAGGTGCTGCGCCGCGGCGCCCAGCGCACGGGCAATCTGGTCGTGCGCATCGGGCAATCGACGTTTGCGCTGCGCCATGCCGAAGCCGACTGCATCGCCGTGACGCCGCGTCATGGTTGAGTCGGTTGTCCATTTCCACCCCGGCGGCAAGCTGGTCGCGCTGGTCGGCAACCCGAACTGCGGCAAGACGGCCCTCTTCAACGGCCTGACAGGCAGCCACCAGAAGGTGGCCAACTACGCCGGCGTGACCGTCGAGCGCAAGGAAGGCCGCCTCGTGACGGCGGCGGGCAAGACGCTGCGCCTGCTGGACCTGCCCGGTACGTACAGCATGCACCCGCGCTCGCCGGACGAGCGCGTCACCTGCGATGTGCTGACCGGCCGCGCCAAGGGCGAGAAGCGGCCCGACCTGGTCATCTGCGTGCTGGACGCGACCAACCTGCGCCGCAACCTGCGCCTGCTGCTGGCCGTGCGCCGCATGGGCCTGCCGGTCGTCGTCGCGCTGAACATGGCCGACCTGGCTGCGCGGCGTGGCCTCAAGGTCGACGCGGTGTCGCTGGGCAAGGAGCTGGGCCTGCCGGTCGTGCGCACCGTGGCCATCCACCGCGAAGGCCTGGATGAGCTGCGCGCCGTGCTGGACGACGCCGAGGTCTGGCACAACGCGCAGGCCGCCCCCGCCCCGCAGGCCGCGCATGTCGACGATCACGTCACTGTGAAGGGCATGCTGCGCGCGCTGAACCTGGACCACGAGTTGCCAACGCTGCCCAGCGACCGGGTCGACCGCGTGCTGCTGCACCCGGTGGCCGGCTCGCTCATCCTGGCCGTGCTGCTCTTCCTGCTGTTCCAGGCGGTGTTCTCCTGGGCCGAGCCGCCCAAGGCGCTGATCGAGGACAGCATCGCCTGGGTCGGCACGCAGGTCAGCCAGGCGCTGCCCGACGGCTGGCTGCGCAGCCTCATCGTCGACGGCATCATTGCCGGCGCGGGCGGCGTGCTGGCTTTCCTGCCGCAGATCCTGATCCTGTTCTTCTTCATCCTGCTGCTGGAGGAGTCGGGCTATCTGCCGCGCGCCGCGCTGCTGCTGGATCGGCTGATGGGCAGCGTGGGCCTGTCCGGCCGCAGCTTCATCCCGCTGCTGTCCAGCTTTGCCTGCGCCATCCCCGGCATCATGGCCACGCGCTCCATCGCCAATCCGCGCGACCGGCTGGTCACCATCATGATCGCGCCGCTGATGACCTGCTCGGCGCGCCTGCCGGTCTACGCGTTGTTGATCGGCGCCTTCGTGCCCAACCGTGACGTGGGCGGCTTCGAGCTGCAGGGGCTGGTGCTGTTCGGCCTGTACGTCGCCGGCATCCTGGGCGCACTGGCCGTGGCCTGGCTGATGAAGCGCTTCACCAGCACGGGCCGCCATGTGCGGCCGCTGATGATGGAGCTGCCCAGCTACCACTGGCCGCATCCGCGCTCCATCGCCATCGGCCTGTGGCAGCGCGCGATGATTTTCCTGAAGCGCGTGGGCGGCATCATCCTGATCCTGACCGTCGCGCTGTGGCTGCTGTCCAGCTTCCCCGGCCCGCCGGAAGGCGCCACCGGGGCACCCATCCAGTACAGCGTCGCCGGCTGGCTGGGCGCGGGCCTGGCCAAGATCTTCGCGCCCATCGGCTTCAACTGGCAGATCAGTCTCGCGCTGGTGCCGGGCCTGGCCGCGCGCGAGGTGGCCATCAGCGCGCTGGGCACGGTCTACGCGCTGTCCGCCACCGGCGACGACGCGGCGCAGGCATTGGCGCCTTTGATCGCACAGAGCTGGAGCCTGGCGACGGCGCTGTCGCTGCTGGCCTGGTACGTGTTCGCGCCGCAATGCCTGGCGACGCTGGCCGCCGTCAAGCGCGAGACCGGCAGCTACAAGCTGCCGGCCATCATGACGGTCTATCTGTTCGGCCTGGCCTATCTGGCGTCGTTCATCACCTACCGCACGGCGCTTTGGCTGGGCGGTTAGCGCAAAAGGCGGCCTCACCTGAACCACAATCCGCGGCACAACAAGCGGCAAGGCAGAGGGCGCGATGAGAGTGGCGTGGATGGATTCCATCAGCGGGCGCACGGCGGAGATCTGCCGTGCAGCGCTTCGGGCGCTGGGCATGCGGGACTTGCCAGGCGTCGCTGAAGACACGCTCGACACCCCGGTGGATGTCCGTGTGCTGCACCTGTCGGGCCATCTTGACCCGGCGACGCTGGCACGTGAGCTGCATGCGGACGCTGCGCCCACGCTGCTGCTGGCCGCCACGGAAGTGGAAGAGGTTGCCGCGCAGCGCATGGCGCGGATGCAGGACGACGTGGCCCGCGTGGGCGATTCGCCCGAAAGCCTGATGCTTCGAATGCGCCGGCTGAAGGAACGCCAGCAAAAGAGCGTGGATGCACATCGCGCGATCGCATTCGACCCGTTGACAGGCCTGCTCAACCGCCGCAGCTACGAAGAGCATGCGCGGGCCACGCTGGAGGCGCTGGTTCCAGAGATGCATGCGGGCGCATTCATGCTGGACATCGACCATTTCAAACGCATCAACGACCGGCACGGCCACGCGGTCGGCGATCAGGTGCTCGTGGCCATGGCGAGCAGCGTCAGCGCGACGCTGGGGATGTCGACACCTGCCTTCAGACTGGGCGGCGAGGAGTTCTGCTGGATCTCCCAGGTCGGCTCGTTCGCAGAACTGGGCGCGCAGGCGGAGCGCGTGCTGACGGCCATCCGCGCCCTCGACATACCGCTGGACGGCGGAGGTTCGGTCAAGGTGACGGCCTGTATCGGCTGGACCCAGCTCACGCGGGGCATGACCACGGAGGAGGCGTTTCAGGAGGCCGACCGCGCGCTGTACGACGCCAAGGCCAAGGGGCGCGACCGCGTGCAGTCCTGGCACGACATGCACGCTCAGGCCTCCGCGGCCGACTCGGACGTGCAACTCGTCCATTTCCAGAACGTTGCCAAGATCGTCAATGAGCGCGCGACCAACCTGGTCACCTTGTTCGGCAAGGGCCTGGTCGAGAAGGCACGGCTGGCCGCCGATCAGGATCGACTGACGCAGCTGTGGAACCGGGGCTACTTCGACCGCCGGGTGGCCCGTGACATCGAGCTGTCGCAGCGTGACGGCCGGCCGCTCGCGCTGGTGATGATGGACCTGGACCATTTCGGCCAGTTCAACAAGAACCATGGCCTGCCGACGGGCGACGCGGTGCTGCGCCAGTTTTCCAGCATCGCCATGTCCCAGATCAGGGTGGTGGACTGGATGGCACGTTACGGCGGCGAGGAATTCGCACTCGTGCTCCCCGGCACGATCGAGGATGCGGTGCTGGTCGCGGAGCGCATTCGCGCGGCCGTGGAGGCTACCGAGGTCAAGCCCCCGAACGGCACCAACGTTCGCGTCACGGTGAGCATCGGCGTGGCGATGCTCGATGCGTCGATGGCGAACGCCACCGATCTGGTTCAGCGCGCCAGCGACGCGCTGCGGCGCGCGAAGCGCGACGGCCGCAACCGGGTCGCGGCGTAGCGCCTCGCAGGCTGGTCGACCTCAGGGTGCCGGCCGCGTCGGCACCGACGCGCTGCAGACCTCGATGTGCCCCGGGCTGTGCACGAACCAGCCACTGCGGAAGCGCCGCGAATCCAGCAGCTGCGTCCACGTGGCGGACTCCGTCTTCAGCACCTGCAGCGCCGGCCGCTCGGTCGCCGGCACATCGGCCAGCAGGCGGATGCGCTGGATGCCGGTGCGCTGCTCGGGCTTGTCGTAAAAGCCCATGGCCGCCGTGCCGCGCGGCAGGGCGGACAGCAGCTCCATGCCCTTGATGACGCGGCCCACGACGGTGATGTTCAGGTCCAGCCCACGCGGGGCCTGGCCGATGACGACGTAAAGCTCGGTGCCGTTGCTGGAGTCGACCGCGTCGCTGCGACCGGCGCCGACCATGCCGTAGCAGTGCGCCAGCCAGGCCTTGCCGGCCTTGGGGTCGGCGGCGACGGGAAAGCCCTGGGCGAAGCCGGTGCGTGGGGCCCAGCCGTCCACGTCGGCCAGCTTCGCAAAACCGGCGGCCTTGCCGACGTTGTCCAGCGGCACGGAGAACTCAGCAGGCAGCTTGGCGCTCACGCCGGCCGGCAGCGGCTTGGCCTTGGCGGCGTCCTCGCCATCGGGGTCGCCCCACTGGGTGACGAAGTTGTCCTGCACGCGCAGGATGGCCAGGCCGTCCCAGTAACCGCCGCGGGCCAGCGCACGGATGTTGGCGGCGTGGGCCGGCGCGAAGCGTGGCGCCAGTTCGATGATGACCTGGCCATTCCCTTGTGAGGTCACCAGTTCCATCAACAGCGTGTTGTCAGGGTCCAGCGCGCGCCAGTCGCTGGCGGGTGACGCGGCCAGGATCTGCTGGCTGGTCTTCTTCGGCGCCGGGGCCGGCGCCTTCTTCGGCGGCGCGGCGGCGGCGGTGGACAGCAGGCCGGCCAGGGCCAGCATGAGAGCGGTGTGTTTCATGGGCGGCGAGCTTAACGGCGGCCGCGCCGGCCGCCAGCCCGCGCAAACCTCAGGACGGCGGCAGGAAGCGCGCCAGCTCGCGTGCGCGCACGGCCGCGGCCAGCCGGGCGGCCAGCGCGCCGGCGTCGGCCGCTTCCTGCTCGGCGCGCGAGCCGAAGCAGCCGGCGCCACGCAGGCAGGCCAGCCAGACTTCGGGGTCGCGTTCATCGCAGGCGAGGCCGAAGTGGCAGGGCAGCAGGCGCAGCGCGGCGAGCGCCGTCGCGCGGCCGGTGTCGCTGTCGAAGCGCTGGCCGTCGAAGTACAGCGCCGGCTCGCCGTCGATGCGGCGCAGCAGCAGCCGTGCGCCCAGTTCGTCCAGCAGCAGCGGGTCGGGCCTGGCGAGCACGGCTTGCAGCAGCGCGGCGTCGTCGGCGTCCGACTGCTGCAGCGCCAGCAGCGGGTCGCCGCCGGCCTCGTCGGCGGCGATGTTGACCAGGGCCAGCCACTCGGCGTTCGCGAACTGGCCGCAGCCGGTCGTGAGCGCCGCCTGGCGCGTGACCGCGCGCTGGTGGTGGACGTCATTGGCATCGGGCGCCACGGTGACCTGCAGGCCCGCCAGATCCGCGCAACGCCGCGCCAGCGCGCGGGCGTAAAGCCGCCCGCCGTCGCTGCGCGCGGCCAGGGCCGCTTGCAGCGTCGCGCGCAGGTCGGCCTCGGGAGCCGTCAGCAGGGCCGGCAGGTTCACCGCCGGCGCCCGGGTCATGACGGCGGCCGTGGCAGCGGGGCGAGCCGGCGTAGGGCCGGCCGTCGTCCGCGCAGGTGGCGGCGCGAGCTGGGCAGTCGCGTCCGGGCGAGGCGCGTCGGCATCCGCCGCCGGCAGCCCCCACCAGGCCCAGGCCACCAGGGCGACCCCGAGCACCAGGGCCGCCGGCGGCGCGATCACCAGACCGCTTGCGGCCATCCGTCGGAGCCCCAGGTCACGTTGTTGATGAACAGCACCGGCGCGCCGTTGTTCTGCGCGTCATAGGCGTGCCAGGCCATCACCGAGCCATCGGCCAGCAGCGACTGCCCGCCCGGGCCCTTGAAGCGTGAGCCGCTGGACGCGATGACAGTGCCGCCACCGGACATCATGGCCACGCCGGCCTTGTCGGTGTACGGCCCGGTGATGGACGTAGAGCGGCCGACGACGATGTAGTAGGTGCTGTTGGCGCCCTTGCAGCAGGCACCCTTGGAAGCGAACAGGTAGTACCAGGTCGTGCCGTTGATGGCCTTCTTGACGACGAAGCCGTTCTCGATGCCGTTGGCCGAATCCTTGGCGATGTTGACGATGCCGCCGGTGGGTGGCTTCAGGTTCACCTTGCTGACCCGCGTGATGTGGATGCCGTTCCAGAACGAGCCGAACACCAGGTAGGGGTCGCCGTTGGCGGCCAGCACGAAGCTGGGGTCGATGGCGTTGTAGCCGTCACCGGACTTGGAGGTCAGGATGGCCCCCTGGTCCACCCACTGGCCCGACGAGATGCCGCCGGCGGACGTCGTCAGGCCGATGGCCGACTTCTGCGAGCCGAAGCTGGAGATGGCGTAGTAGCAGTAGCCCAGCGTGCCGTACTCGCCGCAGCCGGGCGCCCAGACCATGGCCGTCTTGTCGGCGGGCAGATAGGTCTTCCACCAGGCCAGGCCACTGCCGAAGATGGACAGGCCTTGCGTCCAGGCGTGGCCGTCGCCCGAATACTTGACGCCGATGCCGCCGTTGTCGGTCGTCTCGAACAGCCACCAGGTGGAGCTGGTCTTGTATATGTTGGGGTCGTGGGTGCCCAGCGAGCCGGTCACGGTCCAGGGCGCCGCCTGGGCCAGAGGGAGGGCGGCGGCGAGCGCGCAGCCGGCGGCCCAGCGCATCAGGCGCTTGCAAGTCAGGAACATGGTTTGTCTCCGGTGTAGCGGGCCGCCTCGTGCGGGCGGGCCTCGTCGATGGACCGGAGTCAGCGTTGGCCCCGGTCGAAATGATTAAACATGACTATTTCTGCGATGTGGCCCCGCGCTTACGCCGATTCCGGAATTTGTATCGGTTAAAAGTCTTACGTTATCGGTCCGGTGAGGCGCTCGCCTCGAACGGCGTCGGGCGAGCAGGCACGGCACGGCGGCTTCCTACAATGCCGCAATGCCCGAGACCGCCGTTCCCAGTTCCCAAGACCTGCCCTTCGTCCACCTGCGCATGCACACCGAGTTCTCGGTGGTGGACGGCACGCTGCGCACCGATGACGCCGCCGACGCGGCCGCCGCAGACGGGCAGGTGGCGGCGGCCATCACGGACCTGGCCAACCTGTTCGGCGGCATCAAGTTCTACAGCGCGATGCGCAAGAAGGGCGTGCAGCCCATCCTGGGCGCGGACTGCTGGCTGGAGACCGATGCCACCGACAAGCCGCCCACGCGGCTGCTGCTGCTGGTGCAGGACAAGCAGGGCTATCTGAACCTCAGCGAGCTGCTGTCGCGGGCGTGGATCGACAACGTGCAGCGCAACCAGGCCTGCCTGAAGTGGGAGTGGCTGACGGAGCTGGGCGGTGGGTTGATCTGCCTGTCCGGCGCGCAGCATGGCGGCCTGGGCCAGGCGTTGATGCAGGGCGACAAGGTGCGTGCCAGGGAGTGGGCGCAGCGGCTGTCCGAGGTGTTCCCGGGCCGCTTCTACATCGAGCTGCAGCGCGCCGGGCTGCCCGGCCAGGAGGCGCTGGTGCAGGCCAGCGTGCCGCTGGCCGCCGAGCTGGGCCTGCCGGTGGTGGCCACGCACCCCATCCAGTTCCTGGGCGAAGACGACTTCGAGGCGCACGAGGCGCGCGTCTGCGTGGCCGAGGGCGAGACGCTGGCCAACCCCAAGCGCATCAAGCGCTTCCTGCCCAGCCAGTACTTCAAGACGCAGGCGCAGATGCGGGAGCTGTTCAAGGACATCCCCAGCGCCATCCAGAACACGCTGGAGATCGCGCGCCGCTGCGCGCTGACGCTGGTGCTGGGCAAGCCGCAGCTGCCCAACTTCCCGACACCGTTGATGGACGACGGCACGCCGATGCCGATGGACCGCTATTTCCGCGAGCTGAGCCATGAGGGCCTGGTCGGGCGGCTCCAGCATCTGTTCCCCAACGAGGCTGAGCGCGACAAGGAACGGCCGCGCTATGTCGAGCGGCTGGAGTTCGAGCTGAACACCATCATCAAGATGGGCTTCCCGGGCTACTTCCTCATCGTGTCGGACTTCATTCGCTGGGCCAAGGAGAACGGCTGCCCCGTGGGCCCGGGCCGGGGCTCGGGCGCAGGCTCGTTGGTCGCGTACGCGTTGCTGATCACGGACCTGGACCCGCTCAAGTACAACCTGCTGTTCGAGCGCTTCCTGAACCCGGAGCGGGTGTCCATGCCCGACTTCGACATCGACTTCTGCCAGGGCAACCGCGACCGCGTCATCGACTACGTCAAGGACAAGTACGGCCGCCCGGCGGTCAGCCAGATCGCGACGTTCGGCACCATGGCCGCCAAGGCGGCGTTGCGCGACATCGGCCGTGTGCTGGGCATGGGCTTCGGCCATGTGGACAGCATCGCCAAGCTCATCCCGGCGCCGCCCGGCAAGACGGTCACGCTGGCCAAGCTGCCGCCCAACTTCGACCCCGACAAGGCCAAGATGATTTACGCGCGCCACGAGGCGCCGGAGCTGGAAGAGCGCGAGCAGAGCGACGAGGAAGTGGCCGAGCTGCTGAAGCTGGCCGCGCGCGTGGAAGGCATGGTGCGCAACATCGGCATGCACGCGGGCGGCGTGCTGATCGCGCCGGGCAAGATCACCGACTTCTGCCCGCAGTACCAGCAGCCCGGGTCGACCTCGGCGGTGAGCCAGTTCGACAAGGACGACGTGGAGGCCATCGGCCTCGTCAAGTTCGACTTCCTGGGCCTGGCCACGCTGACCATCCTGGAGCTGGCCAAGGACTTCATCGTCGCCCGCTACCCGGACCGCGCGGGCTTCGACTGGGCTAACGTGCCACTGGTCGACAAGAAGGTGTTCGACCTGTTCGGCAAAGGCTACTCCGAGAGCGTGTTCCAGTTTGAATCGCCCGGCATGCAGCGCCTGCTGAAGGACGCCAAGCCGTCGCGCTTCGAGGACTTGATCGCGCTGGTGTCGCTGTACCGGCCGGGCCCCATGGACCTGATCCCGTCGTTTGTGGCGCGCAAGCACGGCAAGGAAACGATCGAGTACCCGCACCCGCTGCTGGGCCAGGTGCTGGAGGAGACCTACGGCGTCTTCGTTTACCAGGAACAGGTGATGCAGGCGGCCCAGGTGCTGGGCGGCTACAGCCTCGGCGGCGCCGACATGCTGCGCCGCGCGATGGGCAAGAAGAAGGCCGAAGAGATGGCCATGCACCGCGAGATCTTCCGCAAGGGCGCCGCGGAGAAGGGCATTGACCAGGCCAAGGCCGACGAGGTCTTCGACTTGATGGAGAAGTTCGCGGGCTACGGCTTCAACAAGTCGCACGCCGCCGCCTACGCGCTGCTGAGCTACCACACGGCCTGGCTGAAGACGCATTACACGGCCGAGTTCTACGCCGCGAACATGACGATCGAAATGGACGACACCGACAAGCTCAAGGTGTTGCTCAACGACGCCAAGATCTTCGGCATCGAGTTCCAGGCGCCCTGCGTGAACAAGGGCGTCTACCGCTTCGAGCCCATCACCAACCGCCTCGTGAACTACGGCCTGGGCGCCGTCAAGGGCACGGGCCGTGGCGCCATCGAGGCCATCATCGCGGCGCGCGAGGCCGGTGGGCCGTTCCTCAGCTTCTACGACTTCTGCCTGCGCGTGGACCGCAAGGCCTGCAACAAGCGCGCGGTCGAGGCGCTGATCAAGGCCGGTGCCTTCGACAGCATCAACGCCGAGCGCTCCAAGCTGCTGGCCAGCGTGGGCCGCGGCTACACGCATGCCGAGACGCAGGAGGCCAACGCCGACCAGGGCGGCCTGTTCGACTTCGGTGACTCGCACGCGGCCTCGCACGTGGAGCCCGACCTGGTCGACGCGGCCGTGTGGAGCATCAAGGAGCGCCTGTCGCTGGAGAAGACGGCCATCGGCTTCTACCTGTCGGGCCATCTGTTCGATCAGAGCGGCGCGGAGGTGCGGCGCATCGTCAAGCGCCAGGTGGCCGACCTGCAGGACAGCCGCGAGCCGACGCTGGTGGCCGGCATCGTCAGCGACATGCGCGTCATCAACGGCCAGCGCGGCCGGGTGGCCATCTTCAAGATCGACGACAAGAGCGACGCCATCGAGGCCGTCGCCAACGAGGAGCTGCTGAACGCCAACAAGGAGCTGCTGGCCGAGGACGAACTCATCATTGCCCAGGGCAAGGTGCAGAACGACCGCTTCTCCGGCGGCCTGCGCATGAATGTGCAGGCGGTGTGGAGCCTGCCCGCCGCGCGCGCCAAGTTCGGCCGCCACCTGCTGCTGGGCAATGCCGGTGCGGCGGGGCTCGTGCACGAGCTGGTGCAGCGCTTCCCGCCGCGCGAGGTGGAGACGGAGGAGGGCGGCACCCGCAAGCAGGGCCTGCCGGTGCGCGTGGCCATGAAGGCCGAGCCCGAGGGCGACAAGGTGGGCGCGCGCTGGCTGGTGGAGCTGGGCGAAGCCAGCCGCTTCTGGCCCGCGGATGAAGCTTTAGCCAAATTGGGCACGGCAGCTGAGGTCATTTACGAGGCTGGATGAGGCTCGGCATCGGCGATGATTTCGCCAGATGCTGCAAGCCGTGCCCAGGCCCTCTCCCTCGCGGGACGCGGGGCTCGTCCGTCCAACCCCCGTCACAGGCCTGATCCTGACCGGCGGCGGCGCGCGTGCGGCCTACCAGGTGGGCGTGCTGGCCGCCATCGCGCAGCTGCGCCGTGACGCCGGCGCCACGCAGTCCAACCCCTTTCCCATCATCAGCGGCACGTCGGCCGGCGCGATCAACGCGTCGACGCTGGCCTGCCATGCCGATGACTTCGACGGCGCGGTCGACGGCCTCGTGCACCTCTGGCAGGGCTTGCACGTCGAGAACATCTACCGCGCCGACGCCTTCGAGGCCGTGAAAAGCGGCGCGCGCTGGCTCAGCATGCTGAGCCTGGGTTGGGCCATTGCGCGCTGGACGCGCAGCCGCCCGCGCAGCCTGCTGAACAACGCGCCACTGCGCGACCTGCTGGGCCGCTACCTGAGCATGGACCGCGTCGAGACCATGCTCGACGGCGGCCACCTGCGTGCGCTGGCGCTGACGGGCTCCAGCTACACCTCGGGCCAGCACGTCACCTTCTTCCAGACCCACCACCATGTCGTGCCCTGGCTGCGCGAGCAGCGCATGGCCGTGCAGGCGCGCCTCACGCTCGACCACCTGATGGCGTCGTCGGCCATCCCCTTCATCTTCCCGGCGGAGCAGTTGGACTTCGAAGGCCAGCCCGAGTGGTTCGGCGACGGCTCCATGCGCCAGAGCGCGCCGATCTCACCGGCCGTGCACCTGGGCGCCGAGCGCGTGCTGGTCATCGGCGCGGGCCGCATGAAGGAACCCGAAGGGCGGCGGCTGCAGGCGACGCAGGAGCACCCCAGCATGGCCCAGATCGCCGGCCATGCGCTGTCCAACATCTTCCTGGACGCGCTGGCGGTGGACGTCGAGCGGCTGCGCCGCATCAACCGCACGTTGGCGCTGCTGCCGCGCGAGACTCGGGCTGCAACGGCACTGCGGCCCATCGAGCTGCTGGTCATCGCCCCCAGCCGGCGCCTGGACGACCTGGCCGGCGAACACCAGGCCAGCCTGCCCACGTCGGTGCGCGCCATGCTGCGGGCCTTCGGCGTCAGCGGCACGGGCAACAAGACCAGCGGCTCGGCGTTGGTCAGCTATCTGCTGTTCGAGCCCAGCTTCGTCGGTGAACTGATCCACCTCGGCATGAGCGACACGCTGGCCAAGCGGGCCGAGGTGCAACGCTTTTTCGGCTGGCCGGCGCGGGCGCCGCAACTGGATCCCGCGTCACTTCGCCGCAGCCGTTCAGCCGGCTTCGCGGCCGACTGCTGAGAACGCCGCGCCGGCCACGCGCAGGCCGGCGGCAGACAGTTTGGTGGCCGTGGCGCTGCGCACGCCGGGCACGCGGCGCATCAGGTCGGCCCAGTCCTTGAACGGCCGCGCGGCCAGCAGCCGCTGCACGAGCGCGGGGCCAAGGCCGGGCAGCGATTCCAGCTCCGCGCGTGTCGCCGTGTTCGCCTCGACCTCGGCCTGCGCCGCGGCTGGCAGCGCCGCCCACAGCAGCCAGGCGCGCCGCTTCATGCTCAGTCCTCGCCGGCCTGGGCACGCACCATGGCCGCGTAGGCGCCGTCGCGCGCGATCAGCTCGGCGTGGGTGCCGGTCTCCACCAGCTTGCCGGCACCCAGCACGTGGATGGCGTCGGCGTCGCGGATCGTGGACAGCCGGTGGGCGATGACGATCAGCGTCTTGCGGCCCGACCATTGAGCCAGGGCTTGCTGCACGGCACGCTCGCTCTCGGTGTCCAGCGCCGAGGTGGCCTCGTCGAAGATCCAGATCGGCGCGTCCTTGTACAGCGCCCGCGCGATGGCCAGGCGCTGGCGCTGGCCGCCGGACAGCTTGCTGCCGTTGGCGCCGACGTGGGTGTCCACGCCCTCGGGCAGCGTCTTTGCAAAGTCCCAAAGGTGCGCCGCGCGCAGCGCCGCTTCCAGCCGCGCGTCATCACGGGGCTGCGCGTAGGCGATGTTGTTGGCCACCGAGTCGTCGAACAGCACGATGTCCTGCGAAACGACGGCGAACTGGCGGCGCAGGCTCAGCCGCGTCAGCGTCTCGACGTCGTTGCCGTCCAGCACGATGCGGCCCGCGTCCGGCCGGGCAAAGCCGAGCAGCAGGTTGATGATGGAGCTCTTGCCCGCGCCCGAAGCGCCCACCAGCGCGGTCGTGCGCCCGGCCTGGAAGACGAGGTTCAGGCCGTCGAGGGCCGGCTGAGCGGCGCCCGGGTAGGTCAGGCTGATGGCCTGCATCGCCAAGTCACCCTGCGCCGGGCCGGGCAGTTCGCGCGTGCCGCTGTCGACTTCCTTGGGCGCGTCCATCAGCTCGAAGCAGCCCTTGGCAATGACGGTGGCGCGCGTCAGCGGCGCGGCCAGGTCGGACAGGTGGCGCAGCCGCGACGTCAGCAGCAGCAGCGCAGTGACGAACTCGGCAAAGGCCTGCACGCCGGTGCCGGCGGCGCGCGCCTGCCACAGGGCCACGCAGATGATGAAGGACAGGCCCACGCTGGCGACCAGCTGCGAGATCGGCTGCGCCAGCGCGCCGGCGGTGGCCGTCTTCAGGTTGTTGCGGCGCACTTCCTGCGACACCTCGGCAAAGCGCTCGCGCTCATGGGCCGCGGCGCCGAACTGGCGCACCACGCGCCAGGCGCGCGTGATGTCGTCGACCTTGTTGACCAGCAGCAGCTGCGAGTCGTAGGAGCGCGTGGCCATCAGCCGCATGCGCTGGCTGACCTTCTTCATCACCAGAGCCATCAGCGGCGTGACGACCAGGCTGAGCAGCGTCAGCTGCCAGTTCAGATAGAACAGGTAGCCCAGCATCGCGATGGCCGGCAGGCCGTCGCGCAGCAGGCTCATGCCCACGTCGCCGACCAGCTGCAGGATCTGCTGCGGGTCGTTGACGACCTTGCTGACGGCCGTGCCCGGCTGCATGCGCGTGTAGACCTGGGCGTCCAGGCGCAGCAGCGCATTGACGAGCGCGGCGCGGAAGTCCATCACGCTGCGCGTCACCGTCCAGTTGAAGAGGTATTGGCCGGCAAAGCCGAAGATGCCGCGGATCAGGTACAGGCCGATCAGCACGATGGGGATCATGTAGATCGGGAAGGCGTCCTTCGTGAAGCCCTCGCCGAAGGCATAGCCGATCAGCTTGGGGATCATGGGCTCGGTCGCCGCCGCGCCGATGTAGGCCAGCACGGTCAGCAGCGCGCCCCAGCGGTGGGGGTAGACGAACTGGCCCAGGCGACGTGTGACGGAGGCGGGGACGTTGGTGTCAGGAGACATGGGGCGCGATTGTCTCTCCTACACTGACCGGCCATGCCGACACCGACCCCGCCCGCCGACCGCCCGAAGGTCGTGCATTTCGTGACCGGCGGGTTCTCGGGCGCGACGCAGGTGGCCGTCGATCTGTGCCTGGCGGCGCTGCACGGCGGGCCATTCGAGCCGGTGCTGGTGCTGCGGCTGAAGCGGCACACGCCGATGGCCCGCGTCGAGGCGCTGAAGGCGCGGGGGCTGACCGTGCATCTGGTGTCGGGCTGGTCGCACCTGAGGACGATTGCCGAGCTGGCCAGCCTGCTGCGCGCGTTGCAGCCGCTGGCGCTGCTGGCCCATGGCTTCCCGGAACACCTGATCGGCCGCCATGCGGGGCTGCGCGCCGCGGTGCCGGTGCTGATCCAGGTCGAGCACAACTCGCGCGAGCGCTACACGCCGTGGAGCCGCTGGCAGAGCCGGCGCCTGGCCGCCAGCAGCGCCGCGATCGTCGGCGTCAGCGAGGGCGTGCGGCAGGCGTTGCTCGCACAAGGCCTGCCCGCAGACAAGACGGTCGCGATCCCGAACGGCATCGACCTCTCGCGCTTTGCCGCGCCCGCGGTCGAGCGCGAAACGGGCCTGGTCATGTCGGCGCGCTTTGCGCGGCAAAAGGACCATGCGACGCTGCTCAAGGCGATGGCGCTGTTGGCCGCGCGGGGCCAGCGGCCGAGGCTGCAGCTCGCCGGGTCGGGCCCGTTGCTGGCCCGCCTGCGGGCCAAGGCCGCCGGCCTGGGCCTGGCAGCGCAGGTGGCCTTCCTGGGCCACCATGCCGACATGCCGGGCCTGCTGCGCTCGCAGGCCATCTATGCGCTGTCCACGCACTACGAGGGCATGCCGCTGGCCCTCGTCGAAGCGATGGCCGCGGGCTGCGCCTGCATTGCGTCCGATGTCATCGGCGTGCGCGGTGTCATCGAAGACGGCGTGACGGGCCTGCTGGTGCCCGAGGGCGATGCACCGGCGCTGGCCGACGCGATAGCCCGGCTGCTGCACGACCCGGCACTGGTGGCCCGGCTGGGCCAGGCCGCCCGCGAGCGGGCACTGGCCGAGCACAGCCTGGCGTTGATGTGCCAGCGCTACGAGGCGCTGATCACAAGCTGCGCCACCACTGCAGGCCACGCAACCAGCGTCCGCGCTTGACATAGGCGGCCAGCAACTCGCGCCGGGACAGCGGCGAGCTGCGGTCGAAGCGCGCAGCATCCAGCGCCAACCCGGCCAAGGCCTCGCCACCGAGCTGCAGCCGGCGCCGCTTCGCACGCAGCAGCGTGCGCGCGCAGAAGTGGGCGATCTCGAAGCGCGTGTCGTCCTTCAGCGGCGGCAGTTCGGCCGCCAGGCCGTCCAGCGCCCACGTCCAGTCGTCCAGCCGCTTCACGTCCAGCACCGACAACAGGCTGCCGCCGCGCTGCCGGTAGGCAATCCACACCTCGGCGACATGCAGGTGCCGCGGCGTGTGCAGCAGCAGGCGCGGGTAGACGGCCATGTCCTCGAAGACGCGGCCTTCGGGGAAGCGCAGGCTGGCGGGCCAGCAGGCGCGGCGCACGACCTTGCTCCAGGGGTGGAACTGGCCATGCACGAAGAAGCCGCGCAGGCGCTGGTCGACGTCGTTCATGACCACGCCGGCGGGGCCCTCGAAGCTGGCGATGTGGCGGTGGCGCGGCTTGACGGACTCGGTCGACGGACCGTCGTCGAAGACGCGGAAATCGCAGCTCAGCAGGTCAGGCCGGTGCTCGGCGAGCAAGGCCTTCAGGCGCGGGATGACGCCGGGCTCGACGAGATCATCGGGGTCGATGAACCACAGGTGGTCGCCGCGCGCCGCGTCCAGCAGCCGGTTGCGGGCGGCGCTGACGCCGCGGTTCTCGGGCTGGCGGATGAGCCTGGCCTGCGGCAGCGACTCGACCAGCGCGGCCGAACCGTCGGGCGACGCGTCGTCGACAAAGATCAGCTCGACGCCATCGTCCAGTTGCGGCAGCAGCGAATCCAGGCAGGCGCGCAGCCAGGGCTCCACCCGGTACATCGGGAACAGCAGGCTGAGCCAGGGCGTCGTCACGGGGTGCGGCTGATCAGCTGGGCGAGGGCGCTGAAGGGCGACACAACACCACGCCGCCAGTTGCGCTCGACGACCAAGCGGTCGCCGGCGCGCAGCTTCAGCACCGCGGGCAGCACCCGCGGACAGGGCACCAGCGCCAGGCGCGCGAAGAGGTGGCGCTTGCGCCAGCCCACGCCCGCCAGCCAGGCAAACGGCCCATCCTCGGCGCGCAGCAGCGCCATCCGGCCGATCTGCGGGTCGCGGTCCAGCAGCTCGCTGGCGGCGACATGCATCAGCAGGTAGCGCTGGAAGTCCTCGGTCAGTGCCTGCACGACGCGTGCGTGCCGGCCTTCGGCGTGCAGGCGTTGCAGCAGCGGCTCGGCGCCCTCGTCCAGCGCGCGGTCGAAGGCCGCGGCCAGCGCGACGGCGAAGCGGCCGCCGGGTACCGAGGCCATCAGCCAGTTCTCGACGATGGGCAGTTCGGGCCGCGTCGTGTAGCGGTCGATGTAGAAGCCGACGTAGTCCGCCGCACGGCGCCGGCGTGTCTCGTGCAGCCAGGCGAGGTCGCGGCTGAGCAGCATCGAGGCGTCCATCCACACGCCGCCATGGCGCGCCAGCAGCTGGATGCGCAGCCAGTCGGCCTGGCGGAAGGCGGGCATGGC
Source organism: Roseateles sp. P1_C6 (assembly GCF_056406315.1). NCBI lineage: Bacteria > Pseudomonadati > Pseudomonadota > Betaproteobacteria > Burkholderiales > Sphaerotilaceae > Roseateles > Roseateles sp. P1_C6. The sequence continues at coordinate 169,684 of NZ_JBFUAK010000009.1, forward strand.
ATCGAAATCGGCGCGCAGCGTGGGCAGCCAGTCGGCAACGCTGCTGCGGTCCAGCACGCGCAGTTCATGGTCGGGCGCGAACCGGCGCCAGTTGTCCAGGCAGGCCTGGATGAAGGGCGGCGCCGGTGCGGTCTGCCAGTAGGTCCAGATGACCTTGGGAATGTCGTCGCTGCACGGCGGGGCGGCCTCGCCCACCGTCACCAGGCGCGTCTGCGCCGGAACGCGGGCCCGCAGCACCGTGACCAGCTCGCGCAACACGAGCGCGGTGACGACGGCCAGCAGGCCGAAAACGCCGATCTGCAGGGCCGTCATTCCCGCCAGTGGTCCGCGATCCAGCGCGCCGGCCGCGCGTGCCGCCAGTTGCCGTTGCTGCGCCCGGCCATCGCGTCGGGCGGGTTCATGACACCGTGGAAGATCAGGATGCGCGCGCCGTCGGGGATGAAGGGGTCACGCCAGTAGCTGGTGGGCCAGGCGGGGATGCAGTGGTACTTGTAGCTGGCGCACCAGGTGTCGTTCCAGTACTTCAGCTTGCCCTGGCGATGCAGCACGGCGGACAGGAAGGCCTGTTCGTTGCGGTAGTCGGACTTGGCCTTGGCCTGGTCGGCGACGAACTCGGTCAGCACATCCTGGTGGGCACCCAGCTCCCAGCGGTAGACGGACGAGTTGCCCGTCACGCGCCAGGGGCGCTTCCAGTCGTGGATGACGAGGAACTCGCCCGGCACCTCGAAGAAGGGCGTGATGTCGTCGACGATGACGACGTCCAGGTCCAGGAACAGTGCGGTGCCGCTGAGCCCGTACTCGTTGACCAGCACGGGGCTGAAGGTGGTCAGCTTCTTCCAGCCGCGCTCGGGCTCGCCGTTGGGCAGTGTCAGTTCGGGGATGGGCAGGCAGCGCACCTCGCCGCGTATGCCTTCGCTGCGGTCGGTCAGGCAGACAAAGCCGAAGTCGCCCTTGAGATGGCGGCGCACCATCGCGTACAGGCGGTTGACGTACTCGGGGCCGTACTTGGTGCCCCACTTCATGCAGACGATGGTGCGCTTAGAGTTCTTCGACATGGCGCGGAGGATAGGTGTCCCAGTTCAGGCAGCCGGGGCATTGCCAGAAGTAGTGCGCGGCCTCGAAGCCGCAGGCGGCGCAGCGGTAGCGCAGCAGCGGCTTGGTGGCCTTTTCCAGCGTCTGGATCAGCGGTGCGGCCTCGTCGGCGGGCAGCGCGGCGGCATTGAGCTTGAGCAGCTCCGTGGCGGCGGACAGCGCCGGCTGTTCGCGCAGGTGCGCCGCCAGCCGCTCGCGCCGCGGCGCGGGTTGCAGCGTGCCCAGCGCGCGCAGCAGATGCATGCTGGGTGCGCGCTGGTACTGCTCGGTCAGCAGCGCGATGGCGCGCTCGGGCTGGCCCAGCGTCTGTGCAGCCGCGGCGCAGTCGGCCGCGACCAGGTTGAAGGCCGGTGGGTTGGCGGCGAGCAGATGGGTGAACGCCGCCATCGCGGCTTCGGCTTGGCCGGCCTTCAGCAGCAGTTGGCCTTGCAGCACATAGGCGCGCGCGCCTTCGGGCTCGCGGCGTTGGGCCTGTCCCAGCAACTCCAGCGCCAGGTCGCCGTGGCCCTGGGCCTGCGCGACCAGCGCCTGCTCGCAGAGGTAATGCGCGATGCGGCCGGAGAAGGAACCGGTGCCCGCGGCTTCGAGCTCGGCGGCAACCTCGGCGGCTTTGGACCAGTCGCGCGAGCGCTCGTACAGCGACAGCAACGCCAGGCGCGCCTCGCGCTCGAACGCGGTGCCGCGCAGCTCGGCGTAGGCCGCCTCGGCGCGGTCGAACAGGCCCGCCTTGAAGAAGTCCTGCGCCAACTCGTGCTGGGCGCGGTCACGGTCGGTCTTGGGCAGGTCGCCACGGCGCAGCAGGTGCTCGTGCACCCGCACGGCGCGCTCGGTCTCGCCGCGGCGACGGAACAGGCTGCCCAGCGCGAAATGCAGCTCGGACGTGTCGGGGTCGTTCTGGACGGCTTCGATGAAGGCGTCGATGGCCTTGTCCTGCTGTTCGTTGAGCAGCAGGTTCAGGCCCTTGAAATAGGCCTTGGGGGAATCACGCTGCTCCAGCTTCCACTGCCGCGAGTCGAGCTTGGAGGCGAGCCAGCCCAGAACGAAGACGACGGGCAGGACGAACAGCAGCCAGCGCGGATCAAACTCCATCTTGGTGGGCAGCGTAGGGTGCAGCAGGCGCCTCGGGCGCCGGGATGGGGGTGCCGGGCAACGGCTCGATGCGCTGGGCCGCACGGCGGTGGCGCCACCACGCGGGCACCATCGCCAGCACGCCAAACGCGGCGCCCAGGCCGAAGGCCAGCAGCACGATGATGACCTGCGGCGCGCGCCATTCATGGCCAAAGAACCAGCGCACGACGGCGTCGTGGCTGTTGTTCAGCGCGAACGCGAACAGCGTGAAGAAGAGCAGGGCCCGCAGGAGCCAGACGAGGGTGCGCATGGCCCCGGATTCTGACTCAGGCCGCCTCAGGCGTCGGTCACCGGCAGGTGCATGTCGACGGCCTCGCGCAGCGCCTTGCCGGGCTTGAAATGAGGGGCCAGCTTCTCGGGGATCATGACCTGCTCGCCGCTGCGCGGGTTGCGGCCCACGCGGGGCGGGCGGCGGCTGATGGAGAAGCTGCCGAAGCCGCGGATCTCGATGCGGTGGCCGCGCGCGAGCGCATCGCTCATCGCGTCGAGGATGGTCTTGACGGCGAACTCGGTGTCGCGCTGGGTCAGTTGACCAAATCGTTCGGCGAGCACGGCAACGAGGTCGGAGCGGGTCATGGCAAAGCGGCTTTGTCGTTCGGAATTGAAACAGGCCCGCTGGCGAGGCCGGCGAGCCTGTGGGGAGCATACCCGGCCTCCACAGAGACCGGGCAGGTCAAACAGAGCTTAGTTGCCCTGGTTGTCCAGCTTGGCGCGCAGCAGGGCGCCCAGGCTGGTGGTGCCGGCGTTCTCACGCTCGCTCGACTGGCTCAGGCGCTGCATGGCTTCCTGGTTGTCGGCGTTGTCCTTGGCCTTGATGGACAGCTGGATGTTGCGGGTCTTGCGGTCGATGTTGACGACGATCGCGGTGACTTCGTCGCCTTCCTTCAGCACGTTGCGGGCGTCTTCCACGCGGTCGCGGGAGATTTCCGAAGCGCGCAGGTAGGCCATCACGCCGTCAGCCAGCTCGATCTCGGCGCCGCGCGGGTCGACGGTCTTGACCTTGCCGGTCACCGAGGCGCCACGGTCATTGATCGTGGTGTAGGCGGTGAACGGGTCGCTGTCCAGCTGCTTGATGCCCAGCGAGATGCGCTCGCGCTCGACGTCCACGGCCAGCACGACGGCTTCGACTTCCTGGCCCTTCTTGAAGTTGCGAACGGCGGTTTCGCCGGTCTCGTCCCAAGACAGGTCGGACAGGTGCACCAGACCGTCGATGCCCTGGGCCAGACCCACGAACACGCCGAAGTCGGTGATCGACTTGACCGGGCCCTTGACCTTGTCGCCGCGCTTGACGTTCTCGGCGAACTCTTCCCACGGGTTTGCCTTGCACTGCTTCATGCCCAGGCTGATGCGGCGCTTGTCTTCGTCGATTTCCAGGACCATGACTTCGACTTCGTCGCCCAGCGAGACCAGCTTGCTGGGGGCGATGTTCTTGTTGGTCCAGTCCATTTCGGAGACGTGCACCAGGCCTTCGATGCCCGGCTCGATCTCGACGAACGCGCCGTAGTCGGCGATGTTCGTGACCTTGCCGAACAGGCGCGTGCCCGTCGGGTAGCGGCGGGCAACGCCGAACCACGGGTCGTCGCCCAGCTGCTTGATGCCTAGCGAGACGCGGTTCTTCTCGGCGTCGAACTTCAGGACCTTGGCGGTCAGTTCCTGGCCAACCGTCACGACTTCGGACGGGTGACGGACACGGCGCCATGCCATGTCGGTGATGTGCAGCAGGCCGTCGATGCCGCCCAGATCCACGAACGCACCGTATTCGGTGATGTTCTTGACCACGCCGTTGACGATGGCGCCTTCAGACAGCGTCTCGAGCAGCTTGGCGCGCTCTTCACCCATGGAGGCTTCGACCACGGCACGACGCGACAGCACAACGTTGTTGCGCTTGCGGTCGAGCTTGATGACCTTGAACTCCATGGTCTTGCCCTCGAACGGGCTCATGTCCTTCACCGGGCGCGTGTCCAGCAGCGAGCCGGGCAGGAAGGCGCGGATGCCGTTGACCAGGACGGTCAGGCCGCCCTTGACCTTGCCGGAGACGGTGCCGGTCACGAAGTCGCCGGACTCCAGGGCCGTTTCCAGACTCAGCCACGAGGCCAGGCGCTTGGCCTTGTCGCGCGACAGGATGGTGTCGCCGTAGCCGTTTTCGATGGCGTCGATGGCGACGGAGACGAAGTCGCCGACCTGGACTTCCAGTTCGCCCTGGTCGTTCTTGAACTCTTCGATGGGCACGTAGGCTTCGGACTTGAGGCCTGCGTTGACGACGACGAAGTTGTGTTCGACACGAACGACTTCGGCCGAGATCACTTCGCCAGCGCGCATGTCGGAGCGCTGCAGCGACTCCTCGAACATGGCGGCAAAGGATTCCATGCCGGAGGCTTGGGCGGTTTGGGTTTGGGACATGTGATGGATCCTGATGCGGCGGGGAGCCCCGACGCGGCGTGCAGACGAGCTGCGGGTTAAGTTGTTGACATCGCTGCCCTCAGTGAACAGACGTTCGGAGGGAAGGGCGGCGGGCCGTGGCTTCTCAAGCCTGGACCCTTTTGAAAACTCGTCGGTAACGAGGCGTCAAAAGGGTCGGCGCTGTTGCCACCAATCCAGCACCTGATCCACCGAGGCTTCGATGGACAGCGCCGAGTTGTCGAGCAGCTGCGCGTCCTGCGCGGGTTCCAGGGGCGAGGCCGAGCGGTTCTTGTCCCGTTCGTCCCGCGCCTCCAAATCTTCGCGCAAGCCTTTGATATTAGCCGAAATCCCTTTGGAAATCAATTGCTTATACCGCCGCTCGGCGCGCGTGGCGGCACTGGCCGTGAGGAAGACCTTGAGCGGCGCGTCCGGGAAGATGGCCGTCCCCATGTCGCGGCCGTCGGCCACCAGGCCGGGCAGCCGGCGGAAATCCAGTTGCAGCTGATGCAAGGCCTTGCGCACGCCCGGGTGGACGGCCACCTGGGAGGCCAGCAGCCCGGTGGCCTCGGCGCGCAGTCGCGCGCTGACGTCCTCGTCGCCGAGGAAGACCTGGCCGTCGCGGAAGCTCAAGTCCAGCGTGGGCACGATGGCGGCCACGGCCGCGCCGTCGTCCAGGTCCAGCCCGGCGCGGCGAGCGGCCAGGCCGGTGACGCGGTAGAGCGCACCTGAATCGAGCACGCCAAAGCCCAGCGCCTTGCCGACTTCATCGGCCAGCGTGCCCTTGCCCGAGGCGGTCGGGCCGTCGATGGTGATGACCGGCACGTCCGCCGCATTGACGCTGACGACGCCGAACAAGGTCTCGAAGTAGTCCGGGAAGGTCTTCGCGACGCACTGCGGCTCGAGGATGCGCACCGGCACGGCAGCGTCGGTGACGAGGCCGTTGAAGGCTGCCAGCGAGAAGCACATCGCGACGCGGTGGTCGTCGTAGGTGTGGATGGCCGCGGCTTTCCAGTCACGCAACGGCTGCACGCGGATCCAGTCCGGGCCTTCGTCGACGCTCGCGCCGAGCTTCTTCAGCTCGGTCGCCATCGCGGCGATGCGGTCGGTCTCCTTGACGCGCCAGCTGGCGATGTTGGTCAGCGTCGTCGGGCCGTCGGCGTACAGCGCCATGACGGCCAGCGTCATCGCCGCGTCGGGGATGTGGTTGCAGTCGAGCGTGAGGCCCTTGAGCGGCCATGCGCCGCGGCGCACCTCCAGCCAGTTCGGGCCGGTCTGCACCTGGGCGCCCATGGCCGCGGCGGCCTCGATGAAGCGCACGTCGCCCTGCAGGGATTCACTGCCGACGCCTTCGATCCGCAGCGGCGCGTCCGTCGCCGCGATGGCGCCCAGCGCGACAAAGTAGGACGCCGACGACGCGTCGCCCTCGACGAAGACCTCGCCCGGCGAACGGTAGCGGCTGCCGGCAGGAATGGTGAAGGCTTCCCAGCCATCGCGCTGCACGGCAATACCAAACCGCGCCAGCAATGCCAGCGTGATCTCGATGTAGGGCTTGGAGATCAGCTCGCCAACGACCTCGATGCGGATGTCGCGCTCGGCGACCAGCGGCAGCGCCAGCAGCAACGCCGTCAGGAACTGGCTGGACACGTCGCCGCGCACGCGCACCGGCGTGTCCAGCGCCAGCGTGGACGGGCCGCGCAGACGCAGCGGCGGGTAGCCGGCATTGCCGAGGTCATCGATGGCACAGCCCAGGCCGCGCAGCGCGTCGACGAGGTCGCCGATGGGCCGCTCGTGCATGCGGGCAACGCCCGAGACCTCGAAGTCACCCCCCTGCGTGGCCGCCAGCAGCGCCAGCGCGGCGGTCAGCGGGCGCATCGCCGTGCCGGCATTGCCCAGGAAGAGCTTGGCCTGCTTGGCCAGCAGCTTGCCGCCCAGGCCCACGATGCTGACCGTGTCGCCATCCTGCGCCACGCCGCAGCCCAGCGCGCGCAGCGCGTCCAGCATGACGGCCGTGTCGTCCGACGCCAGCAGGTCACGCACGACGGTGCGGCCTTCGCTGAGCGCGGCGAGCAGCAGCACGCGGTTGGAAATGCTCTTGGAGCCGGGCAGGCGCACGGCACCGGCGGCACCGCGCAGCGGCGGCAGGTCGAGAAAGGGGATCTTGAACATCACTTGCCGGCCGGGCGGCCGGGAGGGACAGCAGGTGAGGGGAGGCTCCAGGCCGAGCGGCCTTCGGCAATGGGCCGCAGCGCGGCTTCCAGCGCCGCGGCGTCGCCGGTTTCGATCAGGGCTTCGAGCTGGTCCAGCATCGTGCGAAAGCGCTTGGACTGCGCCAGCACCTCGTGCTTGTTGGCCAGCAGGATGTCGCGCCAGACAGAGGGGTCGCCCGCGGCGATGCGGGTGAAGTCGCGAAAGCCCGGGCCGGCGAGGCTGAGGTAGTCACGCGCGGCGGGCTGCTCGGCAATGGCCTGAAAGTAGGCAAAGGCCAGCAGGTGCGGCAGATGGCTGACGGCGGCAAAGGCGGCGTCATGGTTGTGCGGGCGCATCTTCAGCACCGTGGCGCCCAGCGCCGACCAGACGTCGGTGGCACGCTGAACCAGCATCGGGTTGGTGAAGGGCTGGGGCGTCAGGATGACCTGGCGGCCTTCGTACAGCGTCGCTTCGGCGTGCTGCACACCGCCCGACTCCTTGCCGGCGATGGGGTGGCAGGGCACGAAGCTGGCGGCCCGCTCGCCCAGCGCGCGGCGCGCGGCTTCGATGACGTCGCACTTGGTCGAGCCGACGTCCATGAACAGCACGCCCGGGTTGACGAGGTGGCGGATCGCCTTGAGCGTGCTTTCGGTGGCGGACACGGGCACGGCAATCAGCACAATGTCCGAGCCCGAGACGGCGAGAAGCGCCGACTCGGCCGCCACATCGATGACGCCCAGTTTCTTGGCCTGCTTGGTCGTCGACGGCGACTTGCTGTAGCCGATGACGCGTTTGACCAGGCCCGCGCGCTTCATCGCCAGCGCGAAGCTGCCGCCCATCAGGCCGCATCCGATCACGCCGAGCTGCTGGAACATGGGCTTAGGCCTTGACGGGGTAGGCCCCGAGCATCTTGAAGAAGGCGCAGGACTCGCGCAGTTCAGCGAGCGCCGCCGCGACGTTGGTCTGGCTGGGGTGGCCGTCGAGGTCGATGTAGAAGTAATAGTCCCACTGACCGGTGCGGGCGGGGCGGGATTCCAGGCGCGTCATGGACACGCCGTGGGTCTTCAGCGGCACCAGCAGGTCGTGCATCGCACCCGGGCGGTTGGGCACCGACACGACCAGGCTGGTGCAGTCGCGGCCCGTGGCCGGCGGCGTGGCCATGGTCTGCGGCAGGCAGATGACGGCGAAGCGCGTGCGGTTGTAGGCCTCGTCCTGGATGGCGTGGGCGGTGATGTGCAGGCCGAACAGCGTCGACGCGCGCTCGCTGCCCAGCGCAGCCCAGGCCGGGTTGGTCGCGGCCAGCCGCGAGCCTTCGGCATTGCTGGACACCGCGCGGCGCTCGACGTCGGGCAGGTGCTTGTTCAGCCAGTTCTGGCATTGCGCCAGCGCCTGCGGATGCGCCAGCACGGCCTCGATGCCGTTCATGGACGGCTCCTTGCGCATCAGGTTGTGGCGGATCAGCAGCGACACCTCACCGACCACGTGGCAGGGCGTGTGCAGGAACAGATCCAGCGAGCGGGTGACGACGCCCTCGGTCATGTTCTCGACGCCGACAACGCCGAACTGCGCGCTGCCGCTGGCGGTTGCGTGGAAGACCTCGTCGAAGTTGGCGCAGTAGACCAGGTCGGCCGCGCCACCGAAGTACTCGATGGCGGCCTGCTCGCAGAACGTGCCGACGGGGCCCAGCACGGCGACGCGCTGAGGCGACTCCAGCGCCAGGCAGGCGGACATGATCTCGCGCCAGATGGCGGCCACATGCTCGCTCTTCAGCGGGCCGGGGTTGGCGGCGCGGATCTTGTCGATCACCTGGGCGACGCGGTCCGGGCGGAAGAAGGGCGTGCCTTCCGCGCGCTTGATCTCGCCGACCTGTTCGGCCACGCGGGCGCGCTGGTTCAGCAGCTCCAGCAGTTGCTTGTCCAGGCCGTCGATCTGGTCGCGCAGCGCGAGCAGGGCCTGGGATGCGACGGGTTCAACCATGGCGGGCCTCGAAATCCTTCAGGAAGGCCACCAGCGATTGGACGCCTTCCAGCGGCATCGCGTTGTAGATGGATGCGCGCATGCCGCCCACCGACTTGTGGCCCTTGAGCTGCAGCAGGCCGGCAGCCTTGGCTTCGGCCAGGAAGCTGTCGTTGAGCTTCTCGTTGCGCAGGAAGAAGGGCACGTTCATGCGCGAGCGGCAGCTGGCGTCGACGCGGTTCTCGTAGAAATCGGAGGCGTCCAGTGCCGCGTAGAGCAGGGCGGCCTTGTCGATGTTGCGCTGCTCGATGGCGGCAAGGCCGCGCTCGCCGGCGTACGCCATGTCCTTGACCCACTGGAACACCAGGCCGGCGACGTAGATCGCAAACGTGGGCGGCGTGTTGTACATGGACTGGGCAGCGGCCACGGTTTCGTAGTTGAAGGCCGTGGGGCAGATGTCCAGCGCGTGGCCCAGCAGGTCCTCGCGCACGAACACCAGCGTCAGACCGGCCGGGCCGATGTTCTTCTGCGCGCCGCCAAAGGCCAGGCCGACACGGCGCCAATCGATGGGGCGAGACAGCAGGTGCGACGAGCAGTCGATGACCAGCGGCACGCCGTTGGTCACGCGTGGCAGTTCGTGGAACTCGACGCCGTCAATGGTCTCGTTGGTGCAGACGTGCACGTAGCTCGCGTCGTCACGCAACGTCCAGTCGCGCGGGATGGCGTGGCCGCCGCCGATGTCGGCCGCGATCTGCACATCGGCGTAGCGGCGCGCCTCGGCGGCGCTCTTGCGCGACCAGGAGCCGGTCACCACCATGTCCACCTTGCCGCCGCGGCTCAGGTTCATCGGCACGATGGCGTTCTCACCCAGGCCGCCGCCCTGCATGAACAGGACGCGATAGTTGGCCGGCACGGCGAGCAGCTCGCGCAGGTCGGCCTCCGCGCGCTCATAGATCGAGATGAACTCCTTGCCGCGGTGGCTCATCTCCATGACGCTCATGCCGCTGCCCTGCCAGTCCAGCATCTCGGCGGCCACCTGCCGCAGCACGGGTTCGGGCAGGGTGGCGGGGCCGGGGGAGAAATTGAACGGGCGGGCAGAGGTCATCGAGGTGGAGGCTACTTCTTCGGCGTGGACGCCGCGGGTTTCGGTGCCGCGGGCGGGGGCTGGATGCCCAGTTGCTTGGCCAGCGTGGCCTGCAGCGTCTTGAGGCGGCCTTCCAGCGTCGGGCCGGCTTCGGCCATGACCTTCTGCGCGACGGCCTTCTGCAGTTCGACGCTGGCCAAGCCGAATTTCTGGCTGACCGGCGATTCTGCCCAGACCACGATCTGCTTCAGTTCGTCCTCGTTGAAGCGTTCGTCCAGCAGCGCCGAAGCCGTGCTGGGAACGGCCTTGGAGATCTTGTCCTTCAGGTAGGGCACGTTCTCGTCGACGAACTTCTTCAGCTCGGCGTCCATGGCCTTGGCCGTGGCTTCGCGCTTCTCCGCCGGCACCTGCTGCAGCGCGGCGCGGCCGGCTTGCATCAGCTGGGGCAGCGGCCCCTGGACGATGTTGGCGGACAGGCCGTCCGCCAGGCCTTGCTGTTGGAGCGCCACGATCTTGTCGATCAGCGCCTTTTTGGCCGGCGAGGGGTCGGCCAGGGCGGTGCCGGCGGCCAGCGCGATTGCGAGGGCCAGGCCCAGCTTGCGAGAAGTCATGTCAGTCCTTGGGAGCTTCGGGGTTGTCACCGGCCTCATCGGGCTCGGCGGAGGCGTCTGCCTCATTGGCGTCGTTCTCGACGATGCGTTGCAGGCCCGACAGCTTGCTGCCGTCGTCCAGGGCGATCAGCGTGACGCCTTGCGTGGCACGGCCCAGCTCGCGGATCTCGCTGACGCGGGTGCGCACCAGCACGCCCTTGTCGGTGATCAGCATGATCTCGTCCTCGGGGCGCACCAGCGTCGCGGCGACGACGCGGCCGTTGCGCTCGCTCTGCTGGATGGCAATCATGCCCTTGGTGCCGCGGCCGTGGCGGGTGTACTCGACGATGCTGGTGCGCTTGCCGTATCCGTTCTCGGTGGCGGTCAGCACGCTCTGCGTCTCGTCCTCGGCCACCAGCATGGCGATCAGGCGCTGGTCGGGCTCCAACATCATGCCGCGCACGCCCCGGGCCGTGCGGCCCATGGGGCGCACGTCGTCCTCGTCGAAGCGCACGGCCTTGCCGCCGTCGCTGAACAGCATCACGTCATGGTGACCATCGGTCAGCGCCGCGCCGATCAGATGGTCGCCCTCGTCCAGGTCGACCGAAATGATGCCGGCCTTGCGCGGGTTGCTGAAGTCCTTCAGCGAAGTCTTCTTGACCGTGCCCATGGCCGTGGCCATGAAGATGAAGTGGTCTTCAGGGAAGGTGCGGAACTCACCGGTCAGCGGCAGCACGACGGTGATCTTCTCTTCGGCCTGCAGCGGGAACATGTTGACGATAGGCTTGCCGCGCGAGTTGCGCGAGCCCTGCGGCACTTCCCAGACCTTGATCCAGTAGACGCGGCCGCGGTTGGAGAAGCACAGGATCCAGTCGTGCGTGTTGGCGATGAAAAGCTGGTCGATCCAATCGTCGTCCTTGGTCGCCGTGGCCTGCTTGCCGCGGCCACCGCGACGCTGGGCGCGGTATTCGCTGAGCGCCTGGCTCTTGATGTAGCCGGTGTGCGAGAGTGTCACGACCATGTCGGTCGGCGTGATCAGGTCCTCGGTGCCCAGTTCCTGCGCGTTGTGCTCGATGACGCTGCGGCGCGCGCCGATTTTGGTCTGGCCGAACTCGGTCTTCAGCTGGATCAGCTCGTCGCTGATGATGGTCGTCACGCGGGCAGGCGTGGCCAGGATGTCCAGCAGATCGGCGATCTGCGACATCACATCCTTGTACTCGCCGACGATCTTGTCCTGCTCCAGGCCGGTCAGGCGTTGCAGGCGCATCTGCAGGATTTCGCTGGCCTGCGAGTCCGACAGCCGGTACAGGCCGTCGGTCTGCATGCCGTACTCCGGCTCCAGGCCGTCCGGCCGGAAGGCGGCGCGGCCGCCCGGCGTCTGGCCTTCGGCGCGGGTCAGCATCTCGCGCACCAGCGACGAATCCCAGCTCTTGGCCATCAGTGCGGCCTTGGCGACCGGCGGCGTCGGCGAGGTCTTGATGGTCTCGATGAACTCGTCGATGTTGGCCAGCGCGACGGCCAGGCCTTCCAGCACGTGGCCGCGCTCGCGGGCCTTGCGCAGTTCGAAGATCGTGCGGCGTGTGACGACCTCGCGGCGGTGCTCCAGGAACACGACCACCATGTCGCGCAGATTGCAGAGCTTGGGCTGACCGTCGATCAGGGCGACCATGTTCATGCCGAAGCTGTCCTGCAGCTGCGTCTGCTTGTACAGGTTGTTCAGCACCACCTCGGGCACTTCACCGCGCTTGAGCTCGATGACGACGCGCATGCCCGACTTGTCGGACTCGTCCTGGATGTGGCTGATGCCCTCGATCTTCTTCTCGTGCACCAGTTCGGCGATGCGCTCGAGCAGCGTCTTCTTGTTGACCTGGTAGGGGATCTCGTCAACGATGATCGACTGGCGCGAGCCCTTGTCGATGTCCTCGAAATGCACCTTGGCGCGCATGACGACGCGGCCACGTCCGGTGCGGTAGCCGTCGCGCACGCCGGCCAGGCCGTAGATGATGCCGGCGGTGGGGAAGTCGGGCGCCGGGATGATCTCCATCAGTTCGTCGACCGTGCACTCCGGGTTCTTCAGCGCGAACAGGCAGGCGTCGACGACTTCATTGAGGTTGTGCGGCGGGATATTGGTGGCCATGCCCACCGCAATGCCGGACGCGCCGTTGACGAGCAGATTCGGCAGCCGGGTCGGCAAAACCAGCGGCTCTTTTTCGCTGCCGTCGTAATTCGGCCCGAAGTCGACGGTTTCCTTGTCGATATCGGCCAGCATTTCATGGGCGATCTTGTCCAGACGGATTTCGGTGTATCGCATCGCCGCAGCGTTGTCGCCGTCGACCGAACCGAAATTGCCCTGGCCATCCACCAGCATGTGGCGCAGCGAGAAATCCTGCGCCATGCGCACGATGGTGTCGTAGACCGCGGTATCCCCGTGCGGGTGGTATTTACCGATGACGTCGCCAACGATACGCGCGGACTTCTTGTACGGGCGGTTCCAGTCGTTGTTCAATTCGTGCATCGCGAAGAGCACGCGGCGATGCACCGGCTTGAGGCCATCTCGGGCATCGGGCAGGGCGCGCCCCACGATCACGCTCATGGCGTAGTCGAGGTAGGAGCGGCGCATCTCCTCCTCGAGGCTGATCGGCAGGGTTTCCTTGGCGAACTGGGTCATGCGGGCTCGATCTCGCGTGCGCGCGTGGTGGCGCGACGTGTGGGGTGGCGAAAGGCGCTAATTCTATGCGGCCCGCTACCCTGTAGCAGCAGCGCAACATCGTCACCGTGCCCATGAACGTAGGCCGCCACAATGCGTCCGTCTCGGTGCCCCCATGGCACAATCGTCGAGTCCCTAGGAGAAACCCTAAAGTCTCTCCTGAGGTTAGAGGTTTGAGTACTGACTCTCGCAGGGCAACTGCGGCATTCCTTGAGAGGAGAATCATGAAGAAACTGAATCGCGTGGCGTCGCTGTTTGCGGTGGCTGCGGTCGCCGCTGTGGCTTCGTCGGCCGCAATGGCCCAGACTGTTGACAACTGGCGCGCTACGGACGGCACCGTTTGGAAGAACGGCACCAACGAATATTGCTGGCGCGACAACTTCTGGACGCCGGCTACGGCTGCCAAGGGTTGCGATGGCGAAATCAAGCCGGCACCGAAGGTTGAGGCGCCCGCTCCGGTCGCTCCCCCGCCTCCGGCTCCGGCTCCCGTGGCTCCGAAGCCTGTGACTCCGCCGCCGGCTCCGGTCAGCGAAAAGGTCACGTTCGCTGCTGACGCCTTCTTCGACTTCGACAAGTCGACGCTGAAGCCCGAAGCTCAGGCCAAGCTGGATGACCTGGTCAGCAAGACCAAGGGCATCAATCTGGAAGTCATCATTGCCGTCGGTCACACAGACTCGGTGGGCAGCGATGAGTACAACCAGAAGCTGTCGATCCGTCGCTCGGAAGCCGTCAAGGCTTACCTGGTGAACAAGGGCGTCGAGCCGAATCGCGTTTACACCGAAGGCAAGGGCGAGAAGCAGCCTGTTGCCGACAACAAGACTGCCGAAGGCCGCGCGAAGAACCGTCGCACGGAAATCGAAGTCGTCGGTACGCGCAACAAGTAAGCTCAGGCGCCTTCGGGCGCTTAGCGCAAAGCCCCGCCGGCTCGCCGTCGGGGCTTTTTTATTTCCAGCACACCATGACGATCAATGCCGACCCGCAAGAGCTCGCCAAATTCGGCGAGCTCGCCCACCGTTGGTGGGACCCCGAGAGCGACTTCAAGCCCTTGCACCAGATCAACCCGCTGCGCCTGGGCTGGATTCAGCAGCTGTGTCCACTGGCCGGTCAGCGCGTACTGGACGTGGGTTGCGGCGGCGGCATCCTGAGTGATTCGATGGCGCGGGCCGGCGCACAGGTGCTGGGCATTGATCTGTCGACCAAGCCGCTGCGCGTGGCCGAGTTGCATGCGATGGAGGCCGGCACCGAGGGCGTCGAGTATCGCGAGATCGCTGTGGAGGCGCTGGCCGAGGAGCAGCCGGCCGGCTTCGACGTCGTGACCTGCATGGAAATGCTCGAGCACGTGCCCGATCCGGCATCCGTCGTGCGCGCCTGCGCCACGCTCGTGAAGCCCGGTGGCTGGGTCTTCCTGTCGACGCTGAACCGCAATGCCAAGGCCTTCCTGCTGGCCATCGTCGGCGCCGAATACGTGCTGAACATGCTGCCCAAGGGCACGCACGAGTACGCGCGTTTCCTGCGGCCATCGGAGCTGGCGCAGTTCTGCCGCGACGCCGGGCTGGAGACGCAGGCGAGCCGGGGCCTCAGCTACAACCCGCTGACACAGCGCTACAGCCTGGGAAGCGACACCGACGTCAACTACCTGATGGCCTATCGCCGCCCGCTGTGAAGCCGCTGGACGCGCGTTGGTCGCACTTGCGTGCGGTCCTGTTTGACCTCGACGGCACATTGATCGACAGCGCCGAGGACCTGGCGCGCGCCGCCAATGCCATGCGTGGTGAACGTGGGCTGAAACCGCTGCCGTTGGCGCAGTACCGGCCGCATGGCGGCTCGGGTGCACGCGGCATGCTGGGCCAAGCCTTCGGCGTAGCGCCGGGGCAGGCGGGCTATGACGAACTCAAACACGAATTTCTGGACCGCTACGAAGGCCTGATGTACGACTGCACGCGGCCCTTCGCCGGTGTGGAGGGCGAGCTGGCAGGTCTGGCCGCGGGCGGCCTTACCTGGGGCATCGTCACGAACAAGGCCGAACGATTTGCGCTGCCGCTGGCGGCCGCATTGCGGCTGGGGGCCGCGACCATCGTCGGCGGCGACACGACGGGCCACACCAAACCGCATCCCGCGCCATTGCTGGAGGCTGCGCGCCGGCTGGGTGTGGCGCCGCAAGCCTGCCTGTATGTCGGCGACGACGAGCGCGACATCCTGGCCGGCCGCGCGGCCGGCATGGCGACCGCTGTCGCGGCCTGGGGCTACATGGGTCCAGAGGCTCAACACGCACGCTGGGGTGCCGATCTTGAGCTGGCTGCACCGGGTGAGCTCTTGAAAGCGCTGGGACTGGCCTAAACTACGCCTCCTGGGGCCGACCTGGTTTCGACGTGGGTGCGGATCCGGAGTAGGGCATGCCGAGCACCAGTTCGCTCGTAAAACCACTGGAAACAAAGTAACTGCAAACGACTCTACGTTCGCACTCGCCGCTTAATTGCGGTTGAGCTTCTCAACGGCAGGCCGATGGGCCGGGCTGAGTTCCGCAAGGGACAAGGCTGAGAAGTCACTCACATCGGCTGGCGATGCGCTGGGTCACTCAGCGTGTTGTGAGATTAAGTGACTGGCGGGAAAGCTAGCGTGCCACTGCGCGAGTTGACCGTGAGATTCAAATCAGCCGGCTAAGCATGTAGATCTGCCCGGTGATGGCTGACGGACGGGGGTTCAATTCCCCCCGGCTCCACCAACCAAAACAAAAGCCCGGTCCAAACGGACCGGGCTTTTTCATTTTCGGTGTGGGTCAGATGAAACCTTGCCCCCGAATCAGTCCGACGGCCAGGCCTTCGATACTGAAATGCTCGCTGCTCTCGTTCACGAGAATGGGCTCGAAATCCGGGTTTTCCGGCAGCAACTGGATACCGTCAGCACCGCGTTTGAACCGCTTCACGGTCACTTCATCACCCACGCGGGCGACGACGATCTGGCCGTTGCGAGCTTCTTTGGCCGACTGAACGGCCAGAAAATCGCCGTCCATGATGCCGATGTCCTTCATGCTCATGCCCTTGACCTTGAGCAGGTAATCGGGCTTTCTGGCGAACAGGCTGGGCTCGACCGTGTAGGTCTGCTCGACATGCTCTTGCGCCAGGATGGGTGCGCCAGCGGCGACGCGGCCGATCAGCGGCAGCGTCAGCTGGGCCAGGCCGGCCAGCGGCAGCATAACCTGACGGGCGCGGTTGACGGCATTCAGCGCGTCGGACTTGAGCCGGATGCCGCGCGAGGTGCCACCTACCAGCTCCAGCATGCCTTTGCGGGCCAGCGCCTGCAGGTGCTCCTCGGCCGCGTTGGCGGACTTGAAACCCAGTTCGGCGGCGATTTCGGCGCGCGTCGGCGGCGAGCCGGTGCTTTCGATCGCATGGCGGACCAGGTCGAAGATCTGCTGCTGGCGGGCGGTAAGCTTGGGTCGGTCTTGCACGGGCGGCCTTTGTCGTCGGGTGCGGGGTTCAAACAGGCTGGAAATCTATCCAGTATCTGTATTTTCATCCAGGAATTCGAAATTGCAAACCCCGAGCGATCTGATCGTCATTCTGGGCACCGGCGGCACGATCGCCGGCACGGCGCGTGACGCGAGCGATGGCGTCGGCTACACCGCGGCGCAACTGCGCGTGGAGGACTTGCTGGCGGCCGTGCCAGCCTTGAAATCATGCCGGTTGGAGGCCCGCCAGGTCGCCCAACTCGACAGCAAGGACATGGATTTCTCCAGCTGGCAGCGGCTGGCCGCCGAGGTGCAAGCGCAGCTCGACCGCGCCGAAGTGAACGGCATCGTCATCACGCATGGCACGGACACGCTGGAGGAAACGGCTTATTTCCTGCACCGCGTGCTGGCGCCGGCCAAGCCCGTCGTACTGACCGCGGCGATGCGGCCGGCGACGGCACTGGCACCGGACGGGCCGCAGAACCTGTTCGACGCGGTGCAGGTCGCGGCGGCGCCGGGCGCAGCGGGCGTCGTGGTGGCGTTTGCGGGCCGCGTGCATGACGCCGTGCAGGTGCGCAAGACGCACAGCTACCGCGTCGACGCCTTCGAATCGACGGACGGCGCGTTGGTGGCGCGTGTGGAGGAGGGCGTCGTCAGGCGCGTGGGCCGCTGGCCGACGGCTGAGGCGCTGGGCCTGTCCCGCATCGCCAGGCCTGCGCCGCAATGGCCACGTGTCGACATCGTGCTGAACCACGCGGGTGCGGACGGTCGGGTCGTGCGGGCGCTGGTGGACGCCGGGGTGGACGGCATCGTCGCGGCCGGCACTGGCAACGGCACGTTGAGCGAGGCGCTGGATGCCGCCTTGCGGGAGGCCGAAGCCCGCGGCGTGAAGCTGCTGCGCAGCACCCGCTGCGACGCCGGACCGGTGATGGACCTGCCCGGCCTGCTGCCCAGCGCCGGGCCCTTGAGCCCCGTGAAGGCCAGGATCGAGCTGATCCTGGCGCTGCTGGCGGCTTAGGCCTTGCGGCGACGGCGTGCCATCCAGCCGATGGCGCCCAGGCCGGCGGCCAGCATCGCATAGCTGCTCGGCTCCGGCACCGCGGCCGTGATGCCTTGCTGCACGAGGTTGCCCTCGAAGGCGAAGACGTAGAACTGGTTGCCATACGTCAGGGCCGTCGAGCCGCCGTTGGGAACGGCGCTGCTCAGGAAGTCGTTGTCGTTGGACAGGTAGAGCGTGTGCATCGACTTGCCGTTGACGACCACGTCCTCGCCGAAGGCAATGCCCTCGAGCTTGGACGGGATCTGCGCGTCGGGGATGCCGGCGGCGTTCAGCGCGGCCCTGATGTCAAGGAAGCGCGTGCCGACGATGGCGGCCGCAGGCTGCGTGCGCAGGTCGGTGATGGCGCTGACGTCGGCGGCGCCGGTCAGGTCGATCTTGACGAGCTGCTTGACGGCGGCCTTGGAGCCCGGGGAGCCGTCGCCCAGGCCCTTGCCGTCACGCTCCAGCACGACGAGTTCGTGGTCGTTCAGCGCCAGCAGTTCGCTGCTGTTGTAGGCCTTGCCGTTGATCTGGTTGTCGAAGGCGAACTGGCTGACGATGCCGGTGGCGATGTCGATCTTGACGATGCGGTTGTAGCGGCCGCCATCGCCGCCGTCCTGGGCCAGCGGGCTTTGCATGAAGCCGAACAGCGTCTTGCCATCGGGCGAGATGGCCAGGCCTTCCATGCCCTTGTTGGCGACGCGGCCCGTGGTGTTGCCGGAGATCTCGGTCGCACCGGCGCTGCTGAGGTTGGTCGCCGCGAAGCTGCTGGGCAACGCGAAGCTGCGGATGCGCTCGCCGGTCGCGCGGTCGAACTGGTAGACGTAGGGACCGTACTCGTCCGAGACGAAGACGCTCTTGCCGTCGTTGGAGACGCGCAGGCCTTCGGGGTCGAGGCGGGCGTTGTTGGGGTTGGTGGACAGGCCCGCAGCGAAGTTGTCCGAGCGGCCGGAGAAGTATTGCTTGCTGCCGGCGGGCAGCAGGTTGCTGTTGACGATGCCGGCGAGCGTCGGCGCCTTGGCACCGTAGGTCAGCGCGGTCGTGCTGGACAGCAGCGTCGTGGCCTGCAACGTCGTCTGCAGCGTGTAGGGCAGCGCGCCGCCGGGCGTGGCGACGAGGCTCAGCTGCAGCGTGTGGAAGCGGCTGATGAAGGAGGTGGTGTTGTCCAGCGACGAGCCGCCGGCCCAGGGCTCGGCATTGGGGCCGCGGTCGGGGAGGGCCAGGAAGGTGTTGCCGCCCGCCCAGGCCAGGCCGGAGCCGACGCCGCCGAGTTGGTTGGCCGCGATGCCGCTTTCCAGCGAGTAGTTCAGGCCCGACAGGTCGCTCAGCGCGCTGCTGAGGCTGCCCACGCCGATCAACACCGGCTCCGCCGCATGGGACGGGGCGGCAAGGGCCAGCAGGGCGCTGGCAAGCACGGTGGGAAGGAAGCTGGGGCGCATCGCGAGTCTCCGTAAGGATTGGAAAACCCGCGATGCTGGCCGGCCGCTGTGACGCCGTCGTGACGGATGTCACGAACCGGCACCTGCGGCAGGGATCAGACGATGGTCAGCGTGACGTCGACGTTGCCGCGGGTCGCGTTCGAGTACGGGCAGACCTCGTGGGCGGTGGCCACCAGGGCTTCCAGCGCGGCGCGCTCCATGCCCGGCACGGAGATCTTCATGTCGACCTGGATGCCAAAGGCGCCCGGCTTGTTGGCGTGCGGGCCGATGGCGACATCGCTGGTGATGGACACCTCGGCTGGCAGGCTGATCTTCTGCTTGCCGGCGACGGCCTTCATCGCACCGATGAAACAGGCCGAGTAGCCCGCCGCGAACAGCTGCTCGGGGTTGGTGCCGGTGGCGCCGTTGCCGCCCAGTTCCTTGGGCGTCGTCAGCGCGAGGTCCAGCACGCCGTCGGACGACTTGGCGGTGCCGGCGCGGCCGCCGGTGGCAGTGGCGGTGGCGGTGTAGAGGGCTTTTTCGATGGCCATGGTGGGCTCCTTTGGGGTGATGTGGTGGGACGGGAAGAAATCAGTCGGCCGCGTCGCCGGCCTGGCTCAGTTGCTGGCGCAGCGTGTGCAGACGCTGCGTCAGCGCGACGAGTTCGTCCAGTTCGCAAGCGCTGGCGCAGGCGAGCTGGTTGGGGATGTCCAGGGCCTGCGTGCGCAGCTGGCGGCCCACGGGCGTCAGGAAGATGTCGACACGGCGCTCGTCGTCCGTGGCGCGGCGGCGTTCGATGTGGCCCAGCAGCTCCAGCCGCTTGAGCAGCGGGGTCAGCGTGCCGGAGTCCAGCGACAGGCGCTGACCGAGCTGCGAGACGCTGACGCCGTCGCCCTCCCACAGCACCAGCATGACGAGGTACTGCGGGTAGGTCAGGCCCAGCGGCGCGAGCAGCGGCTTGTAGATCTTGGTCATGGCCAGCGAGCTCGAATACAGCGCGAAGCACAGCTGGCGGTCCAGCCGCAGCCACTGATCGCGGGGATCGGCGGTGACGGTGGCGGCGTTGGTGCGGGGCATGGGCATTAATGTAGCCAGCAATTCAATTGCACACAAGTTAAATGGTCTTTTGGGAGACACGCGACGCTAGAGCGATCTGCGAGGATGCGCCACCCCCCAACAATGACGAGGAGAGAGACGATGCAGATGGTGGCGATAGCTCTGGCCGCGCTGGTGGCGCTGCTGCACCTGTATTTCCTGGTGCTGGAAATGTTCTTCTGGACCAAGCCGCTGGGCCGCAAAGCCTTTGGCCTGGACAAGGACTTCGCCGAGAAGAGCAAGGCGCTGGCGGCCAACCAGGGGCTGTACAACGGCTTTCTCGTGGCCGGCCTGGCGTGGGGCCTGATGCAGGGCGCCGCGGGAGCGGGCAAGCCCTGGCTGGTGTTCTTCCTGGGCTGTGTCGTCGTGGCCGGTTTGTTCGGCGCGGCCACGGCCTCGCGCAAGATCCTGTTCGTGCAGGCGCTGCCAGGCGCGTTGGCGCTGGCAGCAGTGCTGCTCAGCTGACCTTCAGCTGAGCGCCTCGATCTCCTCGCCCAGTTCCAGCCAGCGCGCCTCGTCGGCCTCCAACTGGTCGGAGATCGCCTTCAGCCGCTTGCCCATCTCGGCAATGGCCGAGGCGGCCGCGCCTTCCGCCAGCTGCGCCTCGATGCTGGCGCGTTCCTCGGCCAGTGCATGCAGGCGCTTGTCGATGGCTTCCATCTCCTTGCGCAGCGGACGCGTCTGATCGGCCAGCTTGGCGCGGGCCTGGCCTGAGGCCTTGCGATCCTCGCGCACCGCGGGTGCCGGTGCGGGGGCGGCAGCCACCACCGGTGCAGGTGCCGGCGCCGACTGCTTCTTGGCGGCGCGTGCCGCCTCCTTGCTCTGGTCCAGCAGCCAGCGCTGGTAGTCGTCCAGGTCGCCGTCGAACGGCTTGACGACGCCGTCGGCCACCAGCCAGAACTCGTCGCAGACCTCGCGCAGCAGCGCACGGTCGTGGCTGACCAGCATGACCGTGCCCTCGAACTCGTTGAGCGCCATCGACAGCGCCTCGCGGGTGTTCAGGTCCAGGTGGTTGGTCGGCTCGTCCAGCAGCAGCAGGTTGGGGCGTTGCCACACCAGCATCGCGAGTACGAGGCGCGCCTTCTCGCCGCCGGACAGGCTGCCCACCTGCTGGTTGACCATGTCGCCGGTGAAGCGGAACTGGCCCAGGAAGTCGCGCAGCTCCTGCTCGCGGCCGGCCGGGCCGACCTCGCGCGCCAGGCGCACCATGTGCTCCAGCGGGCCTTCGTCCAGACGCAGCACGTCCAGCTCCTGCTGGGCGAAGTAGCCGATGGACAGGCCCTTGCCCTGCGTCAGCCGGCCGGCCAATGCGGGCTGGGTGCCGGCAATCGTCTTGACCAACGTGGACTTGCCCTGGCCGTTGGCGCCCAGGATGCCGATGCGCTGGCCGGCCAGCACGGAGCGGTCGACGTTGCGCACGATGGTGGTCGTGCCGTAACCCGCCGACATCTCATCGAACATCAGCATCGGGTTGGGCAGGTTCAGCGGTTCGCGGAACTCGAAGTTGAAGTCGGCGGAGGCGAGCACCGGCGCCAGCCGCTCCATGCGCTCCAGCGCCTTCACGCGGCTCTGCGCCTGCTTGGCCTTGCTGGCCTTGGCCTTGAAGCGGTCGATGAACTTCTGCAGGTGGGCGACGCGGTCCTGCTGCTTGGCGAAGGCGGCCTGCTGCAGGACCATGCGCTCCGCGCGCTGGGTCTCGAAGCTGGTGTAGTTGCCGCCGTAGCGCACCAGCTTGCCTTCGTCCAGGTGCAGCGTGACCTTGGTGATCGCGTCGAGGAATTCGCGGTCATGGCTGATGATGATCAGCGTGCCGTCGTAGCGCTGCAGCCAGGCTTCCAGCCAGACGAGGGCGTCCAGGTCCAAGTGGTTGGTGGGCTCGTCCAGCAGCATCAGCTCGGCCGGGCACATCAGCGCGCGGGCCAGTTGCAGGCGCATGCGCCAGCCGCCGGAGAAGCTGTTGACCGGCGCGTCGAGCTGCTCGGTCTTGAAGCCCAGGCCCATCAGCAGCGCCTGGGCGCGCGAGCGGGCGTCGAAGGCGCCGACGTCGGCCAGCAGCGCATGCGCATCGGCCATCGCGTGGCCGTCGTTGGCGGCCTCGGCGGCGTCCAGTGCGGCACGGGCGGCCACCAGCGGCAGGTCGCCTTCGAGCACGTAGTCGGTGGCGCCGTCGTCGGTCTCGGGCATGTTCTGGGCGACCTCGGAACGGCGCCAGTGCTTCGGCACCTCGACCTCGCCCTTGTCGTTGCCCAGGCGGTGCGTCAGCAGCGCAAACAGGCTGGACTTGCCGGCGCCGTTGCGGCCCACGAGGCCGATCTTCTCGCCGGGCTGCAGCGTGGCGGACGCGTTGTCCAGCACCACCTTGACGCCGCGGCGCAGCGTGATGTCGCGCAGCGTGATCATTGCAGGGCCTCCTTCGTCAGCAGGAGAACTTGGTCGGCACCGGCGGAGGTCTCCAGCCAGACGGTTTCAAGCGTCGGGAATGCGGCCTCGAAGTTCTCGCGCTCGTTGCCGATCTCCAGCACCAGCACGCCGTCGTCGGTCAGCGCTGCGGGCGCGGCTTTCAGCAGCTCACGGATGAAGTCCATGCCGTCGCTGCCGCCGGCCAGCGCCAGTTCGGGCTCGGCGCGGTACTCGGCGGGCAGGGCGGCCATGCTGGTGCTGTTCACGTAGGGCGGGTTGCAGAGGATGAGGTCATAGGGGCCTTGCGAACCGGCCAGGCCGTCGCCTTGCAGCAGGCGGATGCGCAAGGCCAGGTTGTGGCGCTCGACGTTCAGCTTCGCCACGGCGAGCGCGTCGGTGCTCAGGTCCAGCGCGTCGACTTCAACGTCGGGCCAGGCCATCGCGGCCAGCACGGCGAGGCTGCCGTTGCCGGTGCACAGGTCGAGCACGCGGCGGCTGTCCGGGTGCAGCCAGGGGTCGATGCTGGCGTCGGCGATCAGCTCGGCGATGAAGCTGCGCGGCACGATGGCGCGCTCGTCGATGGTGAAGGGCACGCCTTGCAGCCAGGCCTCGCCGGTCAGGTAGGCAGCGGGCTTGCGGGTGGTGATGCGCTCATCCACCAGCGCGGCGACGGCAGCCTGCTCGGTCGCTGTCAGCTCGTGGTCGGCATGCTCGTCCAACGCGTCCATCGGCAGGCCCACGCGCCACAGCACCAGCCACGCGGCCTCGTCGAAGGCGTTCGTCGTGCCGTGGCCAAAAAACAAGCCCGCCTGGTCAAGGCGGGCGGCTTGGGTGGTGATGCAGTCAATCAGTTTCAAGAGGTGCGCACGTCGAGCGTGATTTCGGTGAAGCTGGCTTCGTCGCCAGCCTTTTCTTCCTTGCGTGGCGTGCTCATCAGGCGCTGGCCGGGCGCCTCGTTCTGCAGACGCCACAGCAGATTGGTCGGCGAGTCGGCGAAGGCCAGGCCTTCCTCGCGGGTGATGGTGCCGTCGGTGATGAGCTTGGCGAAATGCTCTTCGTAGGTCTGCGAGCCCTCGGCGATGGACTTCTCCATCGCCTCCTTCACGCCGGCGAAGTCGCCGTTCTCGATCAACTCGGACACCAGCTTGGAGTTCAGCAGGATCTCCACCACCGGCACGCGGCCGCCGGCCGTGGCGCGCACAAGGCGCTGCGACACGACGGCCTTCAGGCCGGCCGCCAGGTCGTTCAGCAGCGCCGGCCGTGACTCGGGTGTGTAGAAGGACAGGATGCGGTTCAGCGCGTGGTAGGTGTTGTTGCCGTGCAGCGTGGCCAGCACCAGGTGGCCCGACAGCGCGTAGCTGATGGCCGCCGTCATCGTGTCGCGGTCACGGATTTCGCCGATGAGGATGCAGTCCGGCGCCTGGCGCAGCGCGTTCTTCAGCGCGATCTGCAGCGATGCGGTGTCGCGGCCGATCTCGCGCTGGTTGACGACCGAGCGCTTGTTGCTGAACAGGTATTCGATCGGGTCCTCGATGGTGAGGATGTGCCCGGTCATCGTCTGGTTGCGCATCTCCAGCATGGACGCGAGCGTCGTGCTCTTGCCGGTGCCGGTGGCGCCCACCATCAGAATCAGGCCGCGTTTTTCCTTGATCATCTGGCCCAGCACCGGCGGCAGCGCCAGGCTCTCCAGCGTCGGGATGTCGTGCGGGATGTGGCGGAACACGCCGGCGATGGAGCCGCGCTGGCGGAAGCCCGACAGGCGGAAGCTGCCCACGCCGGACACGCCCACGGCCATGTTCAGCTCCCCCGTGCTGTCCAGTTCCTGCAGGCTGCCGGGGTCGATGACCTCGGCGATCAGCTGGCGCGGCTGTGGCGGCGTCAGCAACTGGTCCGACAGCTGCACGGTCTGGCCGTTGATGCGGATCAGCACCGGCATGTTGGCCGACAGATAGCAGTCCGATGCACCCTTGTCGGCCATCAGCCGCAGGATGCGCTCCATGTTGCCGGCGCTGGGGCTGCTCATGATCAGGCGCGCAGCAGTTCGTTGATGCTGGTCTTGGAGCGCGTCTGGGCGTCGACACGCTTCACGATGATGGCCGCGTACAGCGAGTAGCGGCCGCCATCCTTGGGCAGCGAGCCCGAGATGACGACCGAGCCGGCCGGGATGCGGCCGTAGCTGACGGTGTCGGTCGCGCGGTCGTAGATCGGCGTGCTCTGGCCGATGTAGACGCCCATCGAGATGACCGAGTTCTCCTCGACGATGACGCCTTCGACGACCTCGGAGCGGGCGCCGATGAAGCAGTTGTCTTCGATGATGGTGGGGTTGGCCTGCAGCGGCTCCAGCACGCCGCCGATGCCGACGCCGCCGCTGAGGTGCACGTTCTTGCCGATCTGCGCGCAGGAGCCGACGGTGGCCCAGGTGTCGACCATGGCGCCTTCGTCGACGTAGGCGCCGATGTTCACGTACGAAGGCATCAGCACGACGTTCTTGGCCTGGAAGCTGCCGCGGCGCGCGACGGCCGGTGGCACGACGCGCACACCGCTGGCGCGCAGCTGCTCATCGCTCCAGCCGGCGTACTTGGTGGGCACCTTGTCGAAGAAGGTCAGTTCCTTGTCGCCCATGATGCGGTTGTCGTTCAGGCGGAACGACAGCAGCACGGCCTTCTTGACCCACTGGTGCACCGTCCACTGGCCCACGCTCTCGCGGGTGGCCACGCGCAGGCGGCCCGCGTCCAACTCGGCGATGACGTGGTCGACGGCCTGACGCACCTCGGGCGCGTTGACGGGATCCAGAGACGCGCGGTTGTCCCAGGCGAGGTCGATCAGGCTTTGCAGGTCAGTGGTGTTCATCAGCGGGATTTCGTGAAAGAGACGATGCGGCGGGCGGCTTCGAGGCATTCGGCCTCGTCGGCCACGAGGGCCAGGCGGATGCGCCCGGCGCCGGGGTTGCTGCCGTGGGCGTTGCGGGCCAGCAGGCTGCCCGGCAGGACCACGAGATTGTATTGAGCGAGCAGCGCTTGGGCGAAGGCGATGTCGTTACCGTCGGGTACAGCGGCCCACAGGTAGAAGCCTGCATCGGGCAGGGCCACGTCCAGCGCGCCGGCCAGCAGCGGCGTGACCTCGGCGAACTTCCTGCGGTAGCGGGCGCGGTTCTCGATGACATGAGCCTCGTCGCCCCAGGCCGCGATGCTGGCCGCCTGCACGATGGGGCTCATCGCGCTGCCGTGGTAGGTGCGGTAGAGCAGGAACTTCTTCAGCAGCGCCGCGTCGCCCGCCACGAAGCCCGAGCGCAGGCCCGGCACGTTGGAGCGCTTGGACAGCGACGTGAACGCGATCAGGTTCTTGAAGTCATGCCGGCCGAGCTTGGCCGCGGCTTCCAGGCCGCCCAGCGGGGCTTCGTCGCGGAAGTAGATCTCCGAGTAGCACTCGTCAGACGCGATCACGAAGCCGTGGCGGTCGCTCAGCTCGAAAAGGTTCTTCCATTCGTCCAGCGGCATCACCGCGCCGCTGGGGTTGCCCGGCGAGCAGACGTACAGCAACTGCGTGCGCGCCCAGGTCGCGGCATCGATCTGGCCCCAGTCGACGGCGAAGTTGCGCGCCGGGTCCGAGTTGGCGAAGGCCACGTCGGCACCGGCCAGCAGCGCCGCGCCTTCGTAGATTTGATAGAAGGGGTTGGGACAGACGACGACTGAGCCGGGGCGGCTGCCGTCGACGACGGTCTGCGCGATGGCGAACAGCGCCTCGCGCGAACCGTTGACGGGCAGCACCTGCGTCAGCGGGTCCAGCGTCAGGTCGTAGCGGCGGGAGATCCAGGCCGCGATGGCTTCACGCAGCGCCGGCGTGCCGGCCGTGGCCGGATAGCCGGACAAGCCCTTCATCGCGCCCTTGATGGCCTCCTCGATGAGGGCCGGTGCGGCATGGCGGGGTTCGCCGATGCCCAGCGAGATGGGCGCGAAGTCGGCGCTGGGCGTGATGCCGGCCGTCAGCTCGCGCAGTCGCTCGAAGGGGTAGGGCTGAAGCCTGTCCAGCAAGGGATTCATTGGCCCAGCATCCCCGACTCGAAGCCATGCGCTGGCAGGTCCACGCGCGGTGCCGGCGCCCAGCCGGCCTTGCGGTGCTCGGCGACGATGTTGGTATAGATGCCGCCGCGCACATACCACTTGGCCGTGATGCGGATGAAGCGCGGGTCGGTCACCTTGATGATGTCGTCGAGGATGGTGTTGGTGACCTTCTCGTGGAAGGCGCCCTCGTTGCGGTAGCTCCAGAAGTACATCTTCAGGCTCTTGAGCTCCACGCAGAGCTCGTCCGCAATCATGTCGATGGTGAAGTGCGCGAAGTCCGGCTGGCCGGTCAGCGGGCAGTGGCAGGTGAACTCGGGCACCTGGAACTGGATGACGTAGTCGCGTTCCGGGTTGGGGTTCGGAAAGACCAGGATGTCCTTGCTCGGCTTGGTCGGCGGGTTCTTGGGCACCTCGCGCATCTTGGGCTTCTTCTTGAGGGCGGGGGCGGCGGACTTCTTCGTGGCCATGGTGCAGGGGCAATCTGTGAGGGGGCGAATGCTATCATCCGACCCCACTGAAGCGCCCCTCAAAGGCGCTTTTCTTTAGCCAAATCAAGGGCTTACGTCCAAGCTACATGCGGCTGAACTCGATCAAGCTCGCCGGCTTCAAATCCTTCGCTGAACCCACGACCTTCCAGCTGCCGGGGCAGCTGGTCGGCGTCGTGGGGCCGAACGGCTGCGGCAAGTCCAACATCATGGACGCCGTGCGCTGGGTGCTGGGCGAGAGCAAGGCCAGCGAGCTGCGTGGCGAGTCCATGCAGGACGTCATCTTCAACGGCAGTGGCAACCGCAAGCCGGCGGGGCGCTCCAGCGTGGAGCTGGTGTTCGACAACCAATCGGCGCGCGCCGGCGGCCCGTGGAACCAGTTCACCGAGATTGCGGTGAAGCGCGTGCTGACGCGCGACGGCACCAGCAGCTACTTCATCAACAACCAGCCGGTGCGCCGCCGCGATGTGCAGGACGTGTTCCTGGGCACGGGCCTGGGGCCGCGGGCCTACGCCATCATCGGCCAGGGCACGATCTCGCGCATCATCGAGAGCAAGCCCGAAGAGCTGCGCCTGTTCCTCGAAGAAGCAGCCGGCGTGTCCAAGTACAAGGAACGCCGCCGCGAGACCGAGAACCGCCTCAAGGACACGCGCGAGAACCTGACGCGCGTCGATGACATCCTGCGCGAGCTCAACGCCAACCTCGACAAGCTCGAGAAGCAGGCCGAGGTGGCGGCGAGCTACCGCAGCCTGCAGGACAGCGGCACGCTGAAGCTGCACCAGTTGTGGTTCCTGAAACTGCGCGACGCCGGCAGCGAGGCGGCACGCGTGAAGACGGCGCATGCCGAGGCGGTCAACGCGCTGGAATCGCGCACCGCCGAGCTGCGCGCCGTGGAGGCGACGCTGGAAGAAGTTCGCCAGCAACACTACGCGGCCGGCGACGAACTGCACGCATCTCAAGGCCGCTACGCCGAAGCCCAGCTCGAAGTGAGCCGGCTGGAGGAGCGCATCCGCTTCGTCGTCGAAAGCCGCACGCGCGCCCAGTCCCGCCTGGCCGAGCTGCATGCGCAGGACGGCCAGTGGCGTGAGCGCGTCGAGCAGGCCAAGGCGGAGCTGGAAGGCATCGCCGAGCAGATCGCCGGCGCCGACGAGCAGAGCGAGATCCTGGCCGCTCAGGCCGAGGAACAGCAGGCCCAGCTGCCTCAGGCCGAAGACGCCTTGCGCGCCGCGCAGGTGCGCGCGAACGAGCAGCGCACCCAGGTCACGCAGGTGCAGCAGCAGATCCAGGTGCTGGCCGCCGAGAGCCGCAGCGTGGACGAGCAGGCCCGTGCCTTGCGCCAACGCGAGGACCGGCTGACGGCCGAGTCGCGCGCGCTGGGTGCGCCGGATCACGAGGCACTTGAAGCGCTGCGCGAACGCAGCATCGCGGCCGACGAGGCGCGCGACCTGTCCGATGCGCGCCTGCAGGAGCTGGCCGAGCAGGTGCCGCAGCTCGAAGAGCAACGCCGCACGCTGCAGCGGGACGCGAACGCGCAGCTCGCGAAGCAGTCCGAGCTGACGGCCCGCCTGGAGGCCTTGAAGGCGCTGCAGGAAAAGGTGCAGACCGAGGGCAAGCTCAAGCCCTGGCTGGCCAAGCACGGTCTGGACGGGCTGCAAGGCCTGTGGACGCAGCTGCACATCGCGCGAGGGTGGGAGAACGCCCTCGAAGCGGCGCTGCGTGAGCGCATGGGCGCGCTCAGCGTGGGCCGGCTGGACACGGTGCGCGCGTTTGAAGCCGATTCACCGCCCGCCCGACTGGCCTTTTATTCGACGCCGGCCGCCGCGATCGCCAACACGCACGAGACGCTGCCCAAGCTGACCGAGCTGCTGCGCCTGGAAGACGCGGGCCTGTCCGCGCTGCTGAACGACTGGCTGGAGGGCGTCTACACGGCGCCCACGCTGGACGAGGCGCTGGCGGCACGGGACAAGTTGACGCACGGCGAGCTGATCCTGACGCCGGCCGGCCACGCAGTCGGCCAGTTCTCGGTGACCTTCTATGCGCCGGATTCCGAGCAGGCCGGCCTGCTGGCGCGCGCCCAGGAGATCGAGCAGCTGACGACGGCCCAGCGCGCGCAGAACCTGATCGCCGATGAAGCCCGCCTGTCGCTGAGCCGCATCGAGCACCAGTTCAACGACGCCAACGGCCGCCTGACGACGCTGCGCCGCGAGGCCAGCGAGGCGCAGACGCGCGCCCACCAGCTGCACGTCGAGCTGCTGCGCCTGTCACAACAGGCCGAAGCCAGCCAGCAGCGCCGCAGCGCGCTGGACGCGGAGCTGGCCGAGATCGCCGCGCAGCAGGAAGGCTTGCAGGAGCGCCGCGCGGTCGGTGAAGCGCGTTTCGAGGAGCTGGACATGCAGCTCGGCGACGCGCAGCAACGCCATGCGGAGCTGGAAGACGGCACCATCGCCGCCGAGCGCAAGCTGGCCGATGCCCGCGAGCAGCTGCGCGCGCTGGAGCGCCGGGCCCAGGAAGCGCGCTTTGCCACGCAGACGCTGGCCGCGCGCCGCGGCGAGCTGCAGCGCGGCATCGAGACGGCCGAGGCGCAGATCGCCACCGTCGCGACCTCCGCCGCCAGCCTGCAGACCGAGCTGGACACGCTGAACGACGCCGCCGCGCAGGCCGGTCTGCAGGACGCGCTGGCGCTCAAGGTCGAACGCGAGCAGGCGCTCGCGGCCGTGCGGGCGAACTACGACGACCTCAGCTTGCGTCTGCGCAAGGCCGACGAGCAGCGCATGACCTTCGAGCGCAGCCTGGACCCGCTGCGCGAGGCCATCACCAAGCTGCAGCTGGAAGAGCAGGCCGCGCAGCTGGGCGGCGCGCAGTACCGCGAGCAGCTCGAAGCCGCCGCGGTCGACCTGGATGCGCTGGCCAAGACCATCGAAGACGGCGGCGTGAAGCTCTACGGCCTGCAGGGCGAGATCGACCGCATCAACCGCGAGATCGCCGCGCTGGGTGCCGTCAACCTCGCCGCACTGGACGAACTGACCGTGGCGCGCGAGCGCAAGACCTTCCTCGACTCGCAGTGCGCCGACCTGAACTCGGCCATCGGCACGCTGGAAGACGCGATCCACAAGATCGACCTGGAGACGCGCGACCTGCTGGGCGCGACCTTCAACCAGGTCAACGACCACTTCGGCCGCATGTTCCCCGAGCTGTTCGGCGGCGGGCAGGCCAGGCTGGTCATGACGGGCGACGAGATCCTGGACGCCGGCGTGCAGGTCATGGCGCAACCACCGGGCAAGAAGAACAGCACCATCCACCTGCTGTCCGGCGGCGAGAAGGCGCTGACGGCGATCGCGCTGGTGTTCGCGATCTTCCAGCTGAACCCGGCGCCGTTCTGCCTGCTGGACGAGGTCGACGCGCCGCTGGACGACGCCAACACCGAGCGCTACGCCAAGCTCGTCACGCAGATGAGCCGCAGCACGCAGTTCCTCTTCATCTCGCACAACAAGATTGCGATGGAAATGGCTGAACAACTGATTGGGGTGACGATGCAGGAGCAGGGTGTTTCGCGCATCGTGGCGGTGGACATGGACAAGGCGCTGGCCATGGCGGAGCTGGCATGAACATGAGCCTCACGACGCTGCTCGCCATCCTCGGCGGCCTGGTGCTGATCGCCGTCATCGCCCATGGCGCCTGGACGGCGCGCAAGGCCGGTCCCAAGCGCGCCGTGCCGGCAATGGAGGAGCCGCACTTCGACGGCCCGCCGGCCGTCACGGCCGAAGGCGGTGAAGCGGCAGCCGACGCGCTGGAAGTGACCATGCCTGCCGTGGCGCGTCCACCGCGCCGGCCGTCGTCGCGCGTCGACGCGCTGATCGACGCCATCGCGGCGGTCACCGTCGAGACGCCGGTGTCCGGTGAGCTGGCGTTGCAGCACCAGCCCGGCAGCCGCCGTGCCGGCACCAAGCCCTTCCAGGTCGAAGGCCTGAACGCCGAGACCGGCGACTGGGAGCTGCCGGCGCCGGGTGAGCGCTACAGCGAGTTCCAGGTCGGCGTGAAGATGGCCAACCGCAGCGGCGCGCTCAACGAGATCGAGTACTCGGAGTTCGTGCAGAAGATCCAGGGTTTTGCCGATGGCATCGGCGGCTTCGTGCAGTTCCCCGACATGCTGGACGTCGTCGCCCGCGCCCGCGAGCTGGACCAGTTCGCCGCCAGCCACGACGCGCAGCTCGCGCTGCTGCTGCGCGCCAAGGCCGCGGCCTGGACGCCGGGCTTCGTGCAGCAGGCCGCTGGCCGCCACGGCTTCGTCGCCGGCGCGCTGCCGGGCCGCCTGGTCATGCCATCGGCGGAAGAAGGCGCGCCGCCGGTGCTGACGCTGCAGTACGACGCGCAGGCCGCGCTGGCCGAGGACCCCGAGGCGCTGTCGCTGCGCGAGCTGACGCTGGCGCTGGACGTGCCGCAGACCTCGTCCGAGCAGGAACCGTTCGCGGCCTGGCAGGAGGCGGCCCGCGCGCTGGCGCGTGACCTGGAAGCCGAGGTCTGCGACGACCGCGGCCAGGTGCTGGGCCTGCACGCGTTTGCGGCCATCGACGTGGAGTTGAAGAAACTCTACGAAGCTTTGGCGGAGCGCGACCTGGCCGCAGGCTCGCCTGCGGCGCGAAGGCTGTTCAGCTGATGACGCAGCCCCCACGACCATGGCGACATCGCTGCTGCTGATCAGCCTGCTGATCCTCGGCAGCGCCTTCTTCTCGATGGCCGAGCTGTCGCTGGCCGCGTCGCGCCGACTCAACCTGCAGCAGCGCGCCGATTCCGGCGACGCCCGCGCGGCCAAGGTGCTGGCCGTGCAGCAGCACCCGGGCGACTACTTCACCGTCGTGCAGATCGGCGTCAACACGGTCGCCATCCTGGCCGGTATCGTCGGTGAGGGCGCGTTCACGCCTCATTTCGAGGCGGCGCTGCGGCTCGTGATGGCGCCCGAGCCGGCGGCGACCTTGGCCTTTGCCGCGTCCTTCATCAGCATCACGTCGCTGTTCATCGTGTTGGCCGACCTGGTGCCCAAGCGCCTGTCGATGAACGAGCCCGAGCGCGTCGCGATGGCGCTGGTCGGGCCCATGCTGATGCTGTGCCGCGTGCTCAAGCCGCTGGCCTGGGCGTTCAGCGGCATCACCGAGGGCCTGATCCGCGTGCTGGGGCTGCCGGCCAAGCGCGACGACACCATCAGCTACCGCGACATCCTGGCGCTGACCGAGGCCGGCTACCAGGCCGGCGTCGTTGCGGACGAAGAGCAGCAGGTCATCGCCAACGTGTTCGAGCTGGACACACGCACCGTCGAGACCGTGATGACGGAGCGCGAGCGCATCGTGTTCTTCTCGCGCGACGACGACGATGCGCTGATCCGCAACCGCATCGCCGACACGCCACATTCCACTTACCTCGTCTGCGACGGCGACGTCGACCAGGTCGTCGGCTACGTGGACGCCACGGACCTGTTCCAGCGCGTGCTGCGCGACGAGCGGCTGTCGCTGCGTGAGAACGGCGGCGTGCTGGTGAAGAAGGTGCTGATCGTGCCCGACCGGCTGACGCTGTCGGAGATGCTGACCCAGTTCCGCGAGGCGCACGAGGACTTCGCCGTCGTCGTCAACGAGTACAGCCGCGTCGTGGGCGTCATCACGCTGAACGACGTGATGAACACCGTGATGGGCAGCCTGGTCGCACCGCACGACGAGGAACAGATCGTGCGGCGCGAGGACGGCTCCTTCCTCGCCGACGGCATCACGCCCATCCCGGACGTGGAGCGCTCGCTGGGCATCGAGGGCTGGCCGCATGCCGGCACCTACGACACGCTGGCCGGCTTCCTGATGGTCATGCTGCGCCGCATCCCGCGGCGCACCGATGTCGTCGAGTGGGAAGGCTGGCGCTTCGAGGTGGTCGACGTCGACAGCTACCGGGTCGACCAGGTGATGATCACTGCCGTGGCGTCGGCCGCACGCACCTGATCAACCCGGCGTATTGCGGGCCGAGCGCCGGGCCGCTCCCAAGCCGGCCCGCCATGGCGATGTGCTTGCCGGTCAATCCGGCAAGCATCGCCGTCCCCTCGGGGGACCGTCCAAGGTGCCCCTTGGACGAGGGGCCGCATTTCTTCAAAACTTGAAGTTGCCGTCGCTGCGCGACTGCGAACCGCTGGCGCAGCTCGTGAACTCGCGGTTGCCGCTGCCGGTGGCCTGGTTGCTTTCCCAGACCGCCGACGACCCGTTCCACTTCACGTACTTGTACTGAATGGCCGTGCCAGCGGGCAGGCTGACGGTCCCCGTCCACGGCACGTTGGCGCCCGAGCCTTGGATGGTCAGCGCAAAGCCTGAGCCGGGTGCCCAGGCACCCAGGCCGCTGACGTTGCCGACCACGCGCAGGTTCTGACCCACGACGGTGTTGGCGTTCGCGATCGTGAAGCTCACC
The DNA here is from genome assembly GCF_056406315.1 of Roseateles sp. P1_C6. NCBI lineage: Bacteria > Pseudomonadati > Pseudomonadota > Betaproteobacteria > Burkholderiales > Sphaerotilaceae > Roseateles > Roseateles sp. P1_C6. Next base: position 203,206 of record NZ_JBFUAK010000009.1, read on the forward strand.
GAGCAGCTGCTGCCGCCGCCACCGTTGGTCTTCTGGCCCGTGTAGATGGCCACGGCCGGCGTGCTGCCGCCGCTGTTGGCCGGCACCGTGAAGCTGGCGTTGCCGCTGGCGTCCACGGTGACCGAATCGGCCGTGCAGCCCGTGCCGGCGGCGTTCTTGGTGCCGTTGATGACGTTGCAGTAAGTGCCTGCGGCCAGGCCGGTGGCGAACGTGCGCGTCCAGGCGCTGCCGCTGTTGTTCAGCGCGACGAAGCCGACGTTGCCGCGGCTGAAGGCGACCTGGTTGCCGTTGTTGCCGACGATCCAATTCTGCTGCGCCTGGCCGATGCTCGCGTTGCGAAAGGCCACCATGTTGGCCAGCGGCGTCCAGCGGTGGGCGAAGTCCCACACCACGTTGATCTGCGGGCTGCCGCCGCTGTAGGGGCTGGTGCTTGGGCGGTCGGCGCCGGTGTCCGTGAACTTGAAGCCCGAGTAGAGCTGCGCCTCGCCGTAGCCTTGCGCCAGCATGAAGACATGCGCCAGCGTGTAGCGCTGGCCGGCCGCATCGGCGCCGCCGTTGTTGTTGATGTTCAGCGAGCCGCCGTTGCGTTCGGTGTCCCAGTTGGCGATGAATACGGTCGCGTTCTGCGGCTGGATGAAGCCCCAGCTGCCGCCCCAGTTGCCCCAGGTGCCCATCACGCCGGGGATGCTGGCGAGGTTCAGGCCGTTGTTGTTGCGGAAGACGTCGCGCATCGCCGACGTGAACTGAAACTCGTTGAGCGTGCCGACCGGGAAGTAGCTGGGCCGGTCCACCTCGCCGTCGTTGATGATCTCCTGCGTGACCCAGATGGGCTCGCCCTGCAGCGTCGTCGGGTAGGCCGCCTTGACCGCGTTCATGATGGTCGTCCAGCTGCCGGCCGGCATGTGCTTGGCCGCATCGATGCGAAAACCATCCACGCCCATGGCCAGCAGTGCCTTCAGGTAGTTGGTGATCTGGCCCTGCACATAGCTGCTCTCGGTGGCCAGGTCGGGCAGGCCGCCCAGGCGGCAGTTCTGCACGTTGCTGCGGCCGGCCGGCGAGTTGTAGTCGCTGTCGTTGATGTTGCAGTTCGCGTGGAAGTCGCTGGCGCTGAAGTACGGGTAGGCCAGCGTGCCGGCGTTCCAGCTCGACCCATCCGTGGCCGTGCCGCTGCCGTCGGCCATCTGGTTGACGACGATGTCGGCGTAGACGCGCACACCGGCCGCGTGGCAGGTGTTGATCATGGTCTGCAGCTGCGCGGGCGTGCCCATGCGGCTGGTCAGGTTCACGTAGTTGACGGGCTGGTAGACACCCCACCAGCCATTGGCGTTCTTGGACGCGCCGGGCGGCGAGATCTGCACGCCGCCGAAGCCCTTGGGGCCCAGCCACTGCGTGCATTCGGTGGCGATGTCGGGCCAGGCCCACTCGAACATCTGCACGGACGTCGAGTTCGGGTTCAGCGCCAGGGCAGGTGGCGCGAAGGAGGCCAGGGCGGCGCTGGCGGCCAGCGTCAGGGCGTGGGCGAGCCGGCGGCTCGGTGGCAGCATTTGCATGGATTTGTCTCCGGGTTTGAGGACCGCCACCCTCGTCGCGGGGCGGCTGCATGCGGCCAATCGACGACTTGCCCTGGCCTACCTTCCTGGTTCTGGAAAGTGCGCGAACTCTAGGCAGTGGCAACGCGGCGTTGTGTAGGAAAACTACCAATGCCAGCGATTTATCCCTAGAACGGCGACATCAAGGCGCGGCCAATCTAAGCGCCGTGACGGCGCTGTGCCATCTCTTCTCCCATGAGAAGCAGCGCTTCGCTGTCGGTTTCGGCGCGGGCGGCCGCGAACGCCTGCTCATCCTCGATGGCCAGGTGGCCGCCGTACAGCGTCGTGTAGCACAGCAACAAATCTGCATCCATCAGCGCAGGTTCCCCGAGCGCCCAGTGCTGCAAGGGCTCCCGCAGCCGGCCCCACATCTGCGTCATCTGGCCATGCTCTGCGTGCAGGCGATCGGCCAGCGCTGCCTGGCCCGCGATGCGCAGCCGTGGCAGCACATGGCGTTCCTCGTCCTCGTGGTGAGCGGGGCCGGCGCGGTCGAAATAGCGCAGCACGTCGGCCGCCGCGTCCCGGGCCTGGCCGTCCACGCCGTGCTGCACCACATGGGCGTGCAGGCGCTGCAGCAGGTCCAGGCTGCGGCGCACGCGCTCGTGGCAGGCCGCCAGCATCTCGAAGGGTTGGTCGAAGCCGGCACTGGGGCCGGCATGCAGTGAAACGTCGACGCGGGAGCTCATGAGAGCCATTGTCCGGCCGCGACAAAATGCCCCCATGACCGCCGCCCTCGCCTCAGACGTTCAGCAGCGCGCCGCCGAGTTGCGCGCCCAGCTGAACCACCACGCCCACCAGTACTACGTGCTCGACGCGCCGGAGCTGCCGGACGCCGAATACGACAAGCTCTTCGCCGAGCTGCAAGCCCTCGAAGCCGCCCACCCCGAGTTGCAGACGCCGGATTCGCCGACCCAGCGCGTCATCGGCGCCGTGCTGGCCGGCCTCACGCCGGTACGCCATGTCGTGCCCATGCTGTCGATCACGACCGAGACCGACACGACGGAGGGCGGCGCCATCGCCTTCGACGCCCGCGTGCGCCGCGAGCTGGGGCTGACCGAGGCCGACCCGCCAGTGGAGTACGCGGCCGAGCTGAAGTTCGACGGCCTGGCGATGAACCTGCGCTACGAGGCCGGCGTGCTGGTGCAGGCGGCCACGCGGGGCGACGGCGAGACCGGCGAGGACGTCACGCAGAACGTGCGCACCATCGGCCAGATCCCGCTGCGCCTGCGCGGTGACGCCCCGGCCGTGCTGGAGGTGCGCGGCGAGGTCTACATGCGCCGCGACGACTTCGAGAAGCTCAACGAGCGCCAGCGCGAGCGCGGCGAGAAGACCTTCGTGAACCCGCGCAACACGGCCGCTGGCGCCATCCGCCAGCTGGACCCGGCGCTGGTGCGCCAGCGGCCGATGTCCTTCTACGCCTACGGCCTGGGCGAGGTGCAGGGCTGGGAGCAGCCGGCCACGCATGCCGCCATGCTGGACGCGTTGGCGGCATTCGGCCTGCCGGTCAACGGCGACCGCGTGGTGGTTTCAGGCGTGGGTGGGCTGATCAAGTTCCACCAGGACATGGCGGCCAAGCGCGACGCGCTGCCGTTCGACATCGACGGCATCGTCTACAAGGTCAACTCGCGCGAGCTGCAGGCCAAGCTCGGCTTCAAGACCCGCGAGCCGCGCTGGGCCGTGGCGCACAAGTACCCGGCGCAGGAGCAGGTGACGAAGCTGCTGGCCATTGACATCCAGGTGGGCCGCACCGGCAAACTGACGCCGGTGGCGCGGCTGGAGCCGGTGTTCGTCGGCGGCACGACGGTCAGCAACGCGACGCTGCACAACCTGTTCGAGATGCGCCGCAAGGGCGTGCGCCTGGGCGACCAGGTCATCATCCGCCGCGCCGGCGACGTGATCCCGGAAGTGGTGGGCCGCGTGCCCGGCAAGCGCGCCGGCTACGTGCCCAACTTCCACATGCCGCGCGCCTGCCCCATCTGCAAGAGCGAGGCGGCGCGTGAGAAGGGCGGCATGGACTACCGCTGCACCGGCGGCGTGTTCTGCCCCGCGCAGCGCAAGCAGGCCATGCTGCACTTCGCCGGCCGCCGTGCGATGGACATCGAGGGCCTGGGCGACAAGCTCGTCGAGCAGTTGGTCGATGCTGGCATCGTGCTGAGCCTGCCGGGCCTCTACAAGCTCGGCGTGGCCAAGCTGGCCGCGCTGGACCGCATGGCCGAGAAGAGCGCGCAGAACATCGTCGACGCGCTGGAGAAGAGCAAGACGCCGACGCTGGCGCGCTTTCTGTTTTCGCTGGGCATCCGCCAGGTGGGCGAGACGACGGCCAAGGAGCTGGCACGCCACTTCGGCACGCTGGACAAGCTCATGCACGCCAGCGTCGAGCAGTTGCTGGAGGTGCCCGACGTGGGCCCCATCGTCGCGGCCAGCATCCACACCTTCTTTGCGCAGCCACACAACGTCGAGGTCGTCGAGCAACTGCTGACGGCCGGCGTGAGCCCGAAGGAAAGCGCCGGCGAGGCCGACGACCGGCCGCGCCCGCTGCTGGGCAAGACGCTGGTGCTGACCGGCACGCTGCCGACGCTGTCGCGCGACGAGGCGCAGGCCTTGATCGAGGACGCGGGCGGCAAGGTCAGTGGTTCGGTGTCCAAGAAGACGAACTACGTCGTCGCGGGCGAGGAAGCCGGCAGCAAGCTGGAGAAGGCTCGCACGCTGGGTGTCACGGTGCTGGACGAGGAAGGGTTGCGGGCCTTGCTGGCGGGGTAGGGCAGCGGCAGTTGTGGCGGGTTTTTACAAGACCCAAAACCCGCCGCTGCCGAAACTGGCTCCATCGACCACCCCACCAGGAGCCTGCCATGAACCCCGCCATCCGCCCCTTCCGCATCGACATCCCGCAAGCCGCCATCGACGACCTCCAGCAGCGCCTGCGCCAGACCCGTTGGCCGCAGACGGTGGCCCAGGACTGGAGCCGCGGCCAACCGGTGGCTTTCGTCCGCGAGCTGGCCGAGCAGTGGCTGAACGACTACGACTGGCGTGAGCAGGAAGCCGCGCTGAACCGCCACCCGCAGTTCACGACCGAGATCGACGGCCAGGCCGTCCACTTCCTGCACGTGCGCTCCCCGGAGCCGCATGCGCTGCCGCTGCTGCTCACCCACGGCTGGCCCAGCACGGTGGCCGAGTTCCTCGACGTCATCGGGCCGCTGAGCGATCCGCGTTCTCATGGCCTCGACCCGGCGGTGGCCTTCCACCTCGTGATCCCGTCCCTGCCGGGGTTTGCGTTCTCGTCGCCGCTGGCCGGCCCGGGCTGGGATGCCGCGCGCACCGCCGCCGCCTGGGACACGCTGATGAAGCGCCTCGGTTATGAGCGTTACGGCGCACAGGGCGGCGATGCCGGTGCGCTGGTCACCCGCGAGCTGGGCATCCTGAACCCCCAAGGCCTGGTGGGCGTGCACCTGCAGCAGATCTTCGCCTTCCCGAGCGGCGCGCCCGGCGAGATGGAGAAGCTGTCGCCTTTCGAGATGGAGGGCATGGGCAATCTGTCGCGCTTCCAGAAGTACAACGGCTACGCCGAGATCCAGTCCAAGCGGCCCGCAACGCTGGGCTTCGGCCTCGTCGATTCGCCGGTCGCGCAGCTGGCGTGGAACGCCGAGCTCTTCTTCGGCTTCGAAGGTGAGGCCGCCCAGACCATGGACCGCGAGCGCTTCCTGACGCATGTGTCGCTGTACTGGTTCACGGCCACCGGCGGCCAGGCGGCCGAGTTCTATTACGAGAACGCGCAGACCGGCGCCGGCTACCGCGAACTGCCCAGCGCGGCGCCCACGGCGGTCGCATCCTTCCCGAACGACTTCCGTTCCGTGCGCGCCTTTGCCGAGCGCTCGCACAGCAACATCCAGCAGTGGACCGAGATGCCCGAAGGCGGCCATTTCGCCGCGGCCGATGCGCCTGAACTGCTGGTGGGCGACATCCGCAGCTTCTTTGCCCGCCTGGGTTGACGATTAGCATGGGCGGATGCCCGCCGACATCCGCCGCGAGACGCGCGAGGCCGATTCACCATCGGCCGCGCGTTTCATCGCTCGCGTCGAACAGGTCGAGTACGCCGCTGCGGCGGTGGAGGTCGCTCGACCGGACGGCACCTGGGATCTGGTGTTCCGCCAAACCGGCGAGGGCCTGATGGTCTTGCAGACGGGCCAGACAGATCGCGCTGTCCAGCTGCCCGGCGCGGCCGGTGACCGCTACTTCAACATCGCCTTCCGGCCCGAGGTCTACATGCCGCGGCGCCCCGGCGCCCACATGGCGAACCAGGGCCATGTGCATGCGCTGGCCGGTCCGCGCGACTGCCTCATCGACGGCGAGCGGCTGGCCCTGCCGACTTTCGACAACGCCGAGCAGTTCGTCATGGCGCTGGCACGCCGCGGCCTCATCGAGGTGGACCGCCTGGTGCACCGCGCCACGCAGGGCGGCTGGCAGCGCGTGGATGACCGCAGCCTGCAGCGCCACAGCGCGCATGTGACCGGGCTGAGCCCGAAGAAGCTGCAGCAGATCCTGCGTGCCGACGCCGCTGCCGCACTGCTGCAGCGGGGGCTGCGGCCGGCGGATGTGGCCGCCGAGCTGGGCTACACCGACCAGGCGCACCTGACGAATTCGCTGCGCCGCATCCTGGGCGTGACGCCCGCCCAGGTGAAGGCTGCCGGCGCCTGACTGCGCTTCAGCCCTTGCGGGCGAGCACGGCATCCGGCCCGAGCACGCCCTTCACGTGCGCCCATTCCGGCGCCGTCTCGAACAGGTGGTCGATGAAGGCCCGCGTCTTGGCCGGCATCAGCCTGCGGCTGGCCGTCAACAGGTGCACGGGCAGCGGTTCGTAGCTCCATTCGGGCAGCACCGGCACCAGCGTGCCGGCGGCGATGTCGGACGCCACCATGCCGAACGGGAAGCTGCCGATGCCGCCGCCGGCGCGCGTCAGTGACAGCACCAGGCCGATGGAATTGGCCTCCAGCGGCCCGCGCAGATGCACCTCGGCCGTCTGCTTGCCATTCAGCAGCGTCTTGTACATGCCCTTGGCCTGCGTCATGACGACGAAGTCATGCTCGGCCAGGTCGGCCGGCGTCTGCGGGGCAGGGCGGGCCTGCAGGTAGACCGGGCTGGCGTACAGGCCGCGCTCCAGCAACATGTACTCGCGGGCGATCAGGTCGGGCTCGTCCACCGGGCCCATGCGCACGGCCACGTCGTAGGGCTCGTTGAAGAGGTCCACGCGGCGTGGTGTCGTGTCCACCTCCAGCTCCACCTTGGGGTAGCGCCGCACGAAGCGCGCGAAGCTCTCGGCCAGCACCAGCATCGCGAACTCCGCCGGCACGGACACGCGCAGCCGGCCCTGTGGCGTGGCTTCGCGCGAGGCCAGCCAGTGACGGGTCTCGGCGATGTCGTCGTCATGCCGTGCGGCGCGCTCGGCGAGCTGCTCGCCCAACTCGGTCAGCGTCAGGCGGCTGGCGCCGGGCACGAACAGCCGCGCCCCCACCGAGGTCTCCAGTGCCGTGAGGCGCCGGCTCAGCGTGGCCTTGGGCAGGTCCAGCTGCCGTGCCGCCTCGGACAGCGATCCGGCCTTGTGGACCTGGGCCAGCAGCAGGAGGTCGTCGATCTTCATGGCGCAATCGTCTCGTTTTATTTCGTTTCGTTTCCGGAACAGTGCGTTTGAGTTTTGCAGCTATTCGCCGGAAATGGAACTCTCTACAGTCCGGCCCATCATGTCAACCACCCGTCTTCTCCAGCCCCACAGGCACCGCATCGGTGCCGGCTTCCAGGCCGAGGGCTGGCGTGAACCGCTGGTGCTGCTCGACCCTTTCATCATGGTCGACCACTTCCGCATGAGCGAGCCGACGTTTGCGCCGCACCCGCATGCCGGTTTCTCGGCGGTGACCTATCTCTTCGACGACTCGGCCACCGGCATGGTCAGCCGTGACTCGCTGGGCGGCGAGTACGCCATTGCCCCCGGCGGCCTGCACTGGACGCTGGCCGGCCGCGGCGTCATGCACGATGAGTTCCCGGCAGAGTCTGGCCGCGAGGCCCACGGCCTGCAGATCTTCGTCAACCTGCCGGCCGACCAGAAGCTGCGCGCGCCCACCGTCCTGCGCCTGGGTGCCGAGCAGATGCCGCGCCGCGCTGGCGAGGGCTGGCGGGCCGTGCAGGTGTTCGGCCCCGACACGGGGCTGGATCTGCCCTGGTCCACATCGCTGGTGCTGGTCGACGTCGACGCCGGCGCCGCCTTCGATTTCACGCTGCCCGACGGCGAGCAAGGCTTTGCCATCGCCATCCAGGGCAGCGGCCACGCGGGCGACCTGCCGCTGGCCACCGGTCGCGCGCTCAGCCTGCCCGTCGCCGGCAGCGCCCGCGTCGTGGCCGGCGAGGCACTGCGCCTGGCTTGCTTCTGCGGCCGGCCGCTTCATGAACCCGTCGTGCGTCACGGCCCCTTCGTCATGAGCGACGAAGGCCAGGTCGTGGCGGCGCTGCAGCGATTCCAGTCAGGCGGCATGGGCCGCCTGAGCCCCCGATCTGTCTCCAGACAAACCCAAGCAACACAAAAAGGAAATCTGTCATGAACGCACCGCAAGAAAACACCGTCGCGCCCAAGCCCGCCAAGAGTGGCCCGCCCGTGCCGCTGCTGATCGTCGGCGCGCTGCTGCTGATCGGCGGCATCGGCCTGGGTGGCCGCATGTGGTGGCGCAGCCAGCATCTGGTCGAGACCGAGAACGCCTTCGTGGCCGGTCGACTGCACCCGGTCGCCACGCGCGTGGCCGGTGTCGTCACGGAGATGCGCATGCAGGACAACGCGCTCGTGAAGGCCGGCGATGTGCTGCTGCGCCTGGACCCGGCCGACGCGGCCGTGCAGATCGAGCGCCTGAAGGCACAGATCGCGCAGGCCGACGCGGCCATCGCGACGACCGCCGCACAGATCGCCCAGGCCAAGGCGCAGGCCGCCGTCACCAACTCGCAGGTCACCCAGGCCGAGAGCGTGCTGGCCCGCACCGAGCTGGAGGCCAAGCGCAGCCAGGCGCTGTTCGGTGCCGAGCTGCGTGCGACCAGCAAGCAGGAGCTGGATGCCGCGCTGGCCGCGCGTGACGTGGCCCGTGCCGACCTCGCCGCCCGCAAGGCCAGCGCGTCCGCCGCCAAGGAGGCCGTCGTGGCCGCCGAGAGCGCCCGCCAGTCCGCCAACGCGCAGAAGGGCGCCACGCAGGCGCAGCTGAAGGACGCGCAGAACCAGCTCGGCTATGTGGAACTGCGCGCGTCCAGCGACGGCCGCATCGGCAAGCGCACCGTCGAGGTGGGCCAGCGTGTGCAGGCCGGCCAGCAGCTCGCGGCCATCGTCGAGCCCGAGACTTGGATCGTCGCCAACTTCAAGGAGACCCAGCTTGCCAGGATGAAGCCGGGCCAGAAGGTGCACGTCAAGGTTGACGCCTTCCCGGGCCAGGCGCTGGAAGGCCATGTCGACAGCTTCGCCCCCGCCTCGGGCGCCAGCTTCGCGCTGCTGCCGCCGGACAACGCGACCGGCAACTTCACGAAGATCGTGCAGCGCGTGCCGGTCAAGGTGGTCTTCGAGCCCGAGAGCCTGAAGGCGCTGGGCGAGCAGGCCACGCGCATCGTGCCGGGCCTGTCGGTGCAGGTGGAAGTCGAGATCGCCGCCGAGTAACGCTGCCATGGGCAACGAAAACTACCTCCCCCCGCCGCCGGATCAGAAGGTCAGCGGCCGCACCTGGCTGGCCGTGCTGGCCAGCCTGCTGGGCGCCTTCATGGCGGTGCTGGACATCGCCATCACCAACTCGTCGCTGCGCGACATCCTCGGCGCGCTGTCGGCCACGCAGGAAGAGGGCTCGTGGATCTCCAGCGCCTACCTGGTTGCCGAGATCGTCGTCATCCCGCTCGCCGGCTTCCTGGCGATGGTGTTCTCCACGCGCCGCTACCTGGTCATCAACGTCGCGCTGTTCCTGATCTTCAGCACGCTGTGCGGCATGGCCTGGAGCCTGGAGAGCATGATCGCCTTCCGCGCGGCCCAGGGCTTTACGGGCGGCGTCATGATCCCGATGGCGATGACGCTGGTCACGCGCAAGCTGCCGCTGAACAAGCGGCCCATCGGCCTGGCGCTGTTCGGCATGACGGCCACGCTGGCGCCCACGCTGGGCCCGACGGTCGGCGGCTACCTGACCGAGCTGTACGGCTGGCCCAGCATCTTCTACATCAACTGGGTGCCCGGCATCCTGCTGATGCTGGGCGTCACCATCGGCCTGGACAAGGAGCCGATGAACCTGCGGCTGCTGCGCGAAGTGGACTGGTGGGGCGTCGTGTTCATGGCCGTGGGCCTGGGGTCTCTCACCGCGATGCTGGAAGAGGGCAATGCCAAGGACTGGTTCCAGAGCCCCTTCATCATCACGGCCGCCGTGCTGGCGGTGGGCGGCATCTACGGCTGGGCCTGGCGTGGCCTGACGCGCAAGAACACCTTCATCGACCTGCACATTCTCGGCCGCCCCAGCTTCCTGATCGCCGGCGTCATCGCCTTCGCGACCGGCATGGGCCTCTACGGTTCGGCCTTCATCCTGCCGCTGTACCTCGGCCAGATCGCCAGCTACACGCCCATGCAGATCGGCCTCGTGATCATGTGGATGGGCCTGCCGCAGCTCTTCATCATGCCGTTCGCGGCCAAGCTGTCCACCAAGCTGGACAACCGCGTGATGATGAGCGTGGGCCTCGGGCTGTTTGCGCTGTCCTGCTTCATGAACACCCACATGAGCGCCGACACCGCCGGTCCCGAGCTGTTCGCCGCCCAGATCGTGCGCGCGCTGGGCCAGCCGCTGATCATGATCACGCTGACCAACTTCGCGGTGAACGGCATCCCGCCGAACCTGCTGCCCAGCGCCTCGGGCATGTTCAACATGATGCGCAACCTGGGCGGCTCGGTCGGCATCGCCACGCTGGCGACGCTGCTGACCAACCGCGAGCACCTGCACAGCGCCCGCGTCGGTGAGTCCGTCAGCCTCTACGACGCCGCCACGCAGGCCCGCCTGGACGCGCTGGCGCAGAACTTTGCGTCCAAGGGCGCGGACCTCGCCACCGCGCAAGACATGGCCATCAAGGCGCTGGACAACGTCGTGCGCCGTGACAGTTTCGTCATGGCCTACAACGACGCCTTCCTGATCCTGGGCCTGGCCCTCGTCACCTGCGTGGCCATCGTCTGGATGAGCAAGAAGGTGCTCGGTGGCGCAGGCGCCGCCGAAGCCGCCCACTGAATTCGAAAGAGATCACCATGATCCAACTCAAGACTGTTTTCACCCTCGTTGCCGTGGCCGCCCTGGCCGCCTGCACGACGCTGGGCCCCAACTACCAAGCTCCGGCAGCCAACGCGCCCGCGGCCTATCGCGCCGCTGCCCCCGCGGCTGGCACCGAACTGCAACGCGACTGGTGGCTGGTGTTCGGCGACGCGCAGCTCAACGCGCTGGAGGCGCAGGCCTTGCAAGCCAGCCCGACGCTCGCCGCGGCTGCCGCGCGCATCGAACGCGCCCGCGCCGTCTTCGGCGCCACCAAGGCCGACCAGCTGCCACGCGTGGACGTCGGCGCCAACGCCGGCGGCCTGCGCACGTCGGCCAAAGCCACGACCACGCCGGTGCTGAACGGCCACCCGGTCACGTTCGAAGGCGAGACCTTTGGCCTGCAAGCCAGCATCGGCTGGGAGCTGGACCTGTGGGGCCGCGTGAAGCGCCAGGAAGAGGCCGCTCACGCGCAACTGGATGCGTCCACGCTGGACGCCGCCGCCGCCCGCGTCGCGTTGACCGCCGATGTCGCCGCCGCCTACTGGCAATGGCGCGCGCTGGCCGACGAGGCCGCGGCGCTGCAACGCCTGCGTGATAGCCGCGCCAACGCCTTCAAGGTGGCGCAGACGCGCTTCGACGCCGGCTCATCGACGACGCAGGACCTGGAGCGCGTGCGCGCCGAACTGGCTTCTGCCGATGCCGACGTCGCCGACCTGCCGCGCCGCCAGGCTTTGCTGGTGAACCAGATCGCCGCACTGACCGGCCAGGCCGCCGCCGAGCTGAAGCTGCAGGCCACCACGTCGCTGCCCGCGCCGCCGCAGATCCGTGCCGGCCTGCCGTCCGAGCTGCTGCAACGCAGGCCCGACCTGGCCCAGAGCCTCGCGCAGCTGCACGCCGCCACGGCCCAGGTCGGCATCGCCGAGGCGGCCTTCTACCCGTCCATCAAGCTGACCGGCAGCTTCGGCTACTCCAGTGAAGACCTGGGCTCGCTGATTTCCGCGCCGGCACGCCTCTACAACGTGGGCCCCAGCATCTCGCTGCCGATCTTCGAAGGCGGCCGCAACAAGGCCAATTTGGCCGGCGCCAAGGCGTCGGTCGACGAGTCGCTCGCAGCCTTCCGCGGCCGCATGCTTCAGGCGCTGCGCGAGGTGGACGACGCGCTCGCCGAGCTGCAGGGCCGCGCCACGGTGGTGGACGCCCAGAACCGCACGTTGGCTTCGGCCGGCCAGGCGCTGACGGTGGCGAAAAGCCGCTACGACAAGGGCGCCGTCAGCTACCTCGACGTGACCGAAGCCGAGCGCACGCCGCTGGCGACGGAGCGCGCGCTGGCGCAGTTGCGCGGCGCGCAGTGGGCGGCGACAGCGCAGCTCGTGAAGGCTCTGGGCGGCGGGTGGAGCCCCGTGGCCAACGGCGGCTGAGGCCGCTGAGCCAGATCGAGGCCTTGCACGAGGCCCGATGGTCGGGGCTGCCTGCGTCACCCTGCGCTGCAGCAGCCACCGCGGCACTCCTTTTCCGGCAGCGCCACCTTCCCCGCACTGACCCAAACCGCCGCTTCGGCGCCAAGCCGCGCTTGTGCTGCAGCGGCGCCTGACGGCCTGATTGAGCGCAGCTTCGTCCCCTGCATTGAGGACTCAAACAGGGGATGACGGCTGGCGCATGGCGGCTCCCAGCCCGGAAAACCGTTTTCTTCTGCTGCACGCATGTCGTTTGCGCCAGGGTTTGCCGTTGGCGGAACCAAGGCGGCCGTCGCGTGAGTGGTACCGGGCCAGCCTCGGTGCGCGCGCTGAAGTCGGCCGCCGGCGGAGAGGGCTTGTGCAGTGGTGGGTCTGGACGACGAAGTCAGCGAAGCGCAGGCGCGTGCGGCCTGTGAACGCATCCTGAGCAGCGTCGTCTTCGCCAAGGCACGGCTGATGGGGCGGCTGCTGCGCTATCTGGTGGAGCAGGCGCTTGGCGGCAATGTGCGCGGGACGACGGAGTACGCCATCGGCCTGGAGGTGTTGGGGCGCAAGCCCTCGGACTACAGCCCGGGCGAAGACCCCTCGGTGCGCGTGCAGGTCGGCCGGCTACGGCGCCGGCTGGAGACCTACGACGCCGAATGCGCGCAGCCCGGCGACGCGGTCATCCGCATCCCTCTGGGCAGCTACATGCCCGTCATCGAACGACGCCGGCCCGCACGGTCCGCACCGTTGCCCATCGAGTCGGCGGCGTCAACGCGAAGCGACGCGCTGGCGATCCGGCCCATCCACGTCATTGCCGGCAGCCTGGCCGGCCAGGCCTTTGCGCAGGGGCTGCAAGAGGAGCTGCTCAGCCAGATGGTGCAGGCCTTCGGCCCGGTCGTCGTCGGCGAGCCGCTCAGCGGCGCGATGGACGAGCCGCGCCCGCGCGTCATCGTCAGCACCCTGCGCATCGACCCGCACCGCCTGCGCGCGTCGGTGTGCCTGATGGAGGCGCCCCGGCAGCGGGTCACCTGGGCCCAGCAGTTCGACCGCGCGCCGGGCTTCTCCATCGACGAGCAGGAAGCCCTCGCCACGAGCATCTGCCAGGCGCTGAAGCAGCACCTGGCGTTACCGTAACAGCGCGGCCAGATACCGTAGTGATACTTCGATCAGCCAGCCGCTTTCCCTAGCATCCATCGCATGCCCGACGCATCGGGATCTGGGAGAACCTCCATGGCTGACTCACTGCCCGCCGACGTCGTTCAGGCAATCGCGATCTCCAACGCCAAGTCGATTGGGGAACAGCCCGCCGTGCTGGCCAACCTGGCGTTGGCGCAGCAGATCTTCAACCAGAACATGCAGCAGCAGATTGCGCTGAGCCAGCAGCAGGCCATGAACCAGGTTCACATGGCCACGGCGGCGCGGGCGGTCACGCTGATCGAGCACGCGGGGCAAACGGCCCAGGCCGGTCAGGGGGGCGGTTGCAGGAACCAAAGCTCCATCGACCAGATGGCGCAGGACGTCAGCCGCATCCTGGCGCAGATCCAGACGCTGCACGTCAACCCACCGCCCGCGCCGAACGGCGGCTGAAGCCGCTGCCCATCAGGCCTCTGTCGTGTCCTTCCGTGCGCCCCGAGGCGCACGGCGGGCGCAGCCTCCCCGCTCGCCGGGGGCGGCGGTAGGGCACCCGCCGAATCCACCCAACCATCCACCCAAGGAGTTTCATCATGGCCGCACTCAACGAAGAAGTCATCAGCGCCGTCGCCATCGGCAACCTCAAGGCGATCTCGGAACAGCCGGCGATGCTGTCCAACCTCGCGCACGCCAACCTGATCGCCAACACCAACCTTTCGCAGCAGAACGCGGTGGCGAACCAGCAGTCGCTGAACGAACTGAACATCTCCATCCTGGCCAAGGCCGCCAACACCATCAGCAACCTGCAGCCGCTGGAGGCGCGCTCGGCGGTGGACATCCTCAGCAACAACGAACTGGCCCAGACGATCGCGGACCTGAAGTCCACGGTGCAAGCCTTTGCATCGGCCCCGGCTGCGCAGTCCTGATCCGCCCTGAACGGGAGGATGAATCATGTCCACACTCCACCCCGAAGTGGTCAGCGCCGTCGCCATCGGCAACCTGAAGGCGATCTCCGAGCAACCGGCCATGCTCTCCAACCTCGCGTTTGCCAACGTCGTGGCCAGCACCAACCTGGGCCAGCAGAACGCGGTGAGCAATCAGCGCACGGTGGGCGAGCTGGGCCTGTCGGTGCTGGCCAGCGGCACCAACGCGGTGAGCAACCTGGGCCCGCTGGAAGCCCGCTCCGCCGTCGACGTGCTGAGCAACAACGAGCTGGCGCAGACCATTGCCGACCTGAAGTCGACGCTCGCGGCGTTTGCCAACCCGCCGGCGCCGGGGCCTGGTCCCAACGGCATCCCGGGCCGCCTCCGGCAGTTGCTGGGCGAGCTGTTCCGGCGCGGCCTGCGCCTGGAGGGCGACACGCTGGTCGTGCCACCGTTTCTGACGGTGCGCATCCCGGGCAGCTTCCAGCAGGAGGACCTGTCGATCCAGTTGGATAAGAGCGGCATCACGCTGAAGGTCAACGTCAGCAATTGACGCCTGACCACCATTTCCGGGGCGCCGCAGGCGCTCCGGCCTCACATCCCAAGGAGGCGAGATGAGTGAAATCCACATCGAGATTGACGACCGCCGCAGCCCGCAGCCGTCGCCATCACCGCTGGTCACAGGCGCAGTGGAAGGCTTGCTGGCCATCGCGCAGCAGGGCGCCATGGTGTCCAACCTCGCCTTCGCCAACCAGGTCCGCAACACCGAGCTGGCCGGTCAGTCCCAGGTGGCGCGGCAGCAGGGCATGAGCCAGCTGCGGCTGGCCATCCTGGCCAAAGCGGCCGGTCAGGTGCAGGCATCTCCAGCGTTGGACGCCCGCGCCGCTGTCGAGGTGCTCAGCGGTGACGAGGCCGCCCAGACGACGGCGGACCTGCGCGCGGCGCTGGCCGCCGCACGCTGACCCCGCGGAGTTCGCCATGCCCAGCCCCGCAGACCCCAATGACGACCAGGCGCCGGACTGGGTGCGGCAGCTGAGCAACCAGCTGATGTCGCAGATCGACGCACGCATCCAGCACGCCGTCATGGCGGCAGGGCCGCCGCAGCTGTACTACGTGATCCGCAGCAAGTCCACCGGCGTGCTGTCGGTGATCGCGGTGAGCAGCCTCGGCGATGAGCACGAACCCATCGGCCCTCCGCGTTCGTTTGCCGATTGCATCGCCCACGTCAATGCACAGATGGTGGGCCGCGAGGCCGCCGGCGAGCCGCTGCTGGTGAAGCCACCGCATCCAAAGCATCCAAAGCCGCCTCATCCCAAGCCAGCGCCATCGCCACCCAAGGAGCGGAAATGAACCAGCCCTCGATCCCCATCGCCGAGTTGACCGACATCGCGCAGCAGATGGCGCAGTCCATGGTCATCGTCGCCGAGCAGATCGCACTGCTGGGCGTGGAGGGCAACGCGGACGAGCAGATGGCGACCATCAAGCGCGAGAACGACAGGGTGCTCGACCGCATCCGCCAGATCTACAACCTGCCGCCGGCGCCGGGGCGTTGACATGGCGGCCACTGGTTTGATCGTCGAGGGGCCGCTGGCCGCCGCCGCGCTCGTCAACGCGGTGGCACTGCCCAGCGCGCGCATGGGCTACGAGCTGATGAGCCAGATCCTCGGCGAGAACCAGGCGCCGCTGATCCTGGCCTCGCTGCCACTGAGCGCCGCTGCCATCGGCGAGGGCCTGGTGGCCTACGAGGCCAGCCTGGCGGCGGGCCAGTTGCTTGGGCTGGAGGCCTGACGTGAACGCGCCACCACGCCGCCCGCTGCCCCAGCGCCTCGTGCTCGTGGCCTTCCCGTCGGCTGCCGGCTCGGGCTCGCCCGCCCCGGTGCCGCTCGTCATCAGGGCCGATGCGGCCGCAGTGACCTTGCCAGCCAGCCTACCGGACTGGCTTCAGCTCGCCGCGCCGCAAGCGATCGCGCCCGGCCTGTGCCGCGTCGACTGCACTGCTGGCGACAACCCACAAACCACGCGGCAAGCGCGCCTGAGCTTCACGGTGCAGGGCCACCCCTGGGTCGTCGAGTTCACCCAGCAGCCGGGCCTGCTGGTGCAGACCGAGCAGATCCGCGTGCTGAACACGCCGCTCACCGTCGACATGCTGGTGCTGGTGACCTGGGTGGCCAGCCTCATCAACGACATCGAGGTGCCGCCGATCCAGCTGCTGGTGACGGTGCTGGCCGTGCTGGCGTTGATCGCGCTGGGCTTGATCACCGCGCTGCTGCGTCACCTCTTCATCAACGTGCCCGAGCCGCACCCGCTGTCCACCGACACGCTGGGCCAGCCGGTCGTGGTCATCCCAGGCGTCGGCCTGAGCGGCGTGCTGCCGCTCAAGGCCTTCGCCGCCGAAGACCAGACGATCGCGCTGCAGACGGTGAAGGCGATCTATTGGCTGCTGCGGCAGGTCCAGTGACCGGCCCGGCAACCTCGCCCCCGCGGCAGCCTCGGCGCGCGGTCCCTTGACCTTGACCCTCGGAGATCGACCATGGACTTGAACCCGCACATCTTTGGTCAGCGCAACCGCTACACCCAGCTGCTGCCGCTGAGCTACATGGTGCCCACCTTCTACCCTTCGCCGCCCGGTGCCTCCCAGCCGCAGGCGGGCGCCCCGGCCATCCAGCTTGCAGACGCCGACCTGCAGTCGCGCGCCCAGCGCCTGGTCAACGTGCTGTACTGGGCCGCGCAGACCTTCGCCAACGTGCCGGGCATGAACGACCCGGGCACGCTGAAGGTGTTCATTGCGCCGGAGTTCTACTTCCGGTGTGCCGGGCCCGATGAGGTGCATGCGCACGAGTTCAAGCGCAACACCAGCTTCGGCTCCTACCCCGAGCGCGCGCGCTTCCAGCTTGCCGAGGCGCTCTACGGTGCCATCCAGAGCTCGCCCCTGTTCAAGGACTGGCTGATCGTGGCGGGCACGGTGTGCTCGGTGCTGCCGCCGGTTGACGGCCGCATGAACCTGCTCAATACCGCGCTCATGCTGCGCGGGCAGCGCGCGGCGGCCGACGCCTCCATGCCCTATGTGCTGATGGAGAAGCACTACATCTCACCCATCGACGGCCCGCCGCGCGACAACCACGCCAACCTGGACCCGACCACGGTGTTCAGCTTCACCCTCAACCCCGACCAGGTGCTCGACAACCTCATCCACTGGGATGGCATGACGGTGGGGCTGGAGGTGTGCCTGGATCATTGGCGGCAGGTCCTGGTGAATGCGATGAACATCCTGCAGCAGTCCGTCGGGCCGGATGCCCAGCCGCCCGACGTCCAACTGGTCACTTCCTGCGGCATGGACGTCGTGCCCCAGGCCGTGGCCGTGCGCGATGGCGGGCTGGTGCTGCTGACCGACGGCATGTCGGACGTCGGCCGCGGGTTGGCCGAGCCGCAGTTCTTCGTCGGCCGCTACAGCGCGGCAACGATGTCGGTCCAGCTCTATGGCGCGCCCAACTTCCAGTTCCAGGAGCTGCCCGTCAACGACAACTACCAGGTCGACTACTTCCGCGGTCTCTACGCCGCGAGAGGCAGCCGCCAGGGCGTTTGGTGCGGCAACCAGCCGCTGGCCTTGCTGGCCCCGTCAAAGAAGAGCACGCAGCCCGCTGCTGCACCGCCGACCCCGGCGACCTCGCTCGTCCCCGCGGTGCAGATGGTGGGCAACTGCTGATGGCGTGGAATGCCGGTCCCGTGAGGCCGATCAGCGCTTCGGCACCGGCGTAGATGGCCACGGGCCTGTGCAGCGACTGCGTGACACGGCTGATGCTCCAGGCGCCGAGCGCCATGCCGCCCATGAACATCATCAGCACCAGCGTCTGCGCATAGGCCGCATGGCCCAGCGTCAGGCCCAGGTAGTGCGCCCAGATGGACTGATAGATCAGCGCCGCGCAGCCCGACAGGACGAACAGCAGTTGCAGTGTCCAGCGGGTCGTGGCGATTCGATTCATCGTCTCTTTGAGAGCAAGGCGGCGGCCATCCGGGCCGCCGCACCGCGGTGGGCGGCGGAGAAGGCGAGGGCGCTCGCGCCCATCGCGCGGCGGCTCGCCGCGTCGGCGCACAGCGCCAAGCCGCGCGTGACAGCATCGGCGAGCGACGTGCACCGCTCGGCCGCGCCGGCCGCCAGCGCCAGCTCCGTCGCCTCAGCGAAGTTGAAGGTGTGCGGCCCCACCAGCATCGGGCAGCCGCAGGCCGCCGCCTCGATGAGGTTCTGGCCGCCCAGCGGCTCGAAGCTGCCCCCCAGCAGGGCCACGCTGGCCAGGCCGTAGTACAGCGGCATCTCGCGCATCGAGTCGCCCAGCCAGACGTCGGCCGCGAGTGCTTCCGTAGACGGCGCATCTGTCCAGGCACTGCGGCGCGCGAGCTTCAGGCCGGCGCCTTCGATGAGGGCAGCGATCTCGTCGAAGCGCTGCGGATGCCGCGGCACGATGACGAGCAGCGGGCGAGGGGCCGGCCGCTTCACCCACTCGGCCAGCAGCGCAGCCTCTTCGCCTTCGCGGCTGACGGCCAGCATCAGCACCGGCCGGCCGAGCTTGTCGGCCCAGGCCCGGCCGCGCGTGATCAACGCAGCGTCCACGGCGATGTCGTATTTCAGGTTGCCGGCCACCTCGACGCGGGCCATGCCCATGGCTCGAATGCGGGCAGCGTCTGCTTCCGTCTGCCCCAGGGCCAGCGACATGCGTTGCGCAGCCGGCCGCATCAGCGCAGCAAACCGCTGCCCCTGGCGCAGGCTCTTCTCGGACAGGCGCGCGTTCGCCAGCACCATGGGCACGCCAGCCTGCTCGGCCTCGTGCTGCAGCGTGGGCCAGACCTCGGTCTCCATCAGCACGCCCAGACGCGGTTGCCAATGGCGCAGGAAGCGGCGCACGGCGCCGGGTGTGTCGTAGGGCAGCCAGGCCTGGGCGTCACCGTCACGCAGCAACGCATGGCCCGTTTCGCGGCCCGTGGCCGTCGAGTGGGTCAGCAGGAATTTCAGCCCGGGATCACGGGCGCGCAGTGCGTCGATGAGCGCGCTGGCCGCCCGCGTCTCGCCCAGCGACACGGCATGGATCCAGAGCCGGCCTGGTTCGGTTGAGCCTGAGAAGAAACCGAGCCGCTCACCGAGCGCATGTCGGTAGAGCGGCTCCTTGGCACCGCGGCGCCACAGGCGCAGCAGGTACAGCGGCGTCAACAGCCGCAGCGCGGTGGCATAGAGCCACCGGGCAGGTTCAATGGCCAGCGGCAAACTTCGCGTCCGGCTTCACGCGCTTGAGCTGTTCCAGCACATCGTGCTGGATGCGCTCCAGCGCCTCGGGCGTGTGGCCTTCGAAGCGCAGCACCAGCACCGGCGTCGTGTTGGACGGGCGGATCAGGCCGAAGCCGTCGGCGTACTCGATGCGCAGGCCGTCGATGGTGATCAGCTCGGTGGCGCCCGGGAAGTCCTTCAGCGACGTCAATTCCCTGAGCTTCTTGACGACCTCGTGGTGCTCGCCTTCGGCGCAGGGCACGTTGATCTCGGGCGTGTTGAAGCTGTTGGGCAGGGCCTGCAGCACGGCGCTGGGGTCGGCGCTGCGGGACAGGATCTCCAGCATGCGGCCGGCCGTGTACATCGCGTCGTCGAAGCCGTACCAGCGCTCGGCGAAGAAGATGTGGCCCGACAGTTCGCCGGCCAGCGGCGCGCCGGTTTCCTTCAGCTTGGCCTTGGCCAGCGAGTGGCCGGTCATCCACATCAGCGGCTTGCCGCCGTGCTCGCGGATCCACGGCGCCAGGCGCTGCGTGCACTTCACGTCGAAGATGATCTCGGCGCCGGGCTTGCGCTTGAGGATGTCGGCCGCGATCAGCATGATCTGGCGGTCCGGCATGATCATCTCGCCGTCCTTGGTGACGATGCCCAGGCGGTCGCCGTCGCCGTCGAAGGCCAGGCCCAGCTCGGCGCCGGTCGCGTGGACGATGCGTTTCAGGTCTTCCAGGTTCTCGGGGCGCGACGGATCGGGGTGGTGGTTGGGGAAGTCGCCGTCGACCTTGGAGAAGATGTCGATGACCTCGCAGCCCAGCGCGCGCAGGATGGCCGGGGCGGACGCGCCCGGGATGCCGTTGCCGCTGTCGACGACGATCTTCATCGGCCGGGCCAGCTTGCAGTCCTTGACGACGCGGTGTGTGTACTCGGGGACGATGTCCATCTGGCCGACACGACCCATGCCGCTGGCGTAGTCCTCGGCTTCGATGCGCTGGCGCAGGCCCTGGATCTGCTCACCGTAAACAGCGGCGCCCTTGAGCACCATCTTGAAGCCGTTGTAGTCCTTGGGGTTGTGACTGCCCGTGACCATGATGCCGGAGTTGCAGCCGTGCTTGCTGCGCGTGGCGGCGACGTAATAGAGCATGGGCGTCGTCACCGCGCCGATGTCGACGACGTCAAGGCCCGTCGACTGCAGGCCGCGCACCAGTGCGGCGACCAGGCCGGGGCCGGACAGGCGGCCGTCACGGCCCACGGCCACGGCCTTCTCGCCCAGCGCCTTGGCTTCCGTGCCGAAGGCCCGGCCCAGGTGCTCGGCGAGTTCCTCGTTCAAGGTCTGGCCGACGACGCCACGGATGTCGTAGGCCTTGAAGATGGATGCGTGAACCTGCATGGACTGCCTCTGAAGCTGGGGGGATTGAATCGCGGCGGATTGTAGGCACGCCCCATGTCCGCCATCCGTCGCGCCGGCTGTCGATCCGTCGCCCATCCAGGGGGCATGGCGCGGGGTCTTCCTACACTCGCGCCCCATGACATTCATCGAGGAATTCACCCAGGCGCTGCGCCACCAGCGGCGGCTGATGAAGCACCGGCCCGACCGGCTGCGCTTGCGGTTGCTGATCTACGTGCTCTGGACGCTGGGCTTCGGCACGGCATTCGCCATCCTGGCCGGCCTGCAGCGCGGCGATCTGGGTTCCGACGCCTGGTGGCGCGGCCAGGTGCCGGGCAACCTGCTCGTCAGCGCCTGGGTGTCGGTGGCTTTCTTCAGCGTCTTTCGCTCGTTCGAGCGGCTGGCGCCGCAGCGCTGGCTGGACACCATCATGGGCTGGCATGACTGGCGGGCGGGGCTGTTCTTCTCGGTCACCTCCATCGGCTGTGCGCTGCTGGGGGTCGTCATCGGCCTGTGGTTCGTCGACCAGATCTGGACGGGCAACCGCAGCCTGCAGGCGCTGCTCGGCAGCCTCGGGTTCTGGCGCCAGTTCCTGCTGGTGTCGGTGTTCATCTCCGTCGTGCTGAGCTTTCGCTACCGCGCCCGCTGGCGGCAGGAGGCGCTGCAGGCCCGCGTCACCGAGGCCCAGCTCAAGCTGTTGCAAGGCCAGATCGAGCCGCATTTCCTGTTCAACACGCTGGCCAACGTGCAGAGCCTCATCGACTTCGACCCCGAGCGGGCCAAGCAGATGCTGGAGCGCTTCACCGACTACCTGCGCGCCAGCCTGGGCCAGTTGCGCGGCGACGTGACGACGCTGGCCCAGGAGTTCGCGATGCTGGACGCCTACCTCGCGCTGATGCAGTTGCGCATGGGCGAGCGGCTGCGCGTGCGCCTGGACCTGCCCGCCGAGCTGGGCAGCCTCGAGCTGCCGCCGCTGCTGTTGCAGCCGCTGGTGGAGAACGCCATCCACCACGGCCTTGAGCCCAAGATCGCCGGCGGCGAGATCACCGTCAGCGCCCGCCGCGAGGCCGACATGCTGTGCCTGGACGTCGCCGACGATGGCGAGGGCCTGGCCGCGCCCAGGCGCCGCGGCGGCAACGGCGTCGCCCTGGACAACATCCGCGCCCGGCTGACCGCCCGCTGGGGGCCGAGCGCCACGCTGGCGCTGCAGCCGCGTGAAGGCGGCGGCACGCTGGCGCGCATCCGCATTCCTCTTCCTGCCTGACCCACCATGACCACTGCCCTGATCGCCGACGACGAACCCCACCTGGTCCAGTACCTGAAGGCCCAGCTCGCCCAGGCCTGGCCCGAACTGCTGATCGTGAAGACCGCCGCCAACGGCGTCGAGGCCGCCGCGGCCATTGCCGAGCTGGAGCCCGATGTGGCCTTCCTGGACATCCAGATGCCCGGGCTGACCGGCCTGGAGGTGGCCCAGGGCATAGAAGGCGACACGCGCGTCGTCTTCGTCACGGCCTACGACCAGTACGCCGTGGACGCCTTCGAGGCGCGCGCCGTCGACTACCTGCTCAAGCCCATCAAGGCCGACCGCCTGGCCGGCTGCGTCGAGCGCCTGCGCAGCACCGCCAGCGCCGGCAGCGGTGGCGACGGCGCGCTGGCCGAGACGCTGAAGCGCCTGCTGCCCCCGGGGGGCGCCTCGCCCGCACGGCTGCGCTACATCCGCGCCGCGCAGGGCGAGCTGATGCACCAGATCCCGGTCGACGAGGTGCTGTTCTTCCAGGCCGACGACAAGTACACCGTCGTGCAGACGGCCACGGCCGAGCACCTGATCCGCACGCCCATCTTCGAGCTCTCGCAGCAGCTGGACCCGGACCACTTCTGGCAGGTGCACCGTTCCACCATCATCAACCTCGATCACCTCGCCGGCACGCGCCGCGACGAGCAGAGCCGCTTGTTCGTGCGCATCCGCGGCCAGGCGCGCGAATTGCCGGTCAGCCGAGCCTACGTCCACCTGTTCAAGGCGATGTAAGTTGTTGTCGCGGGGCTAGAGTCGGGGGGCAAACGAAAGCCCGCGATGCTGCGCCGTGACCTGCTGCTGTTGTCCGCCCTGGGAACAGGACCGCTCGCGGCATGGGCGCAACTGCCGGAAGACGCGGTCGGTCGCGTGCCGCAGCTCGAGTGGGTGGCCGGCGACCTGCCACCCTTCGCGTGGCGCTCGTCTGAGGGCGGGCGCGGGTACGCACACGAGCTGGTATTGATGCTGGCCCAGCGCATGGGCCGCTCCACGCAGATCAGCTACTACCCGTGGGCGCGGGCCGTGCAATTGACCGATCGCAGCGATCGCGTCGGCATCTTTCCGCTGGCCCGCACGCCGGACCGCGAGAAACGCTTCCAGTGGCTGGTGCCGCTGACGACGGCGCGCTACGTGCTGATCACGGCCGCCACCGACCGCCGGCTGAGCATGGACGATTTGCGGACCGTGCGCGTGGGCGTGCTGCGCGGCTCGCCCATCGCGCGCAACCTGCGGGCCGAGAACTTCACGACCATCATCGAAGGCAAGGACTACAAGGACTTGCTGCGCATGCTGCTGGGCGGCAGCCTGGACGCCGTCTACGCCGGTGCGCCGATGCTGGAGGCCGCCATGGTCGAGTACGGCTACACGCGCCAGCAGTTCACGACGCACCACGTGCTGGGCGAGGCCAAGCTCTACGTGGCGGCGTCGCTCGGGCTGGCACCCGAGGAGGCGCAGCTCTGGCGCAAGGCCTACCAGCAACTGGAGGACGACGGCAGCGTCGAACGGCTGCGGCGCCGCTACTTCCCCCCCGACAAGCACTGACAAGGCTTGGCAGCAGACCGCGCCTGCGTGTCCGGAAACGGCCAGGCGCCGAGGGGTCCGACGCCTAGACTGGCGCCATGTTGTCCACCCAGCTCCCGCCCGATGCCGCCTACGCCGTGCTGCAGTCACACGACGCGCGCTTCGACGGGCGGCTCTACGTCGGCGTCACGTCCACCGGCATCTACTGCCGGCCCATCTGCCGCGTGCGCCTGCCGCGGCGCGAGAACTGCCGCTTCTTCGAC
Source organism: Roseateles sp. P1_C6 (assembly GCF_056406315.1). NCBI lineage: Bacteria > Pseudomonadati > Pseudomonadota > Betaproteobacteria > Burkholderiales > Sphaerotilaceae > Roseateles > Roseateles sp. P1_C6. The sequence continues at coordinate 227,279 of NZ_JBFUAK010000009.1, forward strand.
ACGGCCGCCCAGGCCGAGGCCGAACGCTTTCGCCCCTGCATGAAATGCCGGCCCGAACTGGCGCCACGCGCGCTGCCATGGACGACGATGGATGCGTCGCGCACGCTGGCACAGCAGGCGGCCGCGTGGCTGGACGGCTGCGACGACGCCGAGGCCAGCGTCGAGGACCTGGCCAGTCACCTGGGCATCACGAGCCGGCACCTGCGCCGCATCTTCCAGACCGAGCACGGCGTATCGCCGCTGCAATACCTGCAGACACGCCGCCTGCTGCTCGCCAAGGCCTTGCTGACCGACAGCACGCTGCCCGTGCAAGAGGTGGCGTACGCGGCCGGCTTTGCCAGCCTGCGCCGCTTCAACGCCGCGTTCATCGAGCACTACCGGCTGCAGCCGACGGCCCTGCGCCGCGAGGGCGGCGGCACGGGGCCGGCATCGCGGCTGCGGCTGAGCTACCGCGAGCCCTACGACGTGGCCGGCGTGCTGGCCTTCCTCGCGCCGCGCGCCGTGGCCGGCGTCGAACGGGTCGACGAGCGCGGCATCACGCGCTCGCTGGCATTGACGCACGCAGGCCAGCGCCACGCCGGCTGGCTGCGCGCCAGCTTCGACAAGCCCGGCGAGGTGGGCGTCGAGCTGTCGCCCACGCTGTGGCCGGCCGTCGGTTCGTTGCTGCCGCTGCTGCGCCGCTGGCTGGACCTGGACGCCGAACCCGAGGCCATCGCCAACGCGCTGGGGCAGGGCGCCGTGCCGGGCCAGCGTCTGCCGGGCTGCCTGGACCGCTTCGAATTGACGGTGCGCGCCGTGCTGGGCCAGCAGGTCACCGTGGCCGCCGCGCGCACGCTGGCGGGCCGCTTTGTCGAGCGCTTTGGTGAGGAGCTGCCGGATGCGCCCGAAGGCTGCGGCCGGCTGTTCCCGACGCCCGAACGCATTGCCAGCGCGACGCGCGACGACATCGCGTCGCTGGGCATCATCGGCCGCCGCGCCGACAGCGTCATCGCGCTGGCGCAGGCCTGGCCGACGCTGGCCTTCGCCCGCCGCGACGGCACGCCCGAAGCCGCGGCCGAGGAGCTGACCGCCGTCCCCGGCATCGGCCCCTGGACGGCCGGCTACATGTTGATGCGCGGCTGGAGCTGGCCCGATGCCTTCCCGCCCGGCGACGTCGTGCTGCGCAAAGCCCTCAGCGCCAAGGTCGACGCCCAAGGCCCCTTGCTGTCGCCCAAGGCCTATCTCGAAGCGGCCGAGCCCTATCGGCCCTATCGCAGCTACGCCGTCCTTCACCTCTGGAGACATTCATGAGCAACCACCACATCCTGCAGCGCCGCATCGCGACGCCCCTGGGCCCGTTGACGGCCGCGCGCAGTGCCGCGGGCCTGTCGGGCCTGTGGTTCGACGGTCAGAAGCACCATCCCGGCGCGCTCGCCGTGCCCGAGGACGACGGCAGCGACGCCGTGCTGTCGGCCACCGAGGCGGCGCTGACCGCCTACTTCAGCGGCAACCCGTTCGACATGCCGCCGCTGGACCCGGCCGGCACGGCCTTCCAGCGCGAAGTCTGGCAGGCGCTGCTGGCCATAGAGCCGGGGCAGCCGTCGACCTATGGCGCGCTGGCCGAGCGGCTGGGGCGTGCCAGTGCCGCACGGGCGCTGGGCGCGGCCGTGGGCCGCAACCCGATCTCGGTGCTGGTGCCCTGCCACCGCGTCGTCGGCGCCGATGGTTCCTTGACCGGCTATGCCGGTGGTCTCGATCGCAAGAAGGCCTTGCTCAACCTGGAAAGTGCCACCGCATGAAGGCTTTCGACATCGGCGAGCTGGTCCTGCTCGCGGCGCTGTGGGGCGCTTCCTTCCTGTTCATGCGCCTGGGTGTTCACGAGTTCGGTCCGGTCGTCCTCGCGGCCGTGCGCGTGGGCCTGGCCAGCGCGATGCTGATCCCGCTGCTGGCCTCGCGCGGGCAGCTCGCCAGCCTGCGCCAGCACTGGAAGGGCATGTTGCTCGTCGGCGCGCTGAACAGCGCCATCCCGTTCGCGCTGTTCTCGTTCGCGGCGCTGTCCATCACGGCGGGCCTGTCCAGCATCGTCAATGCGACGACACCGCTGTGGACGGCCGTCGTCGCCTTCGTCTGGCTGCGCCAGGGGCTCACGCGCTGGCGCGTGCTGGGCCTCGTCATCGGCTTTGCCGGCGTGGCCTTCCTGGCCTGGGACAAGGCCAGCTTCAAGCCCGGCGCCGACCACTCCGGCTTCTGGGCCATGGTGGCCTGCCTGGGTGCGACGCTGTGCTACGGCCTGGCGGCGAACGCCACCAAGCGCTACCTCACGGGTGCCTCGCCGCTGGCCGTCGCCACGGGCAGCCAGTTCGCCGCGACGCTGCTGCTGGCGCTGCCCGCGGCCTGGCTGTGGCCCGCCGCGATGCCGGGTGCCGTCGCCTGGGGCAGTGCGCTGGGCCTGGCGGCGCTATGCACGGCGCTGGCCTACATCCTGTACTTCCGGCTGATGAGCCGCGTCGGGCCGACGAATGCGGTGTCGGTGACCTTCCTGATCCCGCTGTTCGCCATCCTGTGGGGCGCGCTCTTCCTGGGCGAGGTCATCACGGCGCAGATGGTGGCCGGTGGCGCCATCGTGCTGGTCGGCATCGCGTTGGCGCTGGGCTTGGTGGGCCCCAAGGCACGCTGAGCGCGAGCGCGATCACGGCGCGCTGGAGCGGCAGCGCAAACGGTGGTAGCGTGCGGCCTCCAACAATTGGTAGCGCTACCTTTGTGGCGCACGGAGACCGCATGACACCCCCGTTCCCCTCCCGAACTGCCCTGGCCAGGCTGCGCCACGGCACGGTCGCGCTCGGCCTGCTGGCCGCACAGCTGGTGGCCATGGCCCAGCCCTCGGGCGGCCCCTACGGCCCCATCCCGCAGCGCTACGCCGTGCCCAAGGCGCCCCACGTTTATTTCGTCGCACCCGACGGCAAGGCCGAGGCCAGCGGCGCGTCGGTCGGCGAGCCCACGTCCATCGAGGCGGCCATGGCCCGCGTGGTGACGAATGACGCCATCGTCATGCGCGGCGGCACCTACCGAACGGGTGGGCTGCAGCTGAACCAGGGCATCACGATCCAGCCCTACCTGGACGAGATCCCCGTGCTGAAGGGCACGCGCGTCGCCACCGAGTGGGAAGACCTGGGCCACAACGTCTGGCGCACCAAATGGGCCACGTTGTTCCCTGCGCAGCCGCTGGGCTGGTGGCGCGCCGAGCGCGAGGGCATGCAGACGCCGTTGCACCGCTTCAACAACGACATGGTGTTCATCGACGGCGAGCCGCTGCAGTCCGCGGGCTGGCCAGGCGAGGTCGGCGCCAAGGGCTTCTTCATCGACTACGGCAAGGGCCATGTCTACATCGGCGTGAACCCGGCCGGCCGCACCGTGGAGATCACGGCGCACGACGTCGCGCTGCATCGTCCCTCGCGGCCCGTGCACGGCAAGGCGTCCGACCGCAAAGGGCCGACGCTGCGCGGCATCACCTTCACGCAGTACGCCTACCGGGCCATCGACATCGAGGGCAAGAAGCCCGCAACGCCGGTGTCCGAGGAACCCACCGACGACCCGGTGGGGCCGACGCCGGAGGCCGAGCATGGCAAGGAGGTGGTGGGCACGCTGCTGGAGAACGTCACCATCAGCCACTGCTCGCGCGTGGCCGGCTATTTCCGTGGCGACAAGCTGGTCATCCGCAACTCGCTGGTCAGCGACACCAGCACCGAGGGCATCTACGTGATCGGCTCGTCGGACGTGCTGCTGGAGCGCAACATCATCCGGCGCAACAACGTGGAGAAGCTGACCGGCTACTTCCCGGCCGCGTTGAAGATCTTCAACCAGTCCAACCGCGTCGTCGTGCGCGACAACCTCATCCTCGAGCAGCCCAACTCCAACGGCGTCTGGTACGACGTGGGCAATGTCGACGGCGTCTTCGTCAACAACCACGTGGAGGGTGCGCAGGCCGGCCTGTTCTTCGAGATCAGCAAGGGCATCACCGTGGCCGGCAACGTGTTCGTCAACAACCAGCAGGGCGTGCGCATCCTGAACAGCTCGGGCGCCAAGGTGCACCACAACACCTTCGTCAACTCGCCGGTGCTGATCGACCGCAACGAGCGCAGCGCGCAGGGCGACCATTTCGGCTGGCATCCGCAGACCGGGCCGGACGTCAACGAGCGCGTGGGCCATGTCTTCGAGGGCAACCTGTTGGTGGCCGACGCCAGCGTCAAGGGGCCGCTGCTGCGCCTGGAGCAGGCGCCGGTCACCTGCGGCAAGGTCACGCAGCCGATGACGGCCCGCGTCGACGGCAACCTCTATGTGCGCGCCGGCAGCGGCCAGCCGCTGATCAGCTGGGCGCCGGTGGCAGCGTCACCCTGCCAGACGAGCTTCGCCAGCCTCGACACCTTCCGCCAGGCCGTACCCGGCGTGGAGGCCAAGGGCAAGGCGTTGCTGGCCTACGAGGGCGCCGTGTTCCGCAGCCCGGCGCTGAGCCGCTACGAGCTGGCGCGTGTGCCGGAGGGTGTCGAGCCGCTGCCTGTGCCGGCCGAGGTGCGCAAGCTGCTGGGCTGGACCGAGGGCAGTCACGTCCCCGGGGCGCTGCGCTAACGCATCAACCACCGCCGCAGCCCGAAGCTCGCGGCGTCCACCAGCGCGACCAGGACCAGCATGGCCAGCAGCACCGTGGCCGTCTTGTCCATCTGGAACAAGCCCATGTGGAAGCTCAGCAGCTGGCCAAGGCCGCCGGCGCCAACCACGCCCAGCACGGCCGCCGCGCGGATGTTGTTCTCCCAGCGGTAGAGCGTGTAGCTCATCAGCTGCGGGATGACCTGGGGCAGCGTCGCGTACAGGAACACGCGCGCCGTGCCGGCACCCTGGGCGCGCAGCGCCGCGCCAGGCCCGGGCGGCGCGTTCTCTATGGCCTCGGCAAACAGGCGCCCCAGCACACCACTGGTGTGGATGGCCAGCGCCAGCGTGCCGGCAAAGGGACCCAGGCCCGCGCTGATCAGCAGCATGGCGGCCCAGACCAGCTCGGGCACCGAGCGCAGCGCGTTCAGCAGCAGGCGCGTGGCGGCGCGGACGCCACCGTGCAGTCGGCTGGCGGGCAAGGCCATCAGCACGCCCAGCCCGGCCGCCAGCAGCGTGCCCAGCGCGGACATGGCCAGCGTTTCCCAGGCGCCGGCCGCGACGCGGGCGACGAAGGGCGCACTCAGGTCCGGCGGAAAGAACTCGCGCAGGAAACGCGCCATGCCGGCCAGCGCGTCGCCCGACGCGAAGGCCGCCAGGTGCAGGTCCAGCGACAGGAAGCTGGCCACGACCAGGGCCAGCACGCCGGCCACCAGCCAGCAGGCGCGGCAGCGGGCGCTGAACAGCGGCGGCGGCAGGCGGCGGGCGCGTTGCGGCGTCATCGCTCAGCCCAGCGCGCGCCGCAGCGCGGCGCTCAAGCGGTCGGCCAGCGCGACCAGCGCGACGAACACCAGCAGCATGGTGGCCACCTCGCCGCCGGCGAACATCTTCATCGAGCTGTCCATCTGCTGGCCCAGGCCCCCGGCGCCGACGAAGCCGAGCACGACCGAGCTGCGGATGGCGCATTCCCAGCGGTAGACCGTGTAGCTCGTCAGCTCGGCGGCGTTCTGTGGCAGCAGGCCGTAGGCAAAGGCCTGCAAGCGGCCCGCGCCGTTGCGCAGCAGCGTCTGCGTGACCTGCGCGTCGCCGCTCTCCAGGATCTCGGCATAGACCTTGCCCAGCATGCCGCCGTAGGTCAGCGCGATGGCCAGCACGCCGGCGGCCGGCCCCAGGCCCACGACGCGCACGAACACCAGCGCCCAGACCAGCTCGGGCATGCTGCGCAGCACGATGAGCAGCACGCGCACGGCCTGGCGCACGGCGTAGGGCAGGGCGGCCATGCGGCCGGCCAGCGCCGACACCGACAGCGCCCGCGTGGCCGCCAGCGTCAGCGGCACCGCCAGCAGCAGCGCGAGCGTGACGCCCGCCGTGGCGATCGCCACGGTGCGCCAGGTCTCGCGGGCCAGCATCCCAAGGAACTCGCCGCTGAAGGCCGGCGGCAGGAAGCTGCCGACGAAGCGGCCGGTGAGGCGCAGCGTGTCGGCCTCCAGCAGCAGCCAGGGCTTGAACTCGGTGGCGACCAGCAGCGGCCACAGCAGCACGGCGGCGAAGGCCATGAGGCTGACGCGCCCCAGCCAGGCGGGATCGCGGCGCGCGGGGGGGCTCAGCGGCATTGCATCAACACCGGCGGCGTGGGCGCGTCGTGCGGCGCGGCGGGGGCGGCGCCCAGCAGTTCCTCCTCGTGCTGGGCGTAGAGCCGGGCCAGCAGCGCCGGCGTGACGGCCGCGGCGGGCAGGTCGAACATCAACCGACCGTCGCGCAGGCCCACGATGCGCGGGAAGTGCGCCAGCGCCGCGTCCACCTGGTGCAGCGTGGCGACAAGCGTCACGCCGCGCGCGCCGGCCTCGCGCACCAGCGCCGCGATGGCGCGTTGGGCACGGGCGGGGTCCAGCGCCGACAGCGGCTCGTCCACCAGCCACAGCCGCGCGGGCGCCACCAGCGCGCGCGCCAGCCCCACGCGCTGACGCTCGCCGCCGGACAGCCGGTCGACGCGCTCGAACAGCTTGTCGCCCAGCTCGAAGGCGTCGAGCGCTTCGTCCGCCGCCGGGATGTCGACCGGGTAGAACAGCGAGCGCAGCGCCGTCCACAGGCTCCACGACGGCAGCCGGCCGGCCAGCACGGCCGTCACGACGCGCTGGCGCGGCGGCAGCGGCGGCACCTGCGGCACCAGGATGAGCCGGCCGCGCAGCCGCTGCAACGCGCGCCGCGGCAGTCGCCACGGCGCGGTGCCGTCCACGGTCAGGCTGCCGGCCGAGGGTGGGCGCGCGCAGGCCAGCACTTCGAGCAGCGTCGTCTTGCCGGCACCCGAGGGGCCGATGACGGCGAGCTGCTCGCCTTCGGCCACGTCCAGGCTCAGGCCGGTCAGCGCATCGCTGGCGCCGCGGCTGGCAGTGGGGTGGCGCGCGGCCAGGTCGTTCAGCGAGAGTTTCACCGGGCGCACTCTAGCCGGCGGCGCAGCTGCGAAAGCCCGCCGGCACATCGCTGCGCGCGGCCGGGAAGAAATTGCGGTAGCGCGGGTGGCGCATGCGCGGCTGCGTGCAGTGCGAGGCGCCGCGCAGCACCGGGCGGCCGTCGAACCAGGGCGCGGAGTAGTCGCGGTAGGGGTGGGGCGCGAAGCCGGGGAAGGGTGCGAACGGGCTGGCCGTCCATTCCCACACGTCGCCCCAGCGCAAGGCCTCGGGCCGCGTGCAGGCGGCGCACTCCCACTCGGCCTCCGTCGGCAGGCGCCGGCCCGCCCATCGGCACCAGGCGTCGGCCTCGTGCCACGTCAGGTGGCAGGCCGCGAGGGTGAGGTCCAGCGGCCGCCATTCGCCGCTCTGCCATGCCAGCCAGCTGCCGCCGTCACGGCGCAGGTAGCGCGGCGCGGCCTGGCCGCCGGCTTCGACGAAGGGCAGGTACTCCGCCCAGCGCACGGCCTGCGCGTCGATACCGAAGGGCTGCAAGGGCACGTCCATGGCTGGCATTTCGTTGTCGAACGCAAAGCCGGCGCTGTGGGGGCTGCCCAGCCGCCAGTGGCGGGCGTCGACTTGAAGCGGCGCAGGCGGCGCGAGCAACGGGCGCGGCTGCCAGCGCGTGTCGGCGATGGGCAGGCCCAGACCGCGCGCCATGTAGAGCGCAGCCTCGTGGTGCATGTCCTCGTGCAGCAGCGCGAGTCTGAAGAAATACAGCGCGTCATCGTCGCCGCCGGCGTCGCGCAACAGTGCCAGCGTCTCCTGCAACTGGGCAGCCAGCTCGGCGCGCGTGGCGGCCGCGTCGGGCAGAGGCAGCTGCCAGCGACTGTCATGCGGCACTTGGCTGGAGTCGTACAGCGCGTCACCCCCGGGCCGCAACCGCGGCGCCAGCGGGTTGGCCCGCAGGCCGAGGCCACGCTCCGGGTTGCGGGCGATCCAGAAGGCCTGGAACCAGCCGATGTGACCCAGCTCCCACAGCGGCGGGTTGACGTCGGCACGCAGCGGCACCGCCAGGCCCGGCAAGGCCTGCTCGTAGGCGGCGAAGGTGGCCAGCGTGTCGGCGCGGCTGGCTGCTAGCGCCTCGGCCAGCGCTTCGGGCGTACCCCGACGGGCCTCGTGAGCCGCGCGCGCTAGGCTCGCATCGTGCATCGTGAATCCCTGGTCATCGTGACGCCGGCCCTGGCCCAGGCCAACAACGGCAATTGGCAGACTGCCCGGCGCTGGGCGCAGCTGCTGCGGCCAGCTTATCGCGTCCGCATCGCCGGGCACTGGGGCGGGGGCAACGACGCGCTGCTGATCGCCCTGCATGCGCGCCGCTCGGCCGTGGACATCGAGGCCTGGCGCGCGGCGCATCCGGCGCGGCCCGTCGTGCTCATCCTGACCGGCACCGACCTCTACCGCGACATCGCCACCGATGCGAGTGCCCGGCGCTCGCTGGCGCTGGCGGACGCGCTGGTCGTGCTCAACGAGCTTGGCGCGCGTCAGCTGCCCGCGGCGCTGCGCAGCAAGGCCCATGTCGTGCTGCAGTCCTGCGCCGCGCGCAAGCCGCTGCCGAAGCCCACGCAGCACCTGCGCGCGCTCATGGTGGGTCATCTGCGCGACGAGAAGGACCCGCGCACCTACTGGCGCGCCGCCCGTCGCCTGGCCGGCAGGCCCGACATCCGCTTGGACCACATCGGCGAGCCCCTGACCCCGGCGCTGGGCGAGGAGGCGGCCGCGGTCGCCGCGGCGCTGCCGGGCTTTCGCTGGCTCGACGGCCTGCCCCATGCCGCGGTGCGACGGCGCATCCAGGCGGCCCATGTACTGGTGCACGCCAGTCGCATGGAAGGCGGTGCCCACGTCATCATCGAGGCCATCCGCAGCGGCACGCCCGTGCTGGCGTCGCGCATCGACGGCAATGTCGGCCTGCTGGGCGAGGGCTACGAGGGCGTGTTCCAGCCTGGGGATGACGCCGGGCTGGCAGCCCTGCTGACGCAGGCCCGCGACGATGTCGATATGCTTGCCCGCCTGACCGCCCAGCTGGCCCCGCGCGCAGCCTTGTTCGCACCCGCGGCCGAGCAGGCGGCGCTCCACCAACTCGTCGGCACGCTGCTGGCGCGCCGCACTCAGCCATGAACGCACCCACCTGTCCCGTCCCGTCGGCCGAACCTCGTCTCACGTCGCTGTCGCACGGCGGCGGCTGCGGCTGCAAGATCGCGCCGGGCGTGCTGTCCGAGATCCTGAAGGGCACGGCGGCCATGCCCATCCCGAAGGAGCTGCTGGTGGGCATAGAGACGGCCGACGACGCCGCCGTCTACCAGCTCAACGACGAGCAGGCGCTGATCGCGACGACGGACTTCTTCATGCCCATCGTCGACGACCCCTTCGACTTCGGGCGCATCGCCGCGACCAACGCGATCAGCGACGTCTACGCGATGGGCGGCCGGCCCATCCTCGCGCTGGCCCTGGTGGGCATGCCGATCAACGTGCTGTCCACGCAGACCATAGGCCGCGTGCTGGAAGGCGGCGCCTCGGTCTGCCGCACGGCCGGCATCCCCATCGCCGGCGGCCACACCATCGACTCGGTGGAGGCGATCTACGGCCTGGTCGCGCTGGGCCTGGTGCACCCCAAGCGGGTCAAGCGCAATGCCGATGCGCGCGCGGGCGATGTGCTGGTGCTGGGCAAGCCGCTGGGCGTGGGCGTCATGAGTGCGGCGCTGAAGAAAGAGCAGCTGGGCGCCGAAGGCTATGCCCGCATGATCGACACGACGACCAAGCTCAACACGCCAGGGCCTGACCTCGCCGCGCTGCCCGGCGTGCATGCGCTGACCGACGTGACCGGCTTCGGCTTGGCCGGCCATGCGCTGGAGCTGGCACGCGGCGCCGGTTGCACGGTGGAGCTGGATTGGCGCGCGGTGCCGCTGCTGCCGGGCGTGCGCGAGCTGGCGCAGCGCGGCTTCGTCACGGGCGCCTCGGGTCGCAACTGGACGGGCTATGGCGACGACATCCTGCTGCCGGCCGACTTCGCCTCGGAGGACCGCGCGCTGCTGACCGACCCGCAGACCAGCGGCGGCCTGCTGGTGTCCTGCGAGCCCGGCGCGGTCGACGCGGTGCTGGCGCTGTTCGCCAGCCATGGCTTTGAAGCCGCGGCCGTGGTGGGGCGCGTCGTGGCGGCCGCGAGCCGGCCGCTGCAGGTCCAGAGCTGACGCCTCGGGCGCCGGTCAGAACCGGTAGCAGTGGTCCGGCTGCGCATCGCCCCCTGGCGTCTGCACGCTGGACGCCGCGACCGTCGCGCCGGGGTAGGCGCCTCGCTGGCAGGCGATCAACGCCTCCCGGCTGCCTTCCACGCCCTGCTCAATGAACGATTTACGCGGTTCCAGCCGCAGCGTCGGGTGTCGCTGGCGCGGGATGGCCGTCGCTGCGGCATGAGCGGGCCGACCTGCTGAGGGCGGCAGACGCAAATCCAGGGCATCGAGGCGGGTGGCACCGTCGGCAAGCGATTCCTGCGGCACGGCATGCCCCGGCATCGGTGCCAGCATGCCCGCGATCACCGCGCCTGCCAGCCTCGCGCCGAGGCCTGCGGCGCGACGGGATCTCGACCGGCGGATCATTTCGGCGGTGACGTGGTCGTTCCATCCAGCCGGATCACGCGGTGCGAGCGGCTCTCGGTGTCGGTCAGCGACTCGCTGACGAGCCGGTTGTGCTGCTCCCAGTCTTCGGCGCTGCGGATGATGCTGGGCTTGATGAGCACGACCAGCTCGCGCTTGCGGCCGTTGTTGGCGCGGTTGCCGAACAGCATGGACGTCAGCGGGTTGCTGTCGGCGCCGGGCACGCCGGAGCCGCGCCGCGTCGCCTCCATCTGCATCAGGCCGCCGATGGCAACGATGTGGCCATCGGGGATGCGCACGACGGTGTCGGTCTCGTTGACGCTGGCGCTGGCCAGCGGCAGGCGGAAATTGCCCACCGAGCCCAGGTCGACCTGCTTGACCTTCTCGATGACGTTGGACACCGACGGGTGCACGTGCAGCGTGATCATGTCGGCGGCGTCGATCTGCGGCGTCACGTCCAGCGCGATGCCGCTGAAGAAGGGCGTCAGCGTCAGCGTCGGGATCTGGTTGGTCGTGCTGTTGGAGCCGGTGCTGCCGGTGTTGGTGCCACTGTTGCTGCCGCTGATGCCGGTGATGAAGTAGTCGTCGGTGCCGACCTTCAGCACGGCCTTCTGATTGTTCAGCGTCGCGATGCGCGGGCTGGACAGGATCTGCGTGTCACCGTGGCTCTCGATGAAGCTCAGCAGCGCCTGGAAGCCGCCGCGCGCCAGCGCCAGCCCCAGCGTGCCGCCGCCGGCCGAGGGCAGCGGGATCAGGTCCGGCCAGGACGGACTTTGCGTGCCGCTGGACAGCGTCGGCAGGCCGCGCGTGTTGCTGACCAGCGGGTTGATGATGCTGTTGACGCCGCTGGGGATGGACGGGTTCACGCTGGTCTGGCCGATGGCGCCGCGGTCGCCCACGCGCGACCAGTCGATGCCGCTCTGGTAGCCCTCGCGCAGCTCGACCTCGACGATCTTGGCTTCCAGCATGACCTGGCGTTCGACGGAAATGCGCGTCGCCTTCAGCCAGGCGTCGACATGGCGCAGCTCCTCGGGCATGGCGCGCACGGCGACGGTGCCGGTCTGCGGGCTGGTGATGACGGTGCGGCCCTCGCCGTTGCCGACCAGCGCCTTCAGCGCCGTGGCCGTCTCGCCCCAGAAGTCGCTCGAGACCTTGGTGCTGAGCTGGCTGCTTTCCTGCTGCTGCACGGTGCTCGTGCCGCCGTTGCCGCTCGTTGGCGTGCCGCTGCTGCCATTGCCGCTGCCGTTCTGGTTGCCGGCCGGCGCGGCGCCCGAGCTGACGCGCACCTCGCTGCGGCCGCTGCGCTGGTGGGCCAGTGCGTTGATGGTGAAGACGCGGGTCTGCAGCGTGGGCGGGAAGACGGTGATGCGGCGACCCTCGATGGCGTAGTCGAAACCGTAGACGTCGCGGATCGCGTCCAGCGACTCGCGCAGCGTGACGCCCTTGAGCGTGACCGACAGCGTGCCCGACACGGCTGGGTGCACCAGCATGCTGTAGCGCGTGTCGCTGACCAGGGACAGGAAGACATCGCGCGCCGGCGCGCCGTTGACGATGAGGTCAAAGCGCGGCTCGGGCGGCAACGCGGGGGCCGGGGCGGGCAGCGGCACGGGCGTGGTCTCGGGCACGCGCGCAGCGGTGGACGCGGCCGGGGCAGGAGGCATGCCGCGCTGCGCCTGCAGTTCCTCGCGCAGCGCCTGGCTGGGCTGGGCCACGCGCAGCGGTTTGTCGGCGCAGCCTGCCAGCAGCGCGGCGATGGCGCCCAACAGCAGAACACGGGGTGCGGGGGCCTTCATGGCTTCTCCTTGGAATTCCTGGGGCCGGAGGCGGCCTTGGCCGGCAGCGCGGGGGCGCGCTTCTCGACGCCGCCGTACAGCGGCTCGCGGCGGACCTGGCCGGCTTCGCGCATCCAGACGGCTTGTTCGGTGACGCGCTCGATGCGCGCGCCGTCCAGCTGCTCGCCGACGCCGTAGCGGCGGCCGCGCACGACGACATAGCCGCGGCCATTGCTGAAGACAACCTGGCGGATCGCGTTGTCGGGCACCTCGGCGCCACCGGCGGCGGATGCCGCGGACGCGGCCTGGGCCGCGGCGATGGCACTGCGCAGTGCCGGCGGCCAGGCCATCGGGTCGCGCTGGGGCTCCTCGGCACGGGCGGCCAACGAGGCCAGCAGCAGCAGGGTGATGAAGCTTTTCATGGCTGCACCTTCAGCAGGAAGAGCTGGGCCACCAGCCGCGGCGCCTCGTTGGGCGCGGCCGTGCTCAGGCGGATCTCGCCCCAGCGCAGGCCGGGCAGCTCGCGCTCCAGCGTCTGCAGGTAGCGCTGCGTGTCGCGGTAGCTGCCCTGCAGCTGCAGCTCCACGCCCTGCCAGCTCATGCCGGCCATGGCGGTCGGCCGCGCCGTGCTGCCTTGCGATGGCGCCGGCACCGTGACGGGTGCGTCCTCCAGCAACGTCAGGCGCTCCAGCAGCAGGCCTGGCTGCTGGGCCAGCAGCCGCTGCAGCACGGCGGACAGCCCTTCGGTCTCGCCGACGCCGCCGCCCTGGCGCAGCTCGCGCTCCAGGCGCTGGCGCTCGGCCTGTGCCGCTTCCAGGCGCAGCCGCAGTTGCGCGGCGGGGTCGGCCATGCCCGCGCGGCTGGCGGCGATGAACTGCTCGCGCAGCTGGCTCAGCTCGGCGGCCTGCTGGGCCTGCTGCTCGCTGCGTTGCTTGGCGCGCGCGGACAGCGGCGTCAGCACGAGGGCGTCGAAGACGGCTGCCAGCACGGCGACCAGGCACAGGAACAGGATGGCCCGCTCGCGCAGGCTGAGCGCGTCGATGCGCTTGGCCTGGCGCTGCCAGCCGGCCAGCAGCGGCGCAACGCGGCGGCGCAGCATGGCGAGGTCGATCTGCGTGCCGGCGTTCATCGTGCAGCTCCCGAGGCGGTGCTGGCCGCTTGCGCGGGTGCGCTGACGACGCGGAAGGTCCAGACCGGCAGCGCGCCCGTGGCCAGCGGGGCGCCGCCGCGCGCCAGCAGCGAGGTGCTGCCGGTGTCATTGCCCGGCGCGCCGGGGCGCTCCACGCGCAGCGCCGCCAGGTCCTGCCCCGCCAGCAGCGGGTGGGCGGCCAGCCGGGCCAGCCAGGGCCGCAGCTGCGCCGTGTCCAGCGTGCCGCCTGTCAGCTCCAGCCGGCCCGGTGCATAGCGCAGCTCGTTGAGCCAGGCCGACTCGGGCAGGCTGCGCGCGACCAGCGCGAGCAAGTCGGAATGGCGCCGGCCGGCGATGCCGCTGCCATCCGTGCCCAGCGTCTGCAGCAGCAGGCGGCGCTCGACGTTGCCGCTCTCCACGGCCTGCAGTTGCTGCTGCAGCGCGGAGGCATCGAGCGGCGCGGGCAGGGCGGCGCGGGCCACGGTGAGGGATTGGCGTTCGGTGGCGAGCTGGGTCAGCAGTTCCCGGTGGCGCGCCTCGCTTCGCCGGTCCTGGGCCTGCAGCCACAGCGTGGCCAGCAGGCCGACGACGAGCATCAGGCCGCTGGCCTGCAGCAGCGTCAACGCCGAGAAGACGCGCTTGGGCGTCAGCAGGATGGGCGTGAGCAGGTTGATTTGCTGCGGCATCAGAGTTGGCGAGTCTCGGTGCGCAGGGCGGCGCCCAGCAGCGGCAGGCAGGCGGCGAGCGCCTGGGCGGCATCGCCCTCGGGCGCCGGCGCGCCGGGCGCAAAGGCGGCCAGGGCGTCCAGCGCGACGGTGCGCTGGCCCAGCTCGCGCTGGATCAGCGTGGCGACTTCCGGCCCATGCTGGGCCGTGGCGACGTAGAGCCGGGCCAGCGGCAGGTCGGGCCAGCTGCGCTCCCAGACGTCGATGGAGCGTTGCAGCTCGACGACCAGCGGCGACTCCTGCGCGCCCGGGGCGTCGAAGGCACCACCGGGTTGGTATTCGAAGCCCAGCGGCAGGTCGGCGGCGGCGGTCTCCGGCTGCTCGCCGCGGGCCCGCGCCAGCAGGCCGGGGTCGCCTTCGAGGCGGCGCGTGTAGAACAGCTCGTCGCCGGCGCAGACGACCAGCAGACAGTGGCGCGCGTCGATCAGCACGGCGGCACAGGCGCGTGCGGCAAGATCATCGACACGGGCGCGGGCGCAGAGCAGGTTGCGCAGCGCCGTCTCCCAGATGTCGACGATGGAGACCTGCCCGGCCAGGCCGGCGGTGCCGTCTGTCAGCGCCTTGATGGCCGCATTGCGCGCCGCGACAACGAACAGCTGGCGCTGCGCACGTTCGACGTCGCCGCCGACATGCATGACGTCCAGCGTCAGGTCGGCCACATCGACATCAACCAGTTCCTTGACCTGCCAGCGCGCCGCGGCCTTCAACTCCTCCTGCGGCACGTTGGGCGTGTCGACCTTGAGGATCTGGTAGTCGGCCGGGTCCAGCAGCGCGATGGCGTCGACGCTGGACACCGCCTTGGCGTCGTCCAGCAGGCCCCAGCGCAGCAACCGCGCCGGCTCGTCGGTGGGCGCGCCGTCGGTCAGCACGAAGGCGAACTGCTCGCCGGCGCGGCGCAGCAACAGTCGCTGTCCGCTGCGGCGGGGTGACCAGGGCCAACGCATCAATAGTTCTCCCGCTGGAAGACGACGCCGTCGCTGCCGCGGTACAGCCCCCAGGTCGCGCGGGCGCTGGGGTCGTTGTTGGCCGCACACCAGCCGCCGCGCAGGCCCGTCAGCTTGGCACCCTGCGTCGCGGGCTTGGGCGGTGCCCAGCCCGTGGCGGCCAGGCAGGACTGGTCGACCGGCGGCGTTGCGGTGTCCAGTGCGATGGCGATGTCCATGCTGCCCAGGTGCCCGTTGCCTGGTGCCGCCAGCGTGATGACACCGCTGCCCGCCGCGAGCGAGGTGGTGGCCGTCATCGCTGCGTCGGCATTGACCAGCGTCTTGCGGAAGTTGCCGAAGCTCAGGTTGCTCGCCGTGATGCTGGTGCAGGAATCCAAATTGTTGGTCTTGAAGGTGTTGGTGCCGCTGTCCCAGTACTGGGCGGTCAGCGGCAGGGTAAGGGGGCGATTGATGGCCGCCATGCCATTCTGTAGGCGCAGCCGACCATAGCGCAGGGGGATTTGCCCGACCAGTGAGCGGTCGCTGCCGGCGACGGCCGGGTCGGTATCGAGATCGAAGGCGAACATGCCCACGTTGTCCGTGTCCAGCGCCGCGATGCCGAAGCGCCCGGTGAAGGGGCCGTCCGGTGCGGCGCCGCGCATCGCCGCGACGTTGAGCGTCACAACCGCGGTGCCGGCGGCCGCGTCGCCGACGACCGGCCACGCGCCAGCACTGACGACGGCCCCGAGCCGGGCGCCCGTGAAGCGTGTGCCCGTCGCGGTGTCCACGCCGGCAAGGTTGAAGTTGGCGGGCACGCCCAGGGCGAGGTTGGCGAACGCGCCGGCGTAGTTCCGGGTGACGTTGCCTTGTGCATTGACGGCGCTGAGCGTGAACTTGAGCTGGAAGTTCTCGTCCAGATAGGTGAAGGCGGACGGGGACGCTGCCGGGCAGCCCCGGTCCACGCGCTGCACGGGCGCCGGCAGCGTGGCGGTGAAACCGAAGGGGGTGAAGCGGCCGATGTCGGCGCTGGCCGCGCCGGAGGTGTCGCCGCCGCCGAGGTAGTCGGCGTCGGCCACCGACCCGGTGAGCTTCATGATGCCGACCTCGCTGTAACTGAGGTTGTTGACGTTGGCGACGCCGTTCGTGAAGGCGCCGCCGGCCACGGTGGCGTTGCCGACGGTGCCGGTGACGCTGCTGGCCGGAGCGGCGGGGATGGGCGCCACCAGCGTGGCCTTCAACAACACGCCTTCGGGCGCTGCCTCCTTGCCGAAGTTGGGCGTGGTCGCGCCGCTGGAAGTGACGGCGGTGATGCGGGCGGCGAAGGGCGCGCCGGCTTTCGCGAAGGCACCGGAGCTCGCCGAAGTGGTGACGGTGAAGCCGGCCGGCTTGGTGACGAAGACGCCGCTGCTGCCGGTCAGCGTGTCGGTGCCGGCGCTGCCGACGCTGACGCCCAGGCTGGTCAGCAGCGTGACCTGACCGACATCGGCAAACGTGAAGCTGAACGGCGCGTTGCCATAGGCGTCGAAGACCATGGGCACGGCGGTGTAGCTGGCCGACGCGCTGGCGTTGTTGCGCTGGATGACCGTGGGCGTGCTGGTGGTCACGGTCATCAGGTTGCTGCCCGAGCAGGTCGCCGGATCGTTGCAGCGGTAGGCCCAGTTGACGTTCCTGCTGCCGGTCACCGCCGCTTCGCAGGCCTGCGTGCTGGTGTTGCTGCGCACCGCGCGCAGGTAGTAGCCGTTCGACGCCGTGCCGGCGGTCTGCGGCGGCAGGGCGACCGCGGCCCCACCGGCGGAGGTGGCCGACGACGCGATGGCCGCAATGATGAAGCCCGCCCGATTGAAGGTCGTCGAACAGCTGTTCGCCGCTGCGCAGTTGACGCCGTCGGGGCAGCAGCGCCGGGGATTGGACGCCGACGTCGACTCGGCGCTCAGCGACACGGCAGCGTTCGCGCCATCGGCCCCTCCCGGCAGGCTGAGCGTGGCGGTCGCGACGCCGTTGTTGAAGCTGACGACGCTGTTGCTCAGCGTTCCAGCCGTCGTGGTCAATACGGCGGTGCCGTTGATGGAGGTTTCGACGCTGCAGGAACTGGCGTTGGAGGAGCAGGCCCTGACGGTGACTGTGGTCGGCGTGCAGGTCAGGCTGGAGGTCGGCACCGACAGCTCGTAGTGGTCCAGCGGCGGCAGGCAGATGCGCGACACCGTCGCCATGTCGGCCGTGAGTTCCAGCGCGCTGATCTCGTAGTTGTAGACCCGCATCTCGTCGATGAGGCCGTTGGCGGAGTTCAGCGTGGCGTTGGTAGGCGCCGTGCCGCTGCGGTTGTCGCCGACAAAGAGGGTGCCGATGGTGTTGTCCAGCGTCCCGCTTGTCGTCAGCGTCGTGGCGCCGACCTGGCTGCCGTTGATGTAGATGCGCAGGATGCTCTGGTTCGTGCCTGAGGCCAGTTTCCAGGTGACGGCGATGTGCCGCCACGTGGCTGCGGCGACGGACTGCACCGGCGTGACGGTCGTCAGCAGCACGCCGTTGCTGTCGGTGACGGTCGCCCGCAGCGAACCGTCGGCCTGGCGCACGAGGAAGAAGGGCTTGCCCGTCGACGTCGTGGCATCGAGCAGCATCGCCGCGGAGTTGTTCCAGGCGGTGTTGGCCTGGTACCAGAACGTCACCGCGCCCTTGTCGCCGATGCCGGAATTGACGTCGAGCAGCGTATCGACCGCATGGCTGGTGGCCGTCGTGTCGGCTGGGATGCTGAGCGAGCGGCAGACCTTGGACGTGGCCGACGTCGTCGCGT
Organism: Roseateles sp. P1_C6; assembly: GCF_056406315.1. Classification (NCBI taxonomy): domain Bacteria; kingdom Pseudomonadati; phylum Pseudomonadota; class Betaproteobacteria; order Burkholderiales; family Sphaerotilaceae; genus Roseateles; species Roseateles sp. P1_C6. The sequence goes on from NZ_JBFUAK010000009.1 coordinate 245,273, forward strand.
TGCCCACGCGCACGCCGTTGTTGCTGTTGCCGCTGCTGTCGGCCACCTCACCGACGCGACCGCTGTAGTTCCACTCGTCGAACCGGTACTCGGCGCGGCGCGTCGGCGTGCCGCTGGGCACGAACCAGCGGATCGCGCTGCCGTTGGCGTTGTAGCCGCTGTTGTACGAGTACTGCGTGAAGTCGTTGCCGTCGACCTGCACGCCGATGGTGGCGTTGGAGCCGCTTGCGTTGGCGTTGCCGTACTGGAATTTGAACTCGCCGTTCTCGTACAGGATGATCTGGAAGGTGTAGGGCGTGCTGGTGTTGTACTGGTAGACGCCGTTCCATGACACGACGAGATAGCGGTTGGGCGACGTGCCTTTCTGCTCCCAGGTCACGCCGCCGCTGCCGTTCTGGCTGGGATTCAGGTCGGTCCAGTAGGCCAGGATGACGTTGGTCGTGGCCGCCGCGGCGCAGCCGCTGTTGCTGACGCTGGCGGTGCCGGCCGGCAGTGCCGTGTTGGTGAAGGTGCGGTGAAAGCCGGTGTCCGTGCCGAACTGCAGGCCGCCGTTGGCCAGCACCCGCACCGCGGTGTAGTCGGTGCCGGCGAACTTGAACTTGAAGTTGCCGGTGAGGCTGATCGTCGCCTTGTCGTCGTCACCGGGATAGCTGGTGCAGGTGCGGTCCCAGGTCAGCGTGTTGGCGGCCGTCTCCCAGGCATAGCTGTCGCTGCGGAAGGTGTAGCTGGACGCCGCCTGAGCCAGGCCGCCCAGCACGGCGAGCAGCAGGAAGGCGAGGGCGAGGCGCAGCGTCTTCATGGCGTGATGGGGATGCTGAGGCTGCGGCTCAGCTGGCGTTCGGCGTAGGTGGGCTGGGTCGTCGCGCCGTTGGGGCAAACGCCGCTGTTGGTGAGGTTGCAGGCATTCGCGACGACGACATAGAACGCCAGCGTCGTCGCGCCGTCGTTGACGGTGCCCGCAGCCGGCGTGCGTACACAGCTGACGGTGACGGTGAAGTCGGCGAGTTGGTCGGGCAGCGCGATGCTCTTGGTCGCGAAGCAGGCCGGCTGCCCACCGGCGCGCAGCACCTGGTAGCTGCCCCAATCCAGCCCGGCCAGCGCAGCTTGGTAGGCCTTGGACGCGGCCAGCTCGCCGGCCGAGCCGAACTGCTGGCGCTGGCTCAACGACGTCAGCGCGACACCCAGCGCGGCCAGCGCCACCAGGATGAAGAGCATGGACATCATCGTGAAGCCGCGCAGCCGGTTCATGGCAGGTTGTCCACGTGGACGGTCTGGTAGAGAGTGACGGTCTCGCCCTGGCTCTGCAGGCTGATGCGCAGCGTCACCAGCGCATAGCGCGCCGCGACGGCGGCGGGGTCGAAGCTGAAGCTGCAGGCCGACACATTGCGCGCCAGCACGCTGCCGCCGCTGGACGGCGGATCGGGCTGGGCGGCGCTGACGTTGTAGCCGCTGTAGCGCGTCAGCGTACCGGTGGCGGTGGGCATGCTGCTGGTGTCGCAGCGGTAGGTCACCGGCGACTCGATCGCGTAGACGCGGTAGGGTGGTGCGATCAGCGATGGCGGCAGCGACGCACCGGCGAAATTGACCACGGCGGCATTGCCCGCCGCGCTGGTGGCCGTACGCACGTTGCTCAGGTTGTAGGCATTGGCGTCGGGCGTGTCGGGGCCGAGGTTGTACCAAGCCAGCTGCTGGCTGGCATGGCTGAGCGTGAGCGGCGGCCCGAGGACCGTGAAGGCCGGCGCGTTGACGCCATACACCGGCGGGACGCCGGTCTCGCTGGCATAGCGCGCAGCGCCGCTGACGGGAATCAGCTCCAGACTCTGGCCGCTGGGCGACACGCGAGCGCTGTTGGGCAGGGCCAGCGACAGGTCGCGAGCGATGCGGCGCAGGGCGGTGTCGGCCTGGTCCGAGAGCTGGGCACGCGCGGCACTGGCGAAATAGGCCGTCGTCGCCGGCACGATGAAGAGGGCCACGACGGCGATGACCACGCCGGTGATGGCGATGACCATCACGGCCTCGATCAGCGTGAAGCCGCGCTGCAAACGCATGTCAGTCCGCAGCATTGGGTGCATAGCGGGTGCGCCAGCCTTGCAGGCGGAGCGGATTGGCCAGCTTGACCAGCGTATCCCCGGGGCCGACAACGGTGACAGTGATCTTGAGCGCCTCACCGCCCGTGACGTTGTCCAGGCTGGCGACCTCCACCGCCACTGAAGCCGAGTAGCCGCTCAGGCCCGCAACCGCTGCGCCGGTGATGTCGCTGATGCCAACCATCGAGAAGCCGTTGTAGTCGTTGACGTTGTCGAAGTAGGTCGGGCCGGTGCGGTTCTCGCTGCTCGTCGGCCCCATGGCCTCGGCCTGGGTGCAGCCGGCGGCGTTGGCGGCTGTCGCGGCATTCGGGTCATTGGGCTCGCACCAGGTGAAGGGCTGCAGTTCCACCTCGCGCAGCAGCGCCTCCGCAATGGCGAGCTGCTGGCGGCGGATCATGGGGTCGGCGCTGGCGGCCGTCGCGGTCACGAAGACCTTCAGCATCGCGCTCAAGGCGATGCCGACGACGACGACGAAGAGCAGCAGTTCGATCAGGGTCAGGCCGTGCTGGCGCTGCCCGGGATGCAAGGCCGGCATGCGGAGGATGCTAGCCCAGCGCCTCATCGCTCAAGCCTCAAGGCGTGGGGTAAATCAGCCCCGTATCCGACTCGATGCGGTAGGCCTGGCTGAAGCTGCCGTAGGCGACGGTGACGGTCATCGCAGCGCCGGCGCTGGTGGCCGTGGCGCCACTGTTGCCGCTGTTGAAGGTCACCGTGCGGCTGCCGCCCTCGGCGATGCAGGGGCTCTCGGTCGCGGGGCAGGGCAGGGACGCGATGGCAGCACCGCTGCCATAGGCCCAGCTGACGCCGGTGCCCGTGATGGTCTCGACGATGGGCCGGCGTTGCTGCAGCGCCAGCCGCAGCATGGCCTGGTGTCGGGCCCTGAAGTCGTCGCCAAAAGCACGCAGCCGCCACAGCGTCGTGTCCACCACCTTGGGAAGGGCGAACACCGCCAGGGCGGCTGTGATCACGATGACGAGGATGAGCTCGATCAAGGTGAAGCCACGCACGCAGCGTGGCATGGGGTCAGGTGATGCCGGTGACGGTGAAGGTCGCCGTCTTGGCCGGCGTGCCGAGGCCGGTCAGGACACAGGTCGAAACCGTCACGTCGTTGCCGGCCGCCGAATCGGTCGTGATCGAGTAGCCAGACGGCAGGACGCCGCCTTGCAGCGCGGCAACAACGTCCGAGCACTTGGCGACGGCGACGGTCTTGTTGGTCGCGGCGGAGCCCGTTTCGCCCTTGGCCTTGCGGCTGGCGTAGTTGATGGCAGAGGCGGAGCTCAAAGCGCCCGCGATGCCGTTGACGGCCGCCTGCTTGGCGTCGTCGTCAACGCCGACAAACTTGGGCAGCGCGACCGCGGCCAGCACGCCGAGGATGACGATGACCATCACCAGCTCGATCAAGGTGAAGCCGGCTTGCTGAGACTTGTTCATGGATGCCTTCCTGCGCAGGGCGCTGTGGTCCGGGAGTGCCAAGACTATCGGCCACCTCGGGCGCAGAGGAAAGTGAATAGCGCACGGCTTTTGGCGCAGATGAAACTGCGCCTGCAAACCGTTGCAGGCTTCACGGGAAACACCCGCGGCGGCCGCGTCAGCGGCCTTGCGCCGCCTGCCCCAGGTTCCACAGCGGCAGGAACACGCCCAGTGCCAACACCAGCACCAGCGCGCCAATGATGGCCAGCAAGATGGGCTCGATGGCAGCGGACAGGCCCTTGATGGCGTAGTCGGTCTCGCGCTCGTACATCTGCGCGATCTCGGTCATCAGCGTGTCCAGCTGGCCAGTCTCCTCGCCCACTGCAATCATTTGCAGCACGATGGGTGTGAACACGCCGGTGGCGGTTGCGCAACGCGAGATGCTCTCGCCGCGCTCGACGCCGTCCCGCATCTGCTCGATGCGGGCGCCGATGTAGGCGTTGTCCACGGTCTGGGCTACGACGGTCATGGCCTGGCTGATGGGCACGCCCGAGCTGCTGGCCAGTGCGAAGCTGCGCGCGAAGCGGGCCAGCGTCGCCTTCAGCACGATGTTGCCCGCGATGGGCAGGCGCAGCTTGAAACGGTCCCAGGTGTAGCGGCCGCCGGGCGTGGCGATCCAGTTGCGCCAGGCCAGGCCCGCGCCGATGCCGCCGGCCAGCACCAGAGGCCACCAGCGCAGCGTCCAGGCCGAGAAGCCGAGCAGGATGCGCGTCATCAGCGGCAGTTCGGTCTTGAAATGGGCGAAGACGTCGGCGAACTTGGGCAGCACGAAGACGTTGATGACGACCAGCGCGATGGCCATCGCGATGATGACCATGGCCGGGTAGCGCAGCGCCTGCTTGATGCGGGCGCGGATGTCGAGTTCGAACTCCAGGTGCTCGGCCAGGCGCTGGAAGACCTCGGTCAGCCGCCCGGTCAGCTCGCCCACGCGCGTCATCGCGATGAAGAAGGGGCTGAACACGGCCGGGTGGCGCGCAAAGGCGGTGGCCAGCTCGCGGCCCTGGTCCAGGCTGGCGCGCACGTCCTGCAGCAGGCTGACGATGCCGGCATGGGTGGTCGACGCCTCCAGGCCGGCCAGCGAGCGCAGGATGGGCACGCCGGCCTTCTGCAGCGTGTACATCTGGCGCGTCAGCACCAGGGCGTCTTCCATCGTGATGGGCTTGGCGAGCAGGGCTTCCAGCCAGTTGCTGCCGCCGGCGACGCTGACCGCCTCGCTGGTGGCCTCGATGCTGACGGGCACGACGCCACCGGCCATCAGCTGCGACGCGACCGCATCGCTGTTGACCGCGTCGACGATGCCCTCGACCAGCTCGCCGCGGCCGTTGCGCCCCTTGAACGCGAAGTTGCTCATTCAGGGTCCACGCTGATGCGCACCGCCTCGGCCAGCGAGGTCTTGCCGTCGCGCACCAGCGCCAGGCTGCGGTCGGCGAGCGTGCGGCCCTTCAACGAGCGGCGCGCTGCGGTCAGGAAAGCGCCCGCGTCGCTCTTCTGGATGGCCAGCGCCATGTCGGGGTCCAGCTCCAGCATCTCGTAGATGCCGCGCCGGCCCTGCGTGCCGGTGCCGTTGCACTCCGAGCAGCCACGGCCCTTGACGCTCTGCACGGGGCTGGGCGGCTCGCCATTCATGGCCTGGACTTCATTGACCCAGGCCTGCTCCTGCGGCGTGGCCAGGTGCGGCTCGGCGCAATGCTTGCAGACGCCGCGCAACAGCCGCTGCGCCAGCACGGCCTGCAGCGACGTGGCCACCATGAAGGGCGGGGCGCCCATGTCCAGCAGCCGGAAGGGCGTGGAGACCGTGTCCTTGGTGTGCAGCGTGGACAGCAGCAAGTGGCCCGTGATGGCGGCGCGCAGGCCGATCTCGGCAGTCTCGGCGTCGCGCATCTCGCCGACGAGGATGACGTCAGGGTCCTGACGCAGCGCGGCCCGCAGCACGCGGGCGAAGTCCAGCTCGATCTTGTCATTGACCTGCACCTGCGTCAGGCCAGGCAGCCGGTACTCGACCGGGTCCTCGACAGTGATGATCTTCTGCTGTTCGGCGTCGATCTCGGCCAGCGCGGCGTACAGCGTCGAGGTCTTGCCGGAGCCGGTCGGGCCGGTGACGAGGATCATGCCGGAGTCACGCCCCAGCAGCTCGCGGAAACGCTTGAGCATGTCCTCCGGCATGCCGATGTCGGCCAGTCGGCGCAAAGCCGAGCCCTGGCCCAGCAGGCGCATGACGACGGACTCGCCGTACTGGCTGGGCATGGTCGACAGGCGCACGTCCAGCGTGCGGTCGGACAGGCGCAGCGTGAAGCGGCCATCCTGTGGCAGGCGCTTCTCGGAGATGTCGAGGCCCGCCATCAGCTTGAGCCGCTGCGCCAGCGCGGGCGCGATGCGCTTGTCGGCCTGTGTCAGCGTTTGCAGGATGCCGTCCACGCGATTGCGGATCAGCAGCTCGCCTTCCTGCGGCTCGATGTGCACGTCCGACGCACCGGCGCGGGTTGCGTCCTCGAACACGCTCTGCAGCAGCCGCACGACCGGCGCGCCTTCCTGGCCCACGCTGGCCTGCAGCGCGCCGAAGTCGACCGCGTCGCCGATGTCCTTCTCCAGCGCCTTGGCCAGTCCGGAGATCTCGTCGCTACGACGGTAGTGCTTGTCGTAGACGGCCGCGAGCTGGCTGTCGGCGACGACGGCCATCGCCAGGCGGCGCTTCAGGATCTTGGCCAGCTCGTCGAAGCCGAACAGGTCCAGCGGGTCGGCCATCGCCACCAGCAGCGTGTCGCCGCGCTCCTCCAGCACCAGCGCGCGGAAGCGCCGTGCCGGCGTCTCGGGCAGCAGGCGCACGAGGTCGGTCTTGAGCGGGAAGGTCTTCAGGTTGACGAAGGGGGCGCGCAGCTGGCGGGCCAGCACATGGGCCAGGGCCTCCTCGGTGATGAGGTTGGCCTCGATGAGGATGCGACCCAGCTTCTTGCCGGTGGCGCGCTGCAGCTCCAGCGCCTGGCCCAGCTGTTCGGCCGAGATCAGCTGCTGCTCGACGAGCACATCCCCCAGGCGCAGCTTGGGGCGTGGCGCGGCAGCGGTCTCGGCGGGTTCGGTCATGCGTTGCTGGTCGCGTGGACCTCTGAAAGGGTGGTCAGGCCTTGCAGCACCTTGACGATACCGTCCTGGCGCAGCGAGCGCATCCCTTCGGCGAGTGCGGCGTGCAGCAGTTCCTCGGCGCGGGCGCCGGTCTGGATCATGCGGCGGATGTCCTTGGACACGGTCAGCAGCTCGTGCAGGCCGGCGCGGCCCTTGAAGCCGCTGTGGCCACAGGCCGGGCAGCCGGGGCTGGTGAACTTCATCAGCCGCCCATCCTTGCCGTGGTTCTTGACCCAGTCGGCCATCAGCGTGAGGCGGCTGGGCCGCGCGTCGGCGGGGAACACGTGCAGATAGTTGTCCAGCAACTCGCCGAGTTCGGCCTCGCCGAGCGGCTCGGCCGTCTGGCAGGCCGTGCAGGAGCGCCGCACCAGGCGCTGGGCCAGCACGGCCAGCAGCGAGTCAGCGAAGTTGAACGGGTCCATGCCCATGTCCAGCAGCCGCGTGATGGTCTCGGGCGCGCTGTTGGTGTGCAGCGTGGACAGCACGAGGTGGCCGGTCAGCGACGCCTCGACAGCGATCTCGGCCGTCTCCTCGTCGCGGATCTCGCCGACCATGATGACGTCGGGGTCGGCGCGCAGGAAGGCGCGCAGGGCCTTGGCGAAGGTCCAGTCGATCTTTGGATTGACCTGCACCTGGCGCAGGCCGGCCTGGGTGATTTCGATCGGGTCCTCGGCGGTCCAGATCTTGCGCTCGGCCGTGTTGATGTGGCTGAGCGCCGAATGCAGCGTGGTGGTCTTGCCCGAGCCGGTCGGGCCCACGCACAGCACCATGCCGTAGGGCCGCTGCACGGCCGCGCGCAGCGCGTCCAGGTTGGCCGGCGTGAGGCCGATGCGGTCCAGCGGGATAGGCCGGCTGCTGGCCAGCAGGCGCATGACCACGTCTTCCAGGCCGTTGTTGGTCGGGATGGTTGCGACGCGCAGCTCCAGCCTGTGCTGCGACGAGAAACGCGCGAAGTTGATCTTGCCGTCCTGCGGCTTGCGGCGCTCGGAGATGTCGAGGTCGCACATGATCTTGATGCGCGCGATCATCGCGTTGCGGTAGGTGTGCGGCAGCTCCAGGTAGGGCTGCAGCACGCCGTCGCGGCGGAAGCGGATCTTGAGCTTGTCGCGGCCCGGGTAGGTCTCGATGTGGATGTCGGACACGCCCTGGTTGTGCGCCTCGATGATCATCGAATTGATCAGCCGCACCAGCGAGTTGTCGCTCTGCTCGATGGGCGACTCGTCTTCCTTGCTGGCGCGCTCGCTGCTGTCGCGCTCCAGGCTTTCGATCAGCTTGTTGGAGCTTTCCAGTGCGAAGTCGGGCGTGAAGTCCGGCAGCGGGTCGATGCTGTTGCGCGGCAGCGCCTCGGCGCCGAAGCGGTCGAAAGTGCTGGGGATGGCGAACTGCAGCGTGCCCAGCTTGGTCAGCGTGGGCACGACCTTGAGCTGGGTGATGAACTCCACCTCGTCGATCGCGTCGCGCCGTGTCGGGTCTTCCATCGCGACGATCAGGCGGCCGTCGCGCAGCACCAGCGGCAGCACCTCCAGGCGCTTGGCCACCGCATGCGGCAGCTTGCGCACCGCGTCGGGCTCGATGGCGAAGTTCTCCACGTCGACGACGGGGTAGCCCATCTTGCGCGCCAGCGCCGACTGCAGCTGCGCGCGGCTGATGACGCCCTTGCGCACCAGCAGTTCGCCCAGCGGCACGGAGCGGTCGTCGCGCTGCTGCACCAGGGCCACTTCCAGCTGGTCTGGCGTGACGAGGTCCAGCGCCAGCAGCGCCTCGCCGATGCGCACCATGGGCATCTTGGCCTGCTGCTCGATGGCCTGCAGCAGTTGGTCCGCCGTGACGATCTGCTGCTCGACCAGGATGTCGCCGACGCGCTTCTGGCGCAGGCCTGTCTGCTCGACGGCCGCGGCCGCGAGCTGCTCCTGCGTGACGAGCGCGTCCTTCAGCAACAGGTCGCCGATGCGTTCGCCGATCTCGAAATGCGCCAGCACCTCGCGCGGCACGAAGACGCGGCGCACCGAGTCGTCGCTGTCGGACAGCGGCGGGAACAGGAACAGGCCCAGCTTGTCGTGCTGGTGGCCGATGGTCACGCCCTTGAGCTCGTCGCCGCCGTTGAAGACGATGCGAAAGTCGCTGCGGGGCCGCTGGTCGACGCTGAGCAAGGCGTTCACGTCGCCGGCATCACGCGGCGGCACGGCGATCGCCCGCATCAGCTTGATGGCGCGGAACTGGCTGAACTTCAGCGGCATGCTGTTGCGCGCCGGCGGCACATTGATCTGCACCAGCCGCTCGCTGGCATCCAGCTGCAGCAGCTGGCCGGCGCTGCGGCTGTTGTTCAAGCCTAGGATCTCACAGGCCTCCTGGCCTTTCTGCACCTCGGGCTGCGGGTAGGCGGCGTAGGGCGGGGTGGGCCAGTAGAAACCTGCAGTCACGGCGCTCGGCCCTGCGGCGGGGGCGTCGGCGCCGCCATGAGGCCATTGCAAGGGCTGGGACGGATCGTTCATGGGTGAGCGTGTGGGAGCTGCGACCGATTATGGAGGCCGTACGCCGGACCACTGGCCCCGAATAACACCGGGGAGACGGGGCTGATGGGTGTCGCGCACAGGTGTTTCAACCGCGGCGTGGCAGCGCGGTTCGCACTTCGGGAGAATGGCCGGCATGAACATCCTGCTCACCGGTTTCGAGCCCTTCGGCGGCGAGGCCATCAACCCGTCCTGGGAGGTCGCCCGGTCGCTGCACGGCCAGGTCATTGCGGGCGCGACCGTGCATGCGCGCTGCCTGCCGACCACGTTCGCAGGCGCACCGCGCGCGCTGGGCGAGGCGCTGGCGGTGCTGCGACCGCGGCTGGCCATCGCGCTGGGCCAGGCCAGCGGCCGCAGCGAGATCTCCATCGAGCGCGTGGCCGTCAACCTGATCGACGCGCGCATCGCCGACAACGCCGGTCAACGCCCGCTGGACCAACCGGTGCGCGTCAACTCACCCGCCGCCTATTTCTCGACGCTGCCGGTGAAGGCCATGCGCGACGGCCTGCGCGCGGCCGGCCACCCGGCGGGGCTGTCTTTGTCAGCCGGGGCCTTCGTTTGCAACCAGGTGTTCTTCGAGCTGCAGCACCAGCTCGCCGACCGCGGCGTGAGCAGCGGTTTCATCCATCTGCCGGCCTTGCCCGAGCAGGCCGCGCGCACGCAGCCGACCGTGCCGAGCATGGGCCTGGCCGCCCAGCTGGACGCGATCAAGCTGGCGATCGCGATTGCGCTGTCGGGTGATGCTGCGCTGGTGGCGGCGGCGACCGACGAGGGTGGCCCCGTCAGCTGATCATTCCTCGGTGTACTGGCGCCAGCGCGCGCTGGCTTGGCGCATCAGGTGAACCTGGCGGAAGAAGCGGCGGCAGTTGCTGCAGATGCGGTGGTGCAGGCGCAGAGACAGCCTCTCGGCCAGTGGCACCCGTCTATCCTCGCCCTGCAGCGTGATCTGCGTGGCCTCCCGGCAGGTGATCTTCAGCTTGATCAAGGCGCTCCTCCAGCGGGCGCTGCCTGGAACCATCCGGCCTGCAGGCATTCCCTGAGCCTGAGCCGGGCCCGGTGCAGCATGACCCACAGATTGGTCGGCGTGATGGCCAGTTCCTTACAGATCTCGTCGGACTCCAGCTCCAGCCACTCCCGCATCATGAAGAGGCGTCCCTGCTGGCCGGGCAGCTTCTCCACACAAGCCTCCAGCACCTTCATGAAGTCCAGCTGGCGCAGCACGTCCTCCGGGTTGCCCCAGTCGTGCTGGGCCTCGCGCCAATGGCCGTCGCTGGCGAACAGCAGGTCGTCCAGGTCTTCGCCATCGTCGTTGCCTGCCGTCGTCGACATCTCGCGGCTGTTCTTGCGGATCTGGTCGATGAGCTTGTGCTTGAGGATGCCGATGAGCCAGGTCTTGAGCTGACTGGCACCAGCGAAGGCCTGCGGCTTTTCCAGCGCCGCGAGCAGCGTCTCGGACACGGCGTCCTCGGCCCAGGCGGGGTTGCGCAGTTGCAGCCTCGCGTACTTCAGCAGGGCGGGGCGCAGCGCTTCGATCTGGCGGCAGTAGTCCGTGTTGTCCGGAGAGGCATTCATGGCGGCGGCAGTGTAAGGAGTCGGCGCTGTCTTGCGACTTCGTTCTCGCCGCCGCATCATCGGCCGCCTTCCACCCCCCAACCTTTTGGAGACCTGTCCCATGAAGAGCCGAACCCTCGTGTCCTCCGCCCTCGCCGCCGCCCTGTCGCTGGGCCTCGTTGCCCAGGCACAAGCCGACGACAAGGCCGCCAAGGAGAAGTGCTTCGGCATCGCCAAGGCCGGCCAGAACGATTGCGCCAACTTGAGCGGCAGCCATTCCTGCGCTGGCCAGTCCAAGGCGGACAACGGCGTCGATGAATGGAAGTACGTGGCCAAGGGCACGTGCAAGAGCGCCGGCGGCACGACGGCCGACGAGGCCAAGGCCAAGATGAAGAAGTAAGCCTTGCCGGCTGCTTCCGACTTGAAGGCGCCGGCCGCTCCCATCGGGATCGGCTGGCGCCAGCCGCATTACGAGGCGCTGCTGGCGCAGCGCCCCGACCTCGGTTTCATCGAGGTCCACTCCGAGAACTTCTTCGCCGACGGCGGCGCCACACTGGCCGTGCTGGACGCCGGCCGCGCGGCCTACCGCGTCAGCCTGCACGGCGTGGGGCTGGCGCTGGGCTCGGCGGCCGGGCTGGATGCCTGGCACCTGGAGCGCCTGGCGCGGCTGGTCGAGCGCGTGCAGCCGGACTGGGTGTCCGACCACGCCTGCTTTGCGCGTGTCGCTGGACTGCATGCGGCAGACTTGCTGCCCATCCCGTTCAACGACGAATCCCTCGCGCTGCTGGTTCGGCACGTCGACCAGGTGCAGCAGCGCCTGGGCCGGCGCATGCTGGTCGAGAACATCAGCGCCTATGTCGGCTGGGCCGGTGACACGCTGGCCGAGCCCGAGTTCTTCAACGAGCTGACGCGGCGCAGCGGCTGCGGCCTGCTGCTGGACGTCAACAACCTGGTCGTCAACGCGCGCAACGCCGGCATGACGCCAGATGACGCAGCGTGCGAGGCCATGCGCTGGGTCGATGCGGTCCGGCCGGGCAGCGTCGGCGAGATCCACCTCGCCGGGCATTGCGAGCTGGCCGAGGGCCTGGTCATCGACGACCACGGCAGCCGCGTGCGCGACGAGGTCTGGCGGGTCTATGCCCACGCGGTCCAGCGGCTGGGGCCCACGCCGACGCTGGTCGAATGGGACACCGCCGTGCCTGAACTGGACGTGCTGCTGGCTGAAGCCCAGCGGGCGAGGGCGTTGCAGCCATGAAGGCGCAGCAGCAGGCCTTGGTCGATGCGCTGCTGGGCCGCGGCGACGCGCCTGCCGGCGTGACCGGTGGCGAACGCGGCCTCGCGGCCTATCGGAACAACCTGAAGGCGCTGTCGACCCAGGCCCTGGCGGTGCCCTTCGTGCAACTGCGTGAGGGGCTGGGCGACGAAGAGTTCGCGACGCTGGCCTGGAGCTTCTGGCGCGCGCACCCGCCCGAGCGGGGTGACCTGGCGCAATGGGGCGGGGCGCTCGAAGGCTTTTTGCTGGCGCGTGCCGGCGCCGACTCCGGCCTGCCCGATCTGGCGCGGCTGGACTGGGCGGTGCACCTGGCCGAGCGCGCCGCGGACGCCGAGCTGGACGCCGACTCGCTGGCGCTGCTGGGCAGCACGCCGCCCGAGAGCCTGTGGCTGCAGTTGCGTCCCGGCGTCGGGCTGCTGGCGCAGCAGGACGGCCCGATGTTGGTCTGGCGGCAGGACTGGCGCGGCCGGTCGCAACCCCTCTCACTCGCCGAAGCGGCGTTCGTGCAAGCGCTGCTGGACGGTGTGAATCTTGCCGACGCGCTTTCGAGCGTCGAAGTGAAAGGTTCGTCGCTTGAGCCCGACTTCGACTTCGGCACGTGGCTGCAAGCCGCGCTGCAGAACGCCTGGCTGCAAGGGGTCAGGGCCACACCCACCTCCAGGACGACGACACCATGAAAGCTCTGATCTCCACCGCGCTGCGCACGTTCACCGACCCGGGCCTCACACCCACCCGTTTGCCGGCGCCGGTAGACACGCTGGTCGGCCACCTGCAGTCGCTGGCGCTGCTGGCGGTGCGGCTGTACGTCGCGCAGGTCTTCTTCATGTCCGGCCTGACCAAGTTGCGCGACTGGTCGTCAACGTTGGCACTGTTCAACGACTACTACCAGGTGCCGCTGCTGCCGCCCGTGCTGGCCGCCTACATGGGCACGGCCGGCGAGCTGGTGATCCCGGTGTTGCTGGTGCTGGGCCTGGCGGGCCGCTTCGCCGGCCTGGGCCTGTTTGTCGTCAACCTGATGGCCGCGCTGTCACTGCCGCCCGAGGACTTGTCGCCCGCAGGCCTGGCTCAACACGTGCTGTGGGGCGTGCTGGCCGTCGCGATCGCGCTGTGGGGTTCAGGCCGCTGGTCGGCCGACCGCTTCATTCGCGTGGGTAGAGATTGAGGACGATGACCGGCGGCACGCGGCCGTCGACATCGCGCGGCAGCGTCTCAGCCTTCTCGATGGCACGCATGACGGCCCGGTCCCAGTCGGCATCGCCGCTGGCCTTGAGCACCTTGGTGCCCAGAATGCGGCCGTCAGGACCCAGCGCCAGTTGCACGGTGATGGTCGGGTTGGCGACGCCGTCGTCGGAATAGATGATCAGCGGCTTGATGCGTGCCTTGACGCGGCCGGCCCAGCCGGCCGAAGGCGCCGAGTTCTGAGCTGCGGCTCCCGTTGACCCGGGCGTGCCGCCGGCCATGCCCTGGATGCGACGCAGGTTCTCCTGGCGCTGCGCCTCGCGGCGGGCGTCAGCCTCCTTGGTGTCTTTCGCGTCCTTGGCAGCCTGCGCATCCTTGGTCTTCTTGCGCTCCTGCTCTTCCTTGGCCGCTTTCTCCTTCGCAGCCTTGTCCTTGGCGTCCTTGTCCTTGGCGTCCTTTTCCTTGGCCGCCTTCTCGCGTTCCAGCTTCGCGGCTTCCTCGCGGGCCTTCTCTTCCTTGACCTTCTTCGCCTTGGCGATGGCGATCTCGGCCTCGCGCTGCTCCGCGGCGGCTTCCTCGGCGGCGCGCTGCTGCGCCTTCAGGTCGGGCTTGGGCGCCTCGGGTTCGGGCTCGGGCGGCGCCTCTTCGCGCGGCGCGGCGACCTGCGGCACGGCGGACCACAGCTCCGCCTCGAAGGCGGGCGTGGCGTCGCTGCGCCAGTGCAGGCCGTAGCTCAGCGCCACGATCAGCAGGCCGTGCGCGAACAGCGCCAGCGCCAGGCCGCGGCCGATGCCGGCGGCCTCCGGGGGACGCAGCGTGGCAGCCGTCATGTCACTGCGGTCACTTGGAGGAGGCGCCGCTCTTCACGGCCAGGCCCACGCGCTGGATGCCGGCGCGCTGCAGCACGTCCATCACCTGCACGACGGCCTCGTACTTGACGGCCTTGTCGGCCGAGATGACGACGGGGCTGGTCGCGTCCTTGCCCTGCGCCTTCTTGACGCGCTCGGCCAGCCGGTTCACCGGGATGGACTCGGGCTCCAGCTGGTCGACCTTGATCTTGAGCTTCTCGTCCGTGCCGACGATGACCTGGATGACGTGATCGGGCTGCTGGCGGCTCTTGCCGATGCTCGGCAGGTCGACAAGGCCGGTCGTGATCAGCGGCGCGCTGACCATGAAGATGATGAGCAGCACCAGCATCACGTCGATGAACGGGACCATGTTGATCTCGTTCATCGTGCGGCGCCGGCGGCCGCCGCGGGCGGAGACCGAGGCCATCAGTGTTGCGAGGCGTTGCGTTGCAGGATGTTGGAGAACTCTTCGATGAAGGTCTCCAGCGTGATCGCGCTGCGGTCGATCTGGCGCGCGAAGCGGTTGTAGGCCAGCACGGCAGGGATGGCGGCAAACAGGCCGATGGCCGTGGCGACCAGCGCTTCGGCGATGCCGGGCGCGACGGTGGCCAGCGTCACCTGCGTCAGGTTGGACAGGCCCACGAAGGCGTGCATGATCCCCCAGATGGTGCCGAACAGGCCCACGTAGGGCGACACCGAGCCAACCGAGGCGAGGAAGGACAGGTTGCTCTCCATCGCGTCCAGCTCGCGGTGGAAGCTCGCCCGCATCGCGCGGCGGGCCGCGTCCAGCAGCGCGCCGCCATCGGTCACGCGCTTCTCGCGCAGCTTCAGGAACTCGCGCATGCCGGACGCGAAGATGCGCTCCAGCGGCGCGCCATCGGTGCGGTTGCCCACGGCCTGGTAGAGGTCGTTGAGGTTCTTGCCGCTCCAGAACTCGGCCTCGAAGGCGTCATTGCGGCGCTTGATCTGGCCCAAGCCGATCAGCTTGCCGAAGATGACGCTCCAGCTCGCCAGCGACACCAGCAGCAGGCCCGCGATGACAAGCTGCACCGCGAAGCTGGCGTGCAGGATCAGGGAGACGATGGACAGGTCTTGGTTCATGCGGAGGTGATCGCTGCAACGACGGCGTCGGGCAGGCGTTGGGGTTTCAGGTCGTCGGCGCGCACGCAGCCGATGCGGATCTCGCCCTCGGCCAGCAGCGTGTCGCCACGCAGCGCGCGCTGGCGCACGACGAGGCTGGCGCGGCCGGCGGGTTGCGGTTCGACGGTGATGGTCAGCAGATCATCGAGCCGCGCCGGCGCGGCGTAGCGCAGGCTGGTGGCGGCGACGACGAACATGACGCCGGTGTCCTCGCGCAGCTGGTGCTGCTCGACACCGGCCGCGCGCAGCCACTCGGTGCGGGCGCGCTCGAAGAACTTCAGGTAGTTGGCGTAGAAGACGATGCCGCCGGCGTCGGTGTCTTCCCAGTAGACGCGGACGGGGAACTGGAAGCCCGGCGCCGCACGGCCGCCCGAAGGCGCCGGAGCCCCCTCGGGGGGCAGAGAGCGAAGTGAACGTGGGGGCACCATGGTCATGCGAGGACCCCGCGCAGGCGGCGCACGGCTTCCTGCAGGTCGTCCATCGACGACGCGAACGACAGGCGCATCCAGCGCTGCGGGTCGGCCAAGCCGAAGTCGCGGCCGGGCGTCAACGCGACCTGGGCGCTCTGCAGCAGCTCGTGGGCGAAGGCCCAGCTGTCCGCGTGATGGCGGCTGACGTCCATCCACGCGTAGAAGGCGCCGTCGGGCGCGACGGGCACGGTCAGGCCCAGCGCATTCAGGGCCGGCACGATGTAGTCGCGGCGCTCGCGCAGCGTGGCGCGGCGGCGCTCGAACTCGCTGATGGACGCGGGCTCGAAACCGGCCAGCGCCGCCATCTGTGCCAGCGTCGATGGGCAGATGTAGAGGTTCTGCGCCAGCCGCTCGATGGCCGGCACGAGGGCAGGGGGCAGCACCAGCCAGCCCAGCCGCCAGCCGGTCATGCCGAAGTACTTGGAGAAGCTGTTGACCGAGACGATGTCCTCGCCCAGCGAGAGCGCGGAGTGGCTGAAGGTCTCGTCGTAGCTCAGCGGCAGGTAGATCTCGTCGACGACGGTGACGCCACCGCGCTCGCGCACGAAGCCCACCATGTCGGCCAGCACGTCGGGCGCGATGGACGTGCCCGTGGGGTTGCTGGGCGAGGCCAGCAGCACGCCGCGCGTGGCCGGCGTCCAGGCGTCGCGGACTTGGCTGGCACCCAGCTGGAAGCGCTCGGCCGCGCCGGTGGGCAGCAGCCGCGGCGTGGCGTCCGCCGCCGTCACGAAATGACGGTTGCAGGGGTAGCAGGGGTCGGGCATCAGCACCTCGTCGCCACGCTCGAAGAGTGCGAGGCAGGCGAGTTGCAGGCCGGCGGAAGCGCCGGCCGTGATGGCGATGCGCTCGGGCGAGATGTCCAGACCGAAACGCTGCATGTACCAGCGCGACACCGCTTCGCGCAGCGCCGGCAGGCCCAGCGCGTCGGTATATGGCGTGGGCCCTTGGGCGACTCTGGTCACGGCCTCGCGCACGGCCGGCGCGGCGCCGAAGTCGGGTTCGCCGACGTTGAGCCGGATCATGCGCCGACCGCCCTGGGCAGGGGCGCACAGCGGCCCGGCCGCGACCCGGGCCGCGGCCTTGGCCAGCTCCATCACATAGAAGGGCTCGATGCGGTCGAGCCGCGCGGCCAGTTTCACGGCGGCGTCAGCGCTTTGCTGCGACCTCGACGGGGCGCAGGTCGCCGGCCGCACGGTCCAGCACGCCGTTGACGTACTTGTGGCCATCGGTGCCGCCGAAGGACTTGGCCAGCTCGACCGCCTCGTTGATGGCGACCCGGTAGGGGATGTCGACGAAATGCTTGAGCTCGTACGCGCCGATCATCAGGATGGCGTGCTCGATGGGCGACAGCTCGGTGGTCTTGCGGTCCACGTGGCGGGACAGGATGGCGTCCAGGTCGGCGGCCTCAGCCACGCAGCCGGCCAGCAGCGCGTCGTAATGCTTGACGTCGAGCTTGGCGTAGCCGTCCTGCTCACGGCCCAACGCGACGATGGCGCCCAGGTCTTCGCCGGTCAGCAGCCATTGATAGAGGCCTTGCACGGCGGCCTCGCGCGAACGGCGGCGGGCCGACTTGACGGTGGCGCGCTTGGCCGGCGCCTTGGAAGGCGTCTTGGCGGCAGGCTTGGGGGAGGGCGTCGTCGCGTTCACTCGATCTCTTTCAGCAGATTGGCCATCTCGACCGCGACGCGGGCGGCATCGCGGCCCTTGGGCTCGGCACGGGCCCAGGCCTGGGCTTCGTTCTCGACGGTCAGGATGGCATTCGCAATCGGAATGCCGTGGTCCAGGCCGACGCGGGTCACGGCCGCGCCGCTTTCGTTGGCGACCAGCTCGAAGTGGTAGGTCTCGCCGCGGATGATGCAGCCCAGCGCGATCAGCGCGTCAAAGTCATTGCTCTCGGCCAGCGCCTGCAGCGCCAGCGGCACCTCCAGCGCACCGGGCACGGTCACGTGGCGGATGGCTTCGGTCGGCACGCCCAGCACCGACAGCTCCGCCAGGCAGGCGCTGGCCAGCGACGACGTGATGGCGTCATTGAAGCGCGCCTGGACGATGGCGATGGTCAGCTCGCTGCCATCGAGGGCACCCTCGAAGCTGGGCAGGCCGGGTTCTGAATCTTGCATCGCGGGCCTTTCGGGTCAGCAGTTGGGTGGGGCGATAAAGCCGGTCACTTCGAGACCATAGCCGGTCATGCTGGGCATGCGGCGCGGGCTGCCGAGCAGGCGCATGCGGTGCACGCCCAGCGCCTTCAGGATCTGGGCGCCGACGCCGTAGGTGCGCAGGTCCATCGCGCCCTTGGGCGCGGGCGTGGCGGTCTCGGACTGCACGCGCGCCAGCACGCCGGCGGCGTCTTCACCGCAGTTCAACAACACCGCGACGCCGGCCTTGCTGGCCTTCAGCGCCGCCAGCGCAGCGGGCAGGCCCCAGGAGTGGCCGCAGGAGCCGGCTTCGAGCAGGTCCAGCACCGACAGCGGCTCGTGCACGCGCACCAGCACCTCGTCGTCGGACGTCCACTGGCCTTGGGTGAGGGCCAGGTGGGTGCCGCCGGTGCGGTCGGTGAAGACCTGGCAGCCAAACTCGCCTTGCGCGGTGTTCAGGCGGCGCTCGGCGACGCGCGTGATCAGGCTCTCGTTGCGGCTGCGATATTCGATGAGGTCGGCGATGGTGCCGATCTTCAGGCCATGCTCGGCGGCGAAGATCTCCAGGTCCGGCAGCCGGGCCATCGTGCCGTCGTCCTTCATGATCTCGCAGATGACCGACGTGGCCGACAGGCCGGCCATGCGGGCGAGATCGCAGCCGGCCTCGGTATGGCCGGCGCGCATCAGCACGCCGCCGTCCTGGGCCTGCAGCGGGAAGATGTGGCCCGGCTGGACCAGGTCGCTCGCGGCAGCGTTGGGCGCGACGGCGGCCTGCACGGTGCGGGCGCGGTCGGCCGCCGAGATGCCGGTCGTGACGCCGGTGGCAGCTTCGATGGAGACGGTGAAGGCGGTGCCGTGCTGCGTGCCGTTGCGGCGCGTCATCGGCGGTAGTTGCAGGCGCTCGCAGTGCTCGCGGGGCAGCGTCAGGCAGATCAGGCCGCGGCCGTAGCGGGCCATGAAGTTGATCGCCTCGGGCGTGACCAGGTCGGCGGCCAGGACGAGATCGCCCTCGTTTTCGCGGTCTTCCTCGTCAACGAGGATGACCATGCGGCCAGCGGCCAGCTCGGCAACCAGCTCAGGGATGGGGGAGATGGGCATAGCCGGCGATTGTAGGTGGCGACCCTAGGTCGGACGCAGCCTCAAGCGCAGATCCTGGCCGATGGGTGTGGCTTCGATCAGCCGCCAGCGTTGTGCGTCGCCGAGCGCCGCCAGCGGTGTGAGGGCTGCCAGTGGCCGACCGTCGCCGATGAGCATGGGCGCCTGGTAGACGAGCAGTTCGTCGACCAGGCCGGCGTCCAGGAAGGCGCCCGACAGCGTCGGTCCGGCCTCGACATGGAGTTCGTTGATGCCTTGCCGGCCAAGCTCGGCCAGTAGCACCGGCAGATCGGCGCGACCAGGGCCGATGGCGCGAACATCTCCGGGCGGCTGCAGGATGCGGGCAGCCGCGGGCATGCGACCTTGCGGGTCGAGCACCAAGCGCAGCGGCTGCCGCGCCGTTGGAACCAGGCGCACGTCCAGCCTGGGGTCATCGGCCAGCACGGTGCCTATGCCGGTCAGCAGGGCGCCAGCCCGCTTGCGCCAGGCATGGCCATCGGCACGCGCGGCCTCGCCGGTGATCCACTGGCTGCGCCCGTCTGGGAGGGCCGTCCGGCCATCCAGCGAGATGGCGGACTTCAGCCGCACGAAGGGCCGGCTGCGCTGCATGCGCGAGAAGAAGCCGATGTTGAGCTCGCGCGCGGTGTCGGCAATGGCCGCGTCGGCCAACTCCACCTGAATGCCGGCCGCCTGCAGCCGCGCCAGGCCCTGCCCTGCGACTTGAGGATTGGGGTCCTCGATGGCCACGACAACGCGCGCGATGCCGGCGGCGATCAGCGCATCGCAGCAAGGTGGCGTGCGGCCGTGATGAGAGCAGGGCTCCAGCGTGACGACAGCCGTCGCGCCACGCACATCCTCGCCACGTGTGGCTGCGTCGCGCAACGCCATGACTTCGGCATGGGCCTGGCCGGCGGCTTGCGTGTGGCCCGCACCCAGTTGCCGACCGTCGCCCGAAAGGATCACGCAGCCGACGCGTGGGTTTGGGTCGCTCAGGCCGATGGCTTGCTCGGCCAGGCCGAGTGCGTGAGCCAGAGCCTGGCGGATTTCTTCAGAGAGCATCCGGCCAGTCTAGCCAGGGCTCAGGGCTGCAGTTGGATGGTGGAGTAGTCGACGAAGATGCCGCTCGTCGGGTTGACTGCGGGGGCAGTGGGGCATGTCCGGGTGCCTCGCACGACCAGGAAGTTCTGGCGTGCCAGTGAACCGGCCACCTTCACATAAAGCTCAGGGTGTTCGTAGTTGTCCAGGGACGTGGTGTTTGTGACGTTGGGACTGCCGTTGCCGTTGTAGTCCGCGCTGTAGCGGCAGACACGGTAGTCGACGGCCGTGGTACCGATGCTGAACCCGCTGAGCGTCACCTTGCCTGACCAGACGCCATCGGTCGGATAGACGATGCAGTTGTAGTTGACGAAAGGCTGCGTGCTTGGGGTAATGCTTGGTGAATCGTTGAAGCACTGGTACGAGGGCGGCGTCACAGTGACGGTGGTCATGATCACATTGCCGCTACCATCTTTCACGGGCCGCCCGTCCGGGCCCAGCAAGGGCGTCATGTAGGTACCGCCCACGATAGCGAGGTCTAAGGGTATCGCGCTGGCCTCCGGTATGGCCGGATTGGCCGGATCAGTGTTCGAAAACCGGACGGTGCCGTTCAGCAGATAGCCAATCGTGCTGTTGTCGCAGGACTCCACGTCCGCAGCCGTCAGGGTGGACACAGGCGTGCCAGCCTCGATTGAGCACTTGCTGACAATCGCGCCCGTGACGTTGTTGAATACCCAGACGACGCTGCCCAGGGCACTTGGCCGGAAAGCGCTTTGCTTGTTGCCCAGATCCTTGGCGGTCACGGGGATCACCGGGTGGCGCCCCGCCGGTTGGCGAATGCCGCCTGGGGGCGGCTGAACCTCCAGAGAGCCGGAGAAGCCAGGATCGACACGGGCAATCACCGTGTCGAGAGTGACCGACTGGGGCGCACTCGGCTGACCCGTCGACCCCGATTCACCGGCTCGGTCGGTCCAGGTCACCATGACCCGGACCGCTTTGGCGACCACATCGTCGCCCATCTTGATGGGGCTGACGAAGCGCGAGACGGTGAAACTCGCGTTCGAGTCAGCGGGCGTGACGGTGCGCGTGTTCGTCACAATGGTGCCATCGAAGGTCACCTTCTTTGGATCGGTACTGGTCGGAAGCTCCGAGTAGGAACGCAGCGTTTCCAGATCGGTCTGCGCCAGGCGTACCGCCTCGCCGCGTTGCTTGGCCAGGTCCGCACCGCGACGCAGATTGCCCATCAAACCCACCAAGGCCATCATGCCGAAGCTCATCACCAGCAGCGCCACAAGTGCTTCGATGAGCGTGACGCCGCGCTGGCGCTGAGCGCGATCGGGCGGCAGAGGCTTGAAATTCAACATGGCATCCTCAATCCGCGTCGCTCCAGCCACCGGACACGCGCACATAGCTACCAAGCCGGTTGCGCAGCTGGTTCGTCACGTCCTGCCGGTAGTAGATGTCCATCGTGCCGGTCGTCTGCATAGCCCCTTCGACCAGCAGCGCACCGGTGATGAGCGACGGCATGGCCGCCGTGTTCGTCCACGTCAGCGTGCCCTGTGACACCAGCAGCCCAGTGAACTGGAACGGCCCGGTGAGCGTCACATTGCCAGTCGCAACGACGATGAGCGGGTCAGCTTCGGAACCGATCGTTAGATTGCTGGCCAAGCGCATCGGCCCCTTCACCCAGAGCATGCGTCGACCGGCCGTGTAGGCCGCCAGCAGTTCGGCCGCGCAGTCGTTGCTGCAGGTGACGACGTGCAGCGCCGGATGGTTGACATAGCGACTGGCACTCATCCCCATGAATGTCCGAAACACGTCAGCACCGCTGAGGCTGTTGTCGCTCTCTATGCGCGCCAAGGCAGGCGGGGTTCCAGGCACGCTTTCCAGGCGAGTGTCGTTCAGGCCGGTGGCAACACCGCCGAGCGTGTAGAGGAGGCCGGCCGTCTGTGGGTCGGTGTTGTGCAAGCCCAGGCCGCCCCCCGAAACCATCAGGCCGCTCTTTGCAACCAGCGGCGCAGCCGGGGGAGTGCGGACGGCACTGGCCAGTGCAAGCAATGCCCTGGGCCGGCTCACTCCGAGCTGATTGCGGCTGTTGTCGACTTTGCTCTTGCAGTTGTCAACAACGCTGTCCGTGCAGCCAACCGTATCCAACCGGATCGTGCCGGCGCGATACCCCGTCAGAGTCGCGAAGGACACACCAAAGCTGGGCACCAGCCCATCACCACTCGACTCTACGGGCGGCTTGCGAGTGCCTGCCGCCGGACAGCGACAGATCCAGCCTTCGCTGGTGCGGGTGCAATCCACTTGGTAGCCAACCACGCTGCTCACGGGCTCAGTGCCGCGGTCAATAGCGTTGACCTTGAGATAGCGATCAAGGAATCGCTGGCCATCGGGCGCATCCGCCGGCTTGCAGTCGCCGTCGACAGCAGGGCCATTCAGCATGGCCACGGTCCACTCGACGCTGGCCTCAGCCACTTCCTGCGCCAGAGTGCCTCGCGCATAGCTGCTGGCAATGCGCTGCTCGAACATCAAGCTGCGGTTGGCGTAGGCTGCCAGCAGGGCCATGACGATGAACAACACCATCACGACAACCAGCGTTGCGGCACCTTGCTGCTTCTGCCACTGGCGGGCTCGGCTGCTCATGACGGACAAGCCCCGGTGACATTGTCCGCCCGCAGCCTTTCGGACACTGAAATCGTCCGCACGACGTTCTTCTTGTCATGCGTGGCGCGCCCTTGCAGCGTGATTTCCACCCGCCGCACCTCCTGCTGAGGGCCTGCCGCGCACCCAGTCCCTGTGCAAACCTTGTCGCAGAAATCCGCGAGATCCACCAACTGCGTGACCGGGTGAATCTTGAAGCTCAGTATTTCAATCGTGTCGGGATCGGTAATGGGTTGCCAATTGGGCTTATCATCAACCATGCCTACTTGTAGATATAACGTTTGCCTTGCAAACTGAACGCCGAAATATTCATTGCTCAACGGCGCATCTTTGTTGCTGCTATTCAAAGTCCGAGCATAGCTGTAGGTGATGCTGTGCTCATCGTCGCCAATAACAATCGGGCTGTACGTATTCACATTTGGCGCCAAGGCCTGAACTTCCTGGGCTGTGCCGACGCCGCTCGCTGGCGCCCACACGCCGAGGCCTGTCATGCCGCGAAAACCGGCGCGCCGTATATCTTGCTGGATCAAATCAGCAGCCGTACGCAAATCCTGCTGGATTTGCGTTTCAAGCATCAGTCGACGGTGTTCATTGATCTGATTCACCGCCACCATGGACGCGCCTGCCGTGACGATGAGGCCGACGGTGATGCCCACCATCAGCTCGACAAGGCCGAGACCGCGCTGTGAACGTCGATTCATGATGAAGGCTCGATTGGATTGGTGCATTTTCCGTATCCACTGATCGAATCGTTCGGCGAGCAAATCCTAACGCGACCCAGACTATTAATTTCCAGACGAAGCAACGCTCCAGATCTACTGCCTTTCACGGTAACCTGAATGTCGCTACCGTCGGTCACAACCTGGCTGCGTGAAAACTGCAGGGTATTCTTCTTGCTGCTGGTGCCCCACGATTTCGCACCGGCCTCGAAGGATACACCCCGCTCGTTTGGCAATTGATACAAGCGCAAGAGTACTGACAACGCGTTTGAGCAGACCGGCGTTTCGTAGCACTTGCACTTGTCGTTGCCGGATTGCGTTACCACCGCCACGCAACTCGTTTTGTCACTATTTTCGTTACCCGGATCCCTGTCAAAATGGAGCGTCACCCTGTCGGCCGTGACATTAGGCTGCGAACGGGCGAAATGGATGACGTCTGCCACTTCATTTGCTGCCGCAATTACTCGCCTGCGCTCCAGGAGATCACTGAGCGAGGGCGTAGCCACCGCAAGCACAACGCCGACAATGGCGACTGCCACCAAGATTTCGATCAGCGTTAGACCGTGGCGGCGTGAACGAATCAGGAAATCAGATTCCATAATCAGCGCGACCAGCAGACGGTCGACTTGTCCTTGGTCGCCGATTTGTCTCCGGCAAGATAGCTCAGCGTTGCCCCGTCAAGCTTAACGGCAATCGTCCAGCATTCCGCGTCATTGGCCTGCGCACCGGTATCCTTAACGGTTGCAGTGACTTGGTATCCGGAAGCACCAGCCCCCGACACGTCGAGCGTGTAATATTTTTCGAGCGGGGCAAGCTTGGAAGGTTCCAGGCCCAAATCACTAAGGTCGGATGCATAGGTGCTGCGGTTGGACCGATAGCGCTCCTGGGCCTGCACCACAACGGTGAGCAGTGCAGCAGCGTCGGCACGTCTGCTGCGCTGGATGAACGACGTGTAGGAAGGATACGCAACCGCTGCCAGGATGCCGACGATGGCCACCGCGACCATCAGCTCGATCAAGGTGAAACCGCGATGCCGCGGGCGCAGGGACGGACGCATGGCCCGATTTTCGGCAACCTGCCGCAAACGAGTCCCGCGGTAGTTGCCGTCCGTCCGGACTGGAGCGCCGCTGGTCGGCATCCACCACGAACGGGGGACTAGGCGCATTTGGTCATGCCAGCGATCTTTGTGCCGGTGTAGCAGTGCCGCACCCGTCCGGTGATGGCAATGACTTGGCGAATGCCTGTGCCATTGCTCAGGCTCATCTCAATGCTGCCCGTTTGCGTAACCAAGCCTTGGCGATGCTGGAACTCCAGCGTTTCGGCGTTGCTGCGCAGGCTCACGGGCTGGTTGCTTGGCAGCCACGCGGTCTTGATGACCGCGCTACCGGTCGTTTTGCAGATGGCTTGTCCGCCCGCGCAGTCGCAGTCGTTGCGGACGCCGGTGTAAAGCACATAACAGGCGTTGGCGCCCTTGCCGCTGACACGGAAGTAGACCGAATCGTTCAGTCGGGCCGCCTCGCTACGGGCAAAACGCAGGTCGGCAGCCAAGGTCTCCGCGCTCGCCCGGAGGTTTTGCTCTTGCTGCATCTTGGTCATGGCCGGCACAGCTTGGCCCAGCAGCGCGGCACAGATGCCGATGCCGGCGCACAGTTCCACGAGGGTGAAGCCACGGCTGTTGCGGCGGGTGCTGGTGGTGCGGTTCATGGCGTTTCCCTCGGTTCGTTGTTGATGAAACGAACTTTAGGAAGCGGGCCGCGCGGCGTCCTTCCCTCCAAAGGCGGAATGAAGAGGGGGAGGGTGGGGGTGTATCCCCCACGCCTCCCCCTGACGGGTGATAGTGAAAACCCGGGTCAGATCTCGCGGATCAGCTGACGGAACTCGTCGACGTCCTCGAAGCTGCGGTAGACCGACGCGAAGCGTACGTAGGCGACCTTGTCGATGCGCTTCAGTTCACGCATGACGAATTCGCCCAGCCGGGTGGACGCGATCTCACGCGCACCACTGGCAAGCAGCTTTTCCTCGATGCGGTTGATGGCTGCGTCGATCTGGTCGACGCTGACCGGCCGCTTGCGCAGCGCCAGCTGCATGGATGCCCGCATCTTGCCGGCGTCGAAGTCGGCGCGGCGGCCGTCCTTCTTGACGACCGAGGGCAGGGCGATGTCGGCCCGTTCATAGGTCGTGAAGCGCTTGTCGCAGGACAGGCAGCGGCGCCGGCGCCGGACGACGTCGCCCTCGTCCGACTCCCGGGTTTCGGCGACCTGGGTTTCGGTGTGAGAGCAGAACGGACAGCGCATGGGGATCGATTAACCGCGGTAGACCGGGAAGGCGGCCGTCAGCTTGGCAACCTTCTCGCGCACGGCGGCCAGGTTGGCCTCGTCGTGCGGCTTGTCCAGCACGTCGGCGATCAGGTGGGCCGTGGCACGCACCTGCTCCTCCTTGAAGCCGCGCGTCGTCATGGCCGGCGTACCCAGGCGGATGCCGCTGGTGACCATGGGCTTTTGCGGGTCGTTGGGGATGCCGTTCTTGTTGCAGGTCATGTGGGCGGCGCCCAGGATGGCCTCGGCTTCCTTGCCGGTCAGGTTCTTGGGGCGCAGGTCCACCAGCATGACGTGGCTTTCCGTGCCGCCGGAGACGATGCGCAGGCCGCGCTCGATCAGCGTCTCGGCCAGCACCTTGGCATTCTTGACGACCTGTTCCTGGTAAGCCTTGAACTCGGGCGTCAGCGCTTCCTTGAAGGCAACGGCCTTGCCGGCGATGACGTGCATCAGCGGGCCGCCCTGGATGCCGGGGAAGATGGCCGAGTTGATCTTCTTGGCGATCGCCTCGTCGTTCATCAGGATGATGCCGCCGCGCGGGCCGCGCAGGCTCTTGTGCGTGGTGGACGTGACGACGTCCGCATGCGGCATCGGGTTGGGGTACACGCCCGCGGCGATCAGGCCGGCGTAGTGGGCCATGTCGACCATGAAGTAGGCGCCAATCTCCTTGGCGATCTTGCCGAAGCGCTCGAAGTCGATGCGCAGCGAGTAAGCGGACGCGCCGGCAATGATGAGCTTGGGCTTCTTCTCGCGGGCCAGGGCTTCCATCGCGTCGTAATCGATGGCTTCGTTCGCGTCCAGGCCGTAGCTGATGACGTTGAACCACTTGCCGCTCATGTTCAGCGCCATGCCGTGGGTCAGGTGGCCGCCTTCGGCCAGGCTCATGCCCATGATGGTGTCGCCGGGCTGCAGCAGCGCGAAGAACACGCCCTGGTTGGCCTGCGAGCCTGAATTGGGCTGCACGTTCGCGAACTCGGCGCCGAACAGCTGCTTCACGCGGTCGATGGCCAGTTGCTCGACGACGTCGACGTATTCGCAGCCGCCGTAGTAACGCTTGCCGGGGTAGCCTTCGGCGTACTTGTTGGTCAGTTGGCTGCCCTGGGCCTGCATGACGGCCGGCGAGGTGTAGTTCTCGCTGGCGATCAGCTCGATGTGGTCTTCCTGGCGGCGGTTCTCGTTCTGGACGGCGGTCCAGAGATCGGGGTCAACCAGGGCGAGGGTGGAGGTTTTGCGGTCAAACATGGCAGTGTTTCCGAAGGTCAGGCGGTGAATCCCAGGCGCTCAACGAGCGTGCGTGAGGCCAAGGCTGCCCAGGCGAACGGCTGATAGCGGTTGCGACAACCGCCTCACGCTCCCCGGTGGTGGCCCACCTCAGGTCAGCTTGTGACCCTGATCGCCAGTCGCGTGAGCGGCCAGTGTAGTTCAGCGAAGCAGGGCGACCTGGGCGGATTCGCCGGTCGGCGCAGACGCGGCTTCGCGCAGCGGACGCACCGTCGTGTTTGCCGGCACCGTTCGGCCGGTGGCGACGGACTTCAGCAGGTCGTGTTCGGCCAGCACGCGGGCGGCGTAACCCGTGTCGTCGGCCAGATTGGCGGCGCCGACGTAGTAGCGCAGGCCTTCCTCGAGGCCGCCGGCGCGTTGGATGCATTCCTTGAGCACCTGCACGCCGACTCGCAGGTTGGTCACCGGGTCGAAAGCCGCCAGCGTGCCGCCGAAGGCCTCGTACTTGTCGTCGTGGACGCGGGTCATGACCTGCATCAGGCCCTGGGCGCCGACGGAACTTTGCGCGAACGGGTTGAAGCGTGACTCGATGGCCATGATGGCCAGGATGAGCGTCGGCTCGACCTTGGCGCGGTTGCCCACGGCCCATGCCTCCTGCACGAGGCGGCTGATGGGCTCGGGTGCGACGCTGTAGCGGCGCGCCAGCCAGTGGGCGACGGCGGCCTGCTGGCGGCTCAGTTCGCGCGGGTCGGTGGCGGTGGCGCGGGCGATGGCGTCCGGCTCGGCGGCGGCCAGCAGCGTGTTGCCGTCCGCCTCGGCGCGGGCCTCGTGGCGGGCGTTCAGCCAGCCCAGCGTGGCGGACTCCACTTTCTCCCGCAGACCTGCTTGGCTCGTGAACACCAGCAGCACCGACACGACGGCCAGCCCGACCAGGGCCAGCGTGTTGTGGCTGACGACGAGCAGGCCGTTGCCGATGTCCTTGACGAACAGCGACGCCGAATCCCGCACGAGGGCAGCGAAGGTGATGAGGTCTTGACGTGTCGTCATTCGACTCCTTGTGTCGCAGCCCACCTCAGGCTGCCGGCGTGTACGGCGGTCTGGGTGGGGCGACGGTGATAATTTCCCGGCCATCGTTCAGGGCCTGTGGCACTCATGTGCCCGGTGGACCCGGCCGGGTTGGGCTTCAGTACAAACCCGAAGCGGCAGATTTTACGGGTCGAAGATAACCCGTCAAGGCTGTTTTGCCTTGTCAAAACTACTTTTAGTTATGAAATACAGCGACCTGCGGGACTTCATGGCCGGCCTTGAGGGCCTTGGTGAGCTCAAGCGCGTGCGTGAAAAAGTCTCACCCGTGCTGGAGATGACGGCCCTCAGCGACCGCGTGCTAAGGGCGGGCGGGCCGGCGCTTTTGTTCGAGGCGCCGACCGGTCACGCCACCCCTGCCTTGACCAATCTTTTCGGGACAACGCGCCGCGTCGCACTCGGCATGGGCGCTGAGTCTCTGGCCGATTTGAGGGACGTGGGCCGGGTGCTGGCCAGCCTCAAGGAACCCGACCCGCCCAAGGGTTTGAAGGACGCGGGCAAGCTGCTGCAGATGGTCAAGGCGCTGTGGGACATGAAGCCCGCCGTGCAGCGGCGCGCGCCCTGCCAGGAAGAGGTCTTCGAAGGCAGCGACATCGACCTCGGCCGCCTGCCCATCCAGAAATGCTGGCCGGACGACGCAGCCCCCCTGATCACGTGGGGTCTGGTCATTACGCGGGGGCCCAACCGGAACCGGCAGAACCTCGGCATCTACCGCCAGCAGCTGATTGGGCCCCGTCAAGTCATCATGCGCTGGCTGGCGCACCGCGGCGGTGCGCTGGATTTCCGCGACCACGCGCTGGCCCACCCGGGTGAGCCTTTTCCCATCGCCGTCGCGCTGGGTGCCGACCCGGCCACCATCCTGGGCGCTGTCACGCCCGTGCCGGACAGCCTGTCCGAGTACCAGTTCGCCGGCCTGCTGCGCGGCTCGCGCACCGAGCTGGTCAACACCGGCGTCGGCACCGGTCAACCGCTGCAGGCGCCGGCTTCGGCCGAAATCGTGCTGGAAGGTCACATCTCGCCCGCTGCGCCTGGCTTCACCGGCGTCAGCGAGCGCGGCGTGCCGTTGAAAGAGAAGGGCGGCTATCTGCACGCACTGGAGGGCCCGTTCGGCGACCACACCGGCTATTACAACGAGCAGGACTGGTTTCCGGTCTTCGAGATCACGCGCCAGACCCAGCGCAAGAACCCGATCTACCACTCCACCTACACCGGCAAGCCGCCCGACGAGCCCGCCATCCTGGGCGT
This sequence comes from Roseateles sp. P1_C6, assembly GCF_056406315.1. Classification (NCBI taxonomy): domain Bacteria; kingdom Pseudomonadati; phylum Pseudomonadota; class Betaproteobacteria; order Burkholderiales; family Sphaerotilaceae; genus Roseateles; species Roseateles sp. P1_C6. The sequence goes on from NZ_JBFUAK010000009.1 coordinate 274,427, forward strand.
CGCGCTCAACGAGGTGTTCGTGCCCATCCTGCAGAAGCAGTTCCCGGAGATCGTCGACTTCTACCTGCCGCCCGAGGGCTGCAGCTACCGGATGGCTGTGGTCTCCATCAAGAAGTCCTACCCCGGCCACGCCAAGCGACTGATGTTCGGCATCTGGAGCTTCCTGCGCCAGTTCATGTACACGAAGTTCATCGTGGTGGTGGATGACGACATCGATACGCGCACCTGGCAGGAAGTGATTTGGGCCATCACGACGCGCATGGATCCGGTGCGCGACACGACGCTGGTCGACAACACGCCCATCGACTACCTCGACTTCGCGTCGCCCGTCAGCGGCCTGGGCGGCAAGATGGGGCTGGACGCGACCAACAAATGGCCCGGCGAGACCGACCGCGAATGGGGCCGCGGCATCACCTTGCCGCCCGAGGTCACGGCGCGTGCCGAAGCGCTATTCGGGCAACTCTTCTTGAAGGCCTGACAGCGCTCGCCTACTGTTGGAGTGCCTTTTCAGGCGCAACCTCTGGCGCAATCCCTTGCGCGCCAGGAGCCCTTCGGCAAATCGCCGTGGAGCCCCAAGGTGGCATAGCCACCCACCCCGCCCGGCCTCCAAGCCCGGCGGGGTTTCTATTTCTAGCGTCCGGCCCACCAGGCCAGCGTCTCATAGACCAAATAGCGCACGCGCGCAAATCCCGCCGGGGATGGGCACCAGTCGCTGAAGCCGCTCAGCGCGTCGTCCTGCAAACCCACCGGTGCCGGCAACACGCGCAGGCCCAGCGGTGCCGCCTCCGCCTCGAAGGCGCGCAGCGCGCGGCGCATGTGTGCCTCGTGGGTGACCAGCACGACCTGCTTCACGCCGGCCTTGGCCAGCAACGGCAGCGTATGGGTGGCGTTCTCGCGCGTGTCGCGCGAGCTGCCCTCGGCCCAGCGAAGGGGCAGACCGTAGTCCTGAGCCGCCACGCGGGCGATGATGGCGGCCTCGGGCTCCTGCAATTCGGTCGCCGTCCAGCCAATGCCGCCTGAGAACGCCAGCGGCCAGCCACTGCGCCGGGCGATCCAGACGCCATAGGCCAAGCGCTCGGCCGTGATTTCTCCGGGTGCGCCAGCGCCGAACTCGGGCGCGTGGCGGCGCACGCCGCCGCCCAGCACCAGCACGGCGCCACCGGCCTGACCGCGCAAGGCGTCGACCTGGGCGGGCTGCAACAGCACGGGTTGACCGAGCGCGCGGCTCAGCAGCTCTCCGGCGGCCTCGGTGGCTGACAGCCACGCCAGCAACAGCGCCACGCCCAGCATCCAGCCACCTCCCCGCCGGCCTCGCCGCAGCCGCCAACCACCCCATGCGGCCAGCATCAACATCGGCGCCGGTGGCATCGCGGCCGCCAGCAGCAGGGTCTTGAAGCCGGAATAGTCGAGGTGCAAGCTCACGGCGGCATCATCGCCGACATCAATAATGCGTCCGCCGTGATGACCACTCCCCGCTCCCCCGTTCGCATTGCCCTCTGGACACTCACCGCGCTCGCGGCCCTGGGCACTCTGCTCCTGTTGATCGTGACGCTGGCACTGCCCGGCTGGGTCACCGGCCGCGGTGCGGCGCTGGCCAGCGAAGCGCTGGGTCGGCCCGTCCAGATCGAGCAGGCCCATTTCCAGCCCTGGCGCCTTGCCGTCGTGGCCGAGGGTTTGCGCGTCGCCGGCCCCAACGCCAGCCAGCCGCCACTGTTCACGCTCGCCAGGCTCGATGCCGCGCTGTCGCTGCGCTCGCTGCTGCGCGGCCGTTTGGTCGTCGAGTCGCTGGCGCTGGCCCAGCCCGAGCTGCGCCTGGCCCGCACGGCCGAGGGCCACTACGACATCGACGACCTGATCCAGCGTTTTGCCGCCAAACCCGGTGCGCCGGAGGCGCCGGACCCCGAGTTCGCCGTCTACAACATCGAGCTGGCCGACGGCAGCATCCTGTTCGACGACCGTCCCGTGCAGCGCAAGCATGAGCTGGCCGGGCTGCGCCTGGCGTTGCCTTTCCTGTCGACGCTGGAGACCGACGTCAAGGTCAAGGTGCAGCCGCAGCTGAGCGGCAAGCTCGACGGCGTCGCCTTCGACAGCCGCGCCGAGGCGCTGCCCTTTGCCGACGAGGCGAGCGCCCGGCTGTCCCTCAAGCTGGCCGGCCTGGATCTCGCGCCGCTGGCCGCCTACCTGCCGGCCAGCGCGCCCGTGCGCCTGAGCACCGGCAAGCTGGACGTCGACCTGGCGCTGGACTTTGCCGAGCACCCCAAGCAAGCACCAGGCATCAAGCTCAGCGGCGGCGTGCAATTGCATGACCTGGCGTTGACGCTGCCGGACGGCCAACCACTGGTCGGCTGGCAGCGGCTGAGCCTGCCGCTGGCCGACGTGCAGCCGCTGCGCCGCCAGCTGGGCTTCGGCCAGATACTGCTCGAATCGCCCACCGGCTGGTTGCGGCCACTGCCTGCCAGCCCGGCCGGGCCGGCCGGTACAGCATCAACTGCCTCACAGCCCTGGCAGGTCAGCGTCGCCGGCGTGGAGGTCAAGGATGGCCGCTTCACGGCGCGCGACCTGGCGCTGGACGCGATCCAGCTCAAGCTCGGCGCTGCTGCCTGGCCGCTGAAAGCCCCCACCCAGCTCGACGCCAGCCTGCGCCTGGACCAGGCCACGCTGAGCACCCAGGCGAGGTTGTCGCCCGAGGCGCTGGAGGCCGATGCCGAGCTGAACGGCCTCGCACTGGAACGCCTGGCCGCCTGGCTGCCGCTGCCTGCGGGCACCAAGCTTGCGGCCGGCGTGTCCACCAAGGTCGCGCTGCGCGTCAAGGACCCGCTGGCCGATGGCGCCGCCGACCGCGCCAAACTGACGTTGACCGAGCTGCGCGTGGCCGATGCGCGCCTGGGTCTGCAGGGCAAGCCGCTCTTCACGCTGGCCGGCGCGCAGCTGGACCAGGGCGAGATCGACCCGGCGGCCCACGCCATCCGCCTGGGCAAGCTGACGCTGGACGCGCCGCGCGCCCAGCTCGCCCGCGAACTCGATGGCCGGCTCAATATCGCGGCCCTGCTGCCGCCTGACAGCGCGGCTTCAGCGCCCGCCGCGCCGGCCTGGAAGCTGCAGCTGGCCAGCCTGGCCGTCGAGCGCGGCGCACTGCGCTGGCGCGACGCTGCCGTGCCCGACGGCGTGGCGCCCGTCGCCGTTGCAGTGGAGCCCCTGCGGCTGCAGCTGGGGCCGCTCGCCTGGCCGCTGACGGCGCCCATCCAGACGCAGCTGACGACGCAGCTGGCCGCGCTGGGCGCCAACGACCAGCCCGTCAGCGCCAGCGGCGGCAGCCTGCAATGGACGGGCCGCATCGGCCTGGCACCGCTGTCGGCGGTCGGCAACCTGCAAGCCAAGGCCTTGCCGCTGCAGCTCTTCAACGCCTACCTCGACCCCGCCTGGGGCCTGCATCTGCAGCGCGCCGAGCTGGGGCTGAAGACGGATGTCACGGCCACGCAGCAGGCGGGCGGGGCCTGGGCAGCCAGCGCCAGTGGCGAGGTGCGTGTGGGCCCGCTGGCGCTGATGCAGGCCCGCGTCGTGGACGGCCAGCGCGTCGTCGGCGAAGACCTGTTGAGCTGGCAGGTGCTGCAGCTGGACGGCCTCAAGCTCGCGCTGGCGCCAGGCGCGCCGGCGCGCCTGGCCGTGCAGGATGCGCTGCTGGACGACGCGTATGCCCGCCTCATCGTCAACGAACAAGGCCGCTTCAACCTGCGCGACATCGGCCCGGCCGAGGCGGCGGCCAAGGCCGATGCCGCGGCTTTGGCAGCCTCCGCGTCCGCGTCCGCCTCCGCGCCGGCGTCAGCACCGGCAGCCGAATTCGCTGTCGAGCGCATCCGCGTCAACCGCGGCCTGGTCGATTTCAACGACCGCTTCGTGCGCCCCAACTACAGCGCCCGCCTGAGCGAGCTGCAGGGCACGCTGGGCGCGTTCTCCTCGACCAGCCCTGCGATGGCGCCGCTGACCGTGCGTGGCAAGGTCGCGGGCACCGGCCTGCTGGAGATCGACGGCCAGCTCAAGCCCGGTGCGCCGCTGGCGATGGATGTGGCCGCCAACGCGACGGACATCGAACTCGCACCGCTGTCGCCCTATGCCGCCAAGTACGCCGGCTACGCGATAGAGCGAGGCAAGCTGTCCACCAAGCTGCGCTACAAGGTCGAGCCCGGCGGCCAGCTGTCCGCCAGCAACCAGATCATCCTCAACCAGCTGACTTTCGGTGAGCGCGTCGACAGCCCCAATGCGACTTCGCTGCCGGTGCGTTTTGCCGTCGCGCTGCTGAAGGACGGCAACGGCGTCATCGATGTGAACCTGCCCGTCAGCGGCTCGCTGAACGACCCCGAGTTCAGCGTCGGCGGCCTGGTCTGGAAGCTGCTGCTGAACCTGATCGGCAAGGCGCTGACCTCGCCGTTCGCGCTGTTCAGCGGCAGCGATGCGCCGGAGGAAGCGCAGGTCGCCTTCGCGCCCGGCAGCGCCGAGCTGGTCGCCGTCGACAAGCTGGACCGCATCGCCAAGCTGCTGGTCGACAAGCCCGGCGTGCAGCTGACGCTGACCGGCATGGCCGGCATCGCGGCCGAAGGCCAGGCGATCCGCGAGCAGCGGCTGGCCGCGGCGCTGAAGGGCGAGAACGCCGCCACGCCCGACGCCGCGCTGAAGCGCCTGTACCAAGTCACCCAGCTGCCCAACAAGCCCAAGAACCTGGTCGGTCTGGCCAAGGACTTGCCACCCGAGCAGATGCGCGGCCTGCTGTTGAACAGTTATGCGGTCGACGACGAAACGCTGCGCCAGCTGGCCGTGGCCCGCGCCACCGCCGTGCGCGACGCGTTGCTGGCCCGCGGCGCACCCAATGCCCGAGTCTTCCTCGCCGCTCCCAAAGTCTGCGACGGGGCTTGCGACGAGGTCTGGCGCCCCCATGTCGAGCTGTCCCTCGGCGCACATTGAAAGTCATCCCATGCCTGCTACCCACCTCGAACGCATCACCCTGGCCGGCGGCTGCTTCTGGTGCCTGGAAGCCGTCTACGAGCGCGTGCGCGGCGTGCACCACGTCGAGAACGGCTACAGCAACGGCCAGGGCCCCAAGCCGAGCTACGAGGCCGTCTGTAGCGGCAACACCGGCTATGCCGAGGTCGTGCGCATCGACTTCGACCCGGCCGAGGTGTCGTTGCGCGAACTGCTGGAGGTGTTCTTCACCATCCACGACCCGACGACGCTGAACCGCCAGGGCGCCGACGTCGGCACGCAGTACCGCTCGGCCATCTATTGGCACTCCGAGGCCCAGCGCCTGCTCGCCGCCGAGGTGCTCAAGGAGGCCAACGACCACCACGTGGGCCGGGTCGTCACCGAGCTGCTGCCCGAGGCCAACTACCACCCGGCCGAGGCCTATCACCAGCACTACTACGCCCGCAACCCCGAGCAGGGCTATTGCGCCTTCGTCGTCGCGGGCAAGGTGGACAAGTTCCTGGCCAGCTTCAAGCGCCTGGTCAAGTGATGCTGGGCTGGAGCGGCCTGCGCCACCGCTATGGCGGCGGCGCCGAGATCGCTTATGCCGATTTCGCGCTGCCCGCCGGGCGGCACCTGCTGCTGCGCGGCGCGTCAGGCTCCGGCAAGTCGACGCTGCTGGCGCTGCTGGCGGGCTTGCTGCGCGTGCAGCACGGTGAACTGGAAGTGGCGGGCGCGACGCTCAACGGCATGAGCCCGCGCGCATTGGATGCGTGGCGCGGCGCGACGCTGGGTGTCGTGCCACAGCGCCTGCACCTGAGCGAAGCGCTGAGCGTCGCGGAGAACCTCGCGCTGCCGGCGCTGGCCGCGGGGCAGGGCGCCGACCCGGCCCGCGCGGCGCAACTGCTGGCCGCGCTGGACATCGCAGAGCTGTCGGCCCGTCGACCGCATCAGCTCAGCGTCGGCCAGGCCCAGCGTGTGGCTCTGGCCCGCACGCTGATGCGCCGGCCGCGCCTGCTGCTGGCCGATGAACCCAGCGCCAACCTCGACGACGAGCACACGCTGCACATGCTGGCGCTGCTGCTGGACGCGGCGGAGCGCGAAGGCTGCACGCTGGTCATCGCCAGCCATGACGCGCGCGTCGTGGAGGCGCTCAGCGAGCGCGGTGACGTCGCGGAGGTGGTGTTGTGATCCGCCTCGCCTGGCGTTACCTGTGGTCCAGCCCGCTGACCACCGCGCTGAACCTGCTGTTGCTGACCTTGGGCCTGTCGGCCGTCACCTTCGTGCTGCGCGCCAGCGCCCAGGTCGAGGCCGGCCTGAAGCGCGACCTCGCCAGCATCGACCTCGTCGTCGGCGCCAAGGGCAGCCCGATGCAGATCATGCTGGCCGGCGTGTTCCACCTCGATGCGCCGACCGGCAACATCCCGCTCGCGACGCTGGATCTGCTGAAGCAGCAGCCGCTGGTCGCGCAGGCCGTCCCGCTGTCGCTGGGCGACTCCTTCCACGGCTATCGCATTGCCGGCACGACGCCGGACTACATCGACCTTTACGGCGGCAAGCTGGGGCAGGGCGCGTTGTGGACCAAACCCATGCAGGCGGTGCTGGGCGCCGAGGTCGCGCGCACGAGCGGGCTGAAGCCCGGCGACCATTTCGCCGGCAGCCACGGCCTCGCCGAAGGCGGTGGCGCCCATGGCGAGCACCAGTTCGAGGTCATCGGCGTGCTGGCCGAATCGGGCAGTGTGCTGGACCGCCTCGTGCTGACCGACCTGGCCTCGGTCTGGGAGGTGCACGAAGACCACGCCGCTCCCCACGCCGAGGACGATGACAAGAAGGAGATCACGCTGGCCCTGGTGCGCTACCGCAGCCCGCTTGCGGCCGTGATGCTGCCGCGCTGGGTCAACGCACAAGATGGTTTGCAGTCCGCTGCACCGGCGCTGGAGACGGCGCGACTGATGCGGCTGGTGGGCGCCGGCACCGAGGTGCTGCGCGGCTTCGGCATCGTACTGCTCGTCGCTGCCGGCCTGTCGGTCTGGGTCGCGCTGCTGCATGCGGTGCGCGCGCGCCAGGGCGACCTGGCCATGCTGCGCATGCTGGGCGCACCGGCCCGCCGCGTCGCTGCGTTGATTGCGCTGGAGGCCCTGCTGCTGGCCGGCCTGGCCACGGTGCTGGGCCTTGCCGCGGGCCACGGCCTCGTCGCGTTGCTGGAGCGGCTGCTGGCCGAGCGCCAGTCGCTGCGCCTGGGCACGCTGGGGCTGAGCGACGCCGAGTGGCTGGTGCCACTGCTGGCCGGCGGCCTGGCGCTGCTGTCGGCCGCTTGGCCGGCTTGGCGCGCCTACCGGCTGGACGTCACGACCCTGCTGCAGGCGCCGCGGTGACGCCCAGGCAGCAGCCCACACCGAACCTCGTCCCGGCAGGCTATTTCTTCTCCCCGGCAGCCGCCGGGGGCGCCGAGTAGCTGACCCGATAGATGCGCCCGCCAAAGTCGTCGGAAATCAGCAGGGAGCCGTCGGGCAGTTGCGCGATGTCCACCGGCCGGCCGAGCACCTTCTCGTTCTGCAGGAAACCGTCGACGAAAACGGTTTCGCTGACGACCTTGTCGCCATACAAGGTGACCAGCACCACCCGGTAGCCGATCTTCTGGCTGCGGTTCCATGAACCGTGCTCGGCGATGAAGAGCTGGTTTCTGTAGGCGTCCGGGAACTGCTTGCCTGTGTAGAAGTGAAGGCCGAGCGACGCGACATGCGGGCCCAGTTTGGCCGCTGGTTCGGTGAACTCGCTGCACTGCCGGCCGGCGTGGAACTCTGGATCCGGCACCACGCCACCCTGGCAGTAGGGAAACCCAAAGTGCATGCCGGGCCGAGGCGCATGGTTGAGCTTGTCGGACGGCATGTTGTCGCCCAATTGATCCCGGCCGTTGTCGGTGAACCAGAACTCCCGGGTCAGCGGATGCCAGCCAAAGCCGACCGAATTCCTGACGCCGCGCGCGTAGACCTCAAACTGCGTGCCGTCCGGGTTCATCCGGTGGATCTTTGCATGAGGCTGCTGCTCCCGGTCGCAGCTGTTGCACGGCGCGCCGATCGGAACATAGAGTTTTCCATCAGGGCCGGCCTTGATGATTTTTTCCCCATGCCAGGCATCCCTGGGGAAGTCGTCCTTGACGATGTGCAGCGGCGGCGTCTTGTCGTAGGTGTTCGCAATGTCGTCGAAGCGAACCACGCGGAATCGCTCGGACACAAAGAGTGCGCCATTCAGGAGCGTCAGGCCAATCGGAGAATCCAGCCCGCTGGCGACCGTGACGACCTTGTCGGCAACATCTTTGCCGCCACTGTCGATCAACGCGAATACCTTGCCTTCGGTTCTTGAAGCGACGTAGACGATGCCGGAATCCGCCACCGCCATGCCACGCGCGTTCGGCACCTTGTCGCTGTAGACGGCAATCGAGAAGCCGACCGGCAGGCGCAGAGTCTTCAAGTCCGGACGGGCGTCGGCCGCGTTGCCAGCAGGCGGCTCACCGCCCTTCGGTCGTGGCGGTGGCACCAGCAGATATTCAGCGACCGCGCCGATCTGTTTGGGCGTCAGGCGCTTGCTCCAGCCTGGCATGCGCCCGTCGCTTGAGCCCTGGGCAATGAACTTCGCCAGGCTGTCCTTCCGGGGCTGGACCTTGCTCCACTGCGCGCCCGTCAGATTGGGGCCTATGCCGCCTTCCCGGTTCGCGCCGTGGCACTGCATGCAGTTCTGGGCGTAAATGTTCGCCCCTTCGGCGGCCCGGGCGGGCAGGGGGCCCAGCAAGGCCAACGGCAGCAATGCGCTGATCAGCCCGATCAGGCAGCCCCCGCCTGAGTTCCGTCTCGCGTTCATCATCAATAGCTCAGTTTGATGAATGAAACCGCCTGGCGCGGCAATTGCATATTGACGACCAGTTGCTGCTCCTGAACCTGCAGCGTTTTGGGCTTGCCGATGGTCGCCAGTTTGCTGACTTTTTCCAACGTCGCGATCTGAGCCCGGGTGGGGTTGGCCGGTGAGCCCATCTTCTTCCACGCCGCGTAGGAATTGCTGTGTTCCTGATCGATCCGGTAATGCGTCATCACCACTTTCTTGGCGGGTATGCCCTTGATCGTGACACTGACCGGCGATCCATCGTCAATGATGTCGGTGTCATGGTAATTCCAGAGCAAGACAGTGGCGCCACGGGTACTTTTGGCGGCCAAGGCATTGATATCGGTGCGTTCCCCGAGAACGCCGGCCTTGAGTATGGAGGCGGCGTCATGACCACCTTCGCTGGCCACGCCGACGCGGTTGCCGGTCATCATGCCGAGCATGCGAAATACGTTCAGCACCGGCTTGTCCACGCCATTGGTGGCCAGGTCACGGAAACCGGCAAACCAGGGTTGGTCTTCGAATTCGAATGACCAGTTGACCACGCCGACCAGGTTGACCCCGCGTGCCGCAGCCAGGTCATATTCGCGCGCAATCGATGCCGCCGTATAGCTGGCATACATGGTGCCGTTGCGATACGCATTCTCCGGGTTCGTCGCCATGCCGCAGGCCGCGCAACCCTCTGGGTCGGATTCACCAATGATGACCGGAATGCCTTTCAGTTGCGGGTAGGACGCCACGATGGCCAGGCCATCGTCAATGTTCTTGAAATGCGTCTTCATGCTCATCTGAACCACGCCGTTGACCACTGTGGGTCGACCTTTGGCGTGATAGGCCAGGAAATCGATCGGCGCACCTTTCTCGCCCGTGGCGTGGTTGGTGTCGTTCAGGCAGTGCTGAATGAAATGATCGAAGAACTTGTTGCCATGGGCCGTGTGCGGCCCCCCCATGCGCGCGGTCGGCAGCGCGCGTTTCACGGCGTCGGCGGCATAGTCGTACATCTTGAAATATTCTTGTTCGACATTCGGCGCGATCAGATAGAAACCGTCCGGTTCATTCCAGAGTTCCCAATACCAGCTTTCCACTTCCGCTTGCCCGTAGCGCTCCACGCTGTGCCTGACCCACTGGTAGATCAGCTCGGCCCATTTCTTGTAATCGTTGGGCGGATAAGCCCAGCCGGTCATGATTTCCGGATAGGGGGTGCCCGGCGCCCAGCGGTGTTGATAAGGCTGGGGACGGACGGAGAGTGCTTCGGGCATGAAACCAATCTGTGCGAGTGGCTTCATGCCGCGTTCCACATAGGTATCGAAGATCCGGTCGACGATGGTCCAGTTGTAGATCGGTTTGCCGTTCTGGTCTTCGCTGTACATGCCGGTCGAACCCCATTTCAGCGCCGGGCTGCCATCGCCCGAGGTCATCAAATTGTGGGCGCGGACATAGACCGGCACGGGGCTGAGGGCCGCCAGCTCGGACAGCAGTTTCTTGCCGTCTTTCATGTAGGTGTAGTTCGGCTCGTCGTAACCGAACCAGGCCCACATGGGCTTGAGCGGCCCCTTGTCCTCGTTCAGGTCGACCCGCAAATTGACAGGCACGGCCTGTGACAAACACAGCGGTGAAGCCAGTAACAGGCAAACCGAAATAATCAGGCTTTTCATGTCTCGTTTGTAGTTGGGCTTGGGTGAACGCTGCCGGGATGGCTCCAAGGCGCGCGAATATCGATGCAAATCAATTGCAACAATGGGCGGCGACGATAGACGCGGAAGCGGCAAAAAAGCCAGTCACATTTCCAAGCACCTCGATGCCGAAATTGGTATCGAGGGTTTTGGCGGGGGATGGCTGCGGACACGCGCCTGGGCCCCGCGGATGAAGCCCGCGCCCGTCAGGGTCAAGAGACCTGACACGCTGCAGCGGCAAAATGGCGGCTCCTGTCTCGACGCGGTCCGCCATTGCCATGAAATCCCTTGTTGCCGTCGCCCTGTGGGCCGCCGCTGCCGCGTTCGCGCAGACCCCGCCCGGTATCGGCCAAGGCCCCGGCTATCACGACCCACGCAGCCCCTTCAAGCCGCTGGAGGAGCGCGCCGACATCGTGTCGTGGAAGCTGCTGTCGCAGGTCACGGCCAAGGCGGAGAAAAAGAAGATCGTGCCGACCTTCCCGGCTGCCGTGCAGGCGCTGGACCGCAAGACCATCAAGGTGCAGGGCTTCATGATGCCGCTGGAGGCGGGCGACAAGCAGCAGCATTTCCTGCTGTCGTCCGTGCCGACAACCTGCTCGTTCTGCGTGCCGGCCGGCCCAGAGGGCCTGGTCGAGGTGCGTACCAAGAAGCCGGTGCGCTACACGTTGGAGCCGGTCGTCGTCGAAGGCGTGCTGGCCGTGCTGAACGACGACCCCTACGGCCTCTACTACCGCGTCGAAGACGGCAACGCCGTCAATTAAGGCGCGAGCCGCTCCTGCAGCCACGCGCCGGCGTCGAGCCGGAAGCAGAGCCGGTCATGCAGGCGTGACCGGCGCCCCTGCCAGAACTCGAAGCGTTCCGGCACCAGGCGGTAGCCGCCCCAGTGCGGCGGCCTGGACGGGTTCAGCCCATGCTGAACGGCGGCCTTGGCGGCATTGGCCACCAGCACCGCGCGCGAACTGATGACGCGGCTCTGCGGCGACGCCCAGGCGCCCAGTCGCGAGTCGAGCGGGCGGGTCTTGTAGTAGTCGTCGGATTCCTGCGCGGAGGTTTTTTCCACGCGGCCCTCGATGCGCACGACCCGCTCCATCTCCACCCAATGGAATTGCAACGCGGCGTAAGGGTTCAGTGCTAACTCTTCACCTTTACGGCTTTCGTAATTCGTGAACCAGACCATGCCGCGAGAGTCGCAGTCTTTCAGCAGCACCACGCGGGTCGATGGCCGGCCGTTGGGGCCGACGGTGGCGACGGTCATCGCAGTCGGCTCGGAGACATCGTGCGCAATGGCTTCGTCCATCCAGCGCTGGAACAGCGGCAGCGGCCCTTGCGTGGCCTCGGCCTCATCCAGCTCCCCTAGTTCGTAGCTCTTTCGGAAGTCGCTCAGTTTGCTCATGGACTGAAGTATGCAGACCTTCCCTTAAGTGAACGCCCCAGTTTCAAGTGCAGGGGCACTGGGCATGCTTGTGGCACTGCAGCAAATGGTTGAACAGGCCCCCCTGATGATCAAACGACGTCCCGCCGTCGTCGTGCTGGCCGCAGGACGCGGCTCACGGTTTCGCGGCTCGGGCCACAAGCTGGAGCAGCACCTGGGCAGCACTCCCGGCGCAGACACCTTGCTGGCGCGCACGCTGCGCCATGCGATCGCGACACAACTGCCCGTCGTCGTCGTGACGACACCGGCGCTCGCGCCGGCCGTGCACAAGCTGGTCGCGGCGCGCGATGTCGTGACGCTGCCCGAGCATGACGCCCAGGGCCGCCCGCAGCCCATCGGCATGGGGCATTCCATCGTCGCTGGCGTCAGCGCCACGGGTGACGCCGACGGCTGGCTCATCCTGCCGGCCGACATGCCGCTGGTGCAGCCCGCCACCATCATGGCCGTGGCCCAAGGGCTGGAGCGTTACCCCGTCTGCTACGCGCAGTACCGCGGCATCCAGGGCCACCCGGTGGGCTTTGGCACCGAGCTGTATTCGGAGCTGATGGTGCTGCAGGGCGACGAGGGCGCAAGGCGCATCGTGGCGCGCTACGCGGCCCAGCCCATCACGGTCGACGACCCCGGCGTGCACATCGACGTCGACACGGCGGAAGACCTCGCGCGCCTGCGCGGCTAGACCTGTTGCGTCAAAGCGGCGCGCAAAGCCCGTGTTGCGCGGCCAGATGGGTCTGGCGCTCCAACTCCATGTCACGGATACCGTGCTCGCGCAAACCCTGTACGGTGCGCAGCAGATAGTCCAGCGTCGTGCCGTAGCGGCCACTCGCGTGCTGGAAGATGTGCAGCAGCTCCGGCTCGTGCAGCGGCCCGGTCCAGTTCGGGCTCTGGCGTGACAGCGTGAAGCCCAGCGCACGCAGACGGCCGGCGGGCGTGTCGCAGTTCAGCCAGCGCGGTTCATAGACGCCGTTGGGCATCTCACGCGCCCACAGCCGCGGCAGCACTTCTTCGCCGATGGCGCGCGGGATGCGATAGACCAGGCCGCGGCAGCTGCCGCCCGAGATCAGCGCCAGCACCAGCCCGGGCTGCTGCGGCGAGCCGCGGTTCACGCGCGAGCGCATGCGCAGCACGCGATGAAAGCCCAGCACCTTGGCCGGCAACGCCTCGGCATACTCGAACTCCGGCCGCCAGATCAGCGAGCCGTAGGCGAACAGCAGCAGGTCGTCGCCGCCGGCCCGCCACTCGGCGGTCGTTCGCTGCAGCAGATGCTCGCTGCGTGCCGGGCCGTGGGGAATGTTGACTGCGCGTGACGACATCGGCCCGAATCTTGTCACGTCGGTACCCAGGCCGTAACCCGCACGCGCCAACGGGCAAGTAATATGGTTACCTAAATTCGCAAGGGTCGGTTACGTCGATGCCGCCCAGGAGACTTGCTATGAATGCCGCACTGACCGAAGTTACCCAACGCATCCGCGAGCGCAGCGCCAAGCTGCGCGGCGACTACCTGGCCCGCATCGCCCAGCTCAATGACCGCCAGCGCGGCTTCGAGCGTATGGGTTGTGCCAACGTTGCCCACGCGGTGGCGGCCATGCCGGCCAATGACAAGCTGCGCATCGTCGCTGAGAAGGCGCCGCACCTGGGTGTCGTCACGGCCTACAACGACATGCTGTCGGCCCATCAACCCTACGAGAGCTATCCCGAGCAGATCCGCGTCGAGGCGCACCGCCTGGGTGCCACGGTGCAGGTGGCCGGTGGCGTGCCGGCCATGTGCGACGGCGTCACGCAAGGCTTGCCGGGCATGGAGCTGAGCCTGTTCTCGCGCGACACCATCGCGATGAGCACGGCCATCGCGCTGACGCACGATGTGTTCGACGCGGCGCTGCTGCTGGGCATCTGCGACAAGATCGTGCCGGGCCTCTTGATCGGCGCGCTGCATTTCGGCCATCTGCCCTGCGTCTTCGTGCCGGCCGGGCCCATGAGCTCGGGCATCACCAACAGCGACAAGGCCAAGGTGCGCGAGCTGTACGCGCAGGGCAAGGTCGGCCGCGACGAGCTGCTGAAGAGCGAATCCGCCGCCTACCACGGCGCCGGCACCTGCACCTTCTACGGCACGGCCAACAGCAACCAGATGCTGCTGGAGGCCATGGGCCTGCATGTGCCCGGCAGCGCCTTCGTGCACCCGCACGACGACCTGCGCACGGCGCTGACGCGCGAGGCCGTCGCCACGGCGCTGAACATCAGCGGCCGCCTGCCTGGCCACGCGGCCAAGCCCATCGGCCAGTTGGTGGACGAGCGCAGCATCGTCAACGCGATGGCCGCACTGCTGGCCACCGGCGGCTCGACCAACCACCTGATCCACTGGGTCGCCGTCGCGCGCTCGGCCGGCATCCTGATCGACTGGACCGATTTCTCGGACCTGTCCGCCGTCGTGCCGCTGCTGGCCCGCGTCTACCCGAACGGCAGCGCCGACGTGAACCAGTTCCAGGCCGCCGGCGGCCCCGGCTTCGTCATCCGCGAGCTGCTGGACGCCGGCCTGATGCACGAGGACGTCCTCAGCGTCGCCGGCGACAGCCTGCGCCCCTACACCTTCGTGCCTGCCGCGGTGGGGCAGGGCGGCGAGGTGCAGCGCAACGCGCTCGCGGCCGCCAGCGGTGACGAAGGCGTCGTGCGCACGGCCGCCGCGCCGTTCAGCGCCACCGGCGGCCTGAAGCTGCTGGCCGGCAACCTGGGCCGCGCCGTCATCAAGGTCTCCGCCGTGCCCGAGGACCGGCACACCGTCGAAGCGCCTTGCCGCATCTTCACGACGCAGGAGGCCATGCTGGCCGCGTTCAAGAACGGTGAGCTGGAACGCGACGTCATCGTCGTCGTGCGCTTCCAGGGCCCGCATGCCAACGGCATGCCCGAGCTGCACAAGCTGACGCCGCCACTGGCCGTGCTGCAGGGCAAGGGCTTCAAGGTTGCGCTCGTCACCGACGGCCGCATGAGCGGCGCCTCCGGCAAGGTGCCCGCGGCCATCCACGTCAGCCCCGAGGCGCTGGCCGGCGGTCCGCTGGCACGGCTGCGCGACGGCGACGTCGTGCGTGTCTGCGCGCTGACCGGCACGCTGCAAGCCCTCGTCAGCGAGGCCGACTGGGCCGCGCGCGACGTGGCGACGCTGGACCCCGACGAAGCCCAGGTCAACGCTCACGGACTGGGCCGCGAACTGTTCGCCGGCATGCGCCGCAACGTCCTGAGCGCCGAAGAAGGCGCCATCACCTGGTTGTGAGAATTTAGAAATGCTTGAAACCCTGAGCCTGGCCAGCCACGGCCCCGTCATTCCCGTCATCGTCATCCAGCGCCTGGAAGACGCCGTGCCGCTGGCCGAGGCGCTGGTCGCCGGCGGCGTGCGCGTGCTCGAAGTGACGCTGCGCACCCCCGTTGCGCTGCAGGCCATGGAAGCCATGGCCAAGGTGCCCGGCGCCATCGTCGGCGCCGGCACGCTGCGCAGCCCGCAGGACGTGATCAACGCGAAGAACGCCGGTTGCCAGTTCGGCGTCAGCCCCGGCTACACCGACGCGTTGGCCTCCGCCTGCCAGGCCGAGGGCCTGCCGCTGCTGCCCGGCGTGTCGACGGCTTCCGAAGTCATGCAGGCCAACGCGGCCGGCTTCGGCTTCCTGAAGCTGTTTCCGGCCGTCGCCGTCGGCGGCGTGAACCTGCTGAAGGCGCTGGGTGGCCCGTTCCCGGACGTGGCCTTCTGCCCCACCGGCGGCATCTCGCTGGAGACGGCGCCGCAGTTCCTGAAGCTGCCCAACGTCAAGGTCTGCGGCGGCTCGTGGCTGACGCCCCAGGACGCCGTCGACGCCAAGGACTGGGCACGCATCACCCAGCTGGCCGCCGAGGCCGCCGCGCTGCGCGCATGACGGCGGCGGTCGTCGCGTCGGTCTGGTCCAGCGCGACGCACAGCTTCTCCAAGTTCGCGCAGGCCGAGCTGACGATCGTCGAAGGGCAGGGCGTCTCGGGTGACGCCCACTGCGGCGTCACGGTCAAGCACCGCTCGCGCGTTGCCCGCGACCCGACCCAGCCCAACCTGCGCCAGGTGCACCTGATCCAGGCCGAGCTTTTCGACGAACTCGCCGCCCAGGGCTTTGGCGTGCAGCCGGGCCAGCTGGGCGAGAACCTGACCACGCGCGGCATCGATTTGCTGGCTTTGCCGCGCGACACCGAGCTGCGCATCGGCGCCGACGTCGTGCTGCGTGTGACCGGTCTGCGCAACCCCTGCCCACAGATCGAGAACTTCGAGACCGGCCTGCTGAAGGCGGTCGTCGGTCATGACGCTGATGGACAAGTCGTGCGCAAGGCCGGCGTCATGAGCATCGTGCTGGCCGGCGGCGTCGTGAAACCGGGCGACGGCATCGCCGTGACGCTGCCACCGCGGCCTCACGAGAAGCTCGAACGCGTCTAGGCGGGCAGGTCGAACAGCAGGCAGGTCGTGCTGGCGTGCGCGTACAGCTTGCCGTCATGGCCCACCAGTTCGGCCTCGGCCGTCGTCACCTGCCGCCCGCGATGCACGACGCGGCCGATGGCGCGCACCAGCGGCACCTTGTCGCTCAGCGCACGCACGAGGTTGACCTTGAATTCCAGCGTCGTGTAGGCCCGGCCCACGGGCAGCGTCGTATGCACCGCGCAACCCAGCGCCGAGTCCAGCAGCGTCGCAAACCAGCCGCCGTGCACGCTGCCCAGCGGGTTGTAGTGCTTGAACTGCGGCCGCCCCTGGAACACGGCCTCGCCGTCGGTGACGGAGATCAGCGCGAAGTCCAGCGTCTCGCTGATCGGCGGCCGCGGCGCCAGGCCGTCCAGCATGGCCTGCATCTGCTGCAGGCCGGTCTTGCCGGCCAGCATCGCGCGTGACGCCAGGCCGGTTTCCAGCTGCTGGCGCGCCCGCAGCGCGGCCTCGTCGGCTTGCCACTGGGCGAGGATGTCGTCGGGGGAGGTTGGGCTCATGGCAGCGGCGGCAATGGATGAGCCGCCGATTCTGCGCAATCGCGCCGCCACGCGCTGTCGCGTGGGTTCAGGCGGCCAGGCGATGCTGCGGGCTGGCGCTGCGGCGCTGCGGCTCGACCAGGCGCAGCTTGTCCAGCACCGGGCCTTGCCAGGGCAGCAGGTAGACCAGCGTAGCCAGCGTCGCCTTGCGGCGCGAAGACAGCAGCGGCCGGCGGTGGTCGTCCAGCAGCAGCACGTTGGAGCGGACGTTGAGCGGGTCGACCTGCACGACGGTGCCGTCGCCGATCTCGACCCAGTCCCACTCGACCCAGGCACTGACGTCGGCGTAGCGGCGCTCCCAGCGCGTGCTGCCGCCGACGCCACGGTCGCTGCCGCGCGGGCGATGGACGCTGGTCTGCACGTGCCGGACATCCTGGGCGGCGCTCGACAACGCCGCGACGGGCCAGCAGACGCTGCCCTCGGGCAGCTGGATCAGGGTGGACATGGACAACACCTCGCGGACGTGTGATTCGAACGGGAGCGCAGTCTCCGGTCACGGTCGGTCAGCAACAAGCTGGCAGACTTGGCAGGTATGGGCAAGCCCGAAATGAACTACCAGCAGCTGATCGACGTCGGCCTCAGCGAAGACTTCACCAGCTTCGAGCGCCGTCTCGTGGCGACGGCGGATGCGCTGGGCTTTCCGATCATCTCGGGCGTGCTGATGCGTGGCCTGCTGCAGGACGCCGACGTGCAGATCACGTCGCTGGGCAACACGCCCGCGGGTTACCTCGACGTTGCCAAGGACCTGGGAGAGGCGCGCCGCGACCCGGTGATGGCCAAGCTAATGACGCAGTCCGTGCCCATCGTCTACGACCAGAAGACCTATGCCGCGGCCGGCGCGGGCGAGGTCTGGGAAGCGCAGGCGCCCTATGGCTACAAGACGGGCATCGCGGTCAAGCTGCACCTGCCCGGCGACAAGCATTTCCTGCTTGGCATGGACCGCGACGAAGCGCTGCCCGAACCGGGCGCGCAGCTGATGCAGATGATCGCCGGCCTGCAGCTGCTGGCCGCTCATGCGATGACCGCGGCCGACCGCCTGCTGGCACCCAAGCTCAGCAAGAGTGATCTGCCCAAGATGACCAAGCGCGAGCTGGACGTGCTGAGCTGGACGGCCCAGGGCAAGACGGCCTGGGAGGTCAGCGTCATCCTGGGCATGAGCGAGAAGACGGTGAACTTCCATCTCGGCAACGCGATGCGCAAGCTGGGTGTGACGTCCAAGCACCAGGCGGTTCTGAAATGCGTCGCCGCCGGCCTGCTTTGATGCGTCGCGGGCGCAAAACCTAGAAGGTTTGCTAGGTTTCTAGGGGGGTGAAAACAGGGACAGTTCGGGCTAGCGAATTTCCGCCCCTCAGCCCCCCAGGAGCCCCCATGAAACTAATCGACTTCGTTTGCGAACTCCTCGGCTTGCCCAAGCTCGGGGGCTGAACAGACCACCATGCACGCAGCGGCGAGTCGATTGCCTGAATCTCACCGGCACGACGGCCTACCGGCGGTGAAGCCGCTCGCCGGCAGCCGGCGTGTGGCCGATGGCGCGCTGCCGGCCGTCGAGGCCAAGCTCGTCGTGTCTGCCAGCGCCTACGCCGGCCTGCTGAGCTTGGCCGACCAGGCGCCGCTGGATGGCCTGCCGCTGGCACCGCGCACACTGGCCAGGGCCAAGACCCTGGGCTACAACCAGATCGGCCAGGTCCGCACCACGTCGGCCAACCGGCTGGTGGCTGATTTCGGCGTCGAACATGCGGACGAGCTGCTGCGCGCACTGTTCGTGTTCGGCCTGCGGCAGCAGGACTCGGGCGACGACGCGCCGGCCTGACCGACGACGCGAGTCAATTCAATCAGGCAGCGTCTCGGCCGTGAGGCTGCAGCGGGCGCTGTCCAGCCAGAGCCGCGCCCTGGCGATGCGGAGCCAGCCGATTGGCGCGGCATGCGAGCATGCGGGTCGGGCCACTTTGGCCCTTGATCTCGCGCAGGCCCACCGCGGCCGCGCCCCGCCGACCATGCAAGACCGCGACATCCCCCTCAACATCTGGCCGCGCCGTGCGGCCCTGGAACATTTCCGCAGCATGGCCCAGCCGGCCTTCTGCGTCACCGTGCCGGTTGACGTGACCGGCCTGCGCGAGCGCGCCGCCGGCCATGGCGCCACCCCCTGGCTGGCCTATCACCACGCCGCGCTGGAGGCGGCCAACGACATCGATGCGATGCGCCAGACGATGGCCGCCGACGGCACCGCGGTGCGCGAGTTCGCCGTCATCCACGCCAGCACGACGGTGCTGCGCGACGACGGCAGCTTCGGCTTCCTGACGCTGCCACGCGAGCCTTCACTGGCGGCCTTCGCGGCCCGTGCCAAACCCGGCATTGCGCGCGTGCGCCAAGCCAGCGGCAGCCTGTTCGCCGCCGACGAGCCCGGCGACGTGCGGGAAGAAACGCTGGTGCACATGACCGCGCTGCCCTGGCTGGCCTTCACGGCCTTCACGCACGCACGCGGCCGCGGTGACGACCGCCCCAAAGTGGCCTTCGGCCGCTTCACGGCGCAGGGCGACCGGCTGCTGATGCCGGTCGCCGTCGACGTGCACCATGCGCTGTGCGACGGCGTGCACGTGGGCCGCTTCTTCGAACAGTTCCAGGCCAACCTGGACGCGATCTAGCGGTAGTCGGTCACGTCGACGTCGCGCGATTCGGCGTCCAGCATGTGGCGCCACGCGTCGGGCTGGCTGCCGTCGAGATCGGTGAAGCCGTAGACGCGCGCCAACTGGCCGCTGGACAGGGCCTGGCCATTCCAGCGCGACACGTCCGGGTCCGCGGCCAGCGCGGCCACCGCGCGGCCGACGAACCTGGGGCTCTCGGCAATCGCAAAGCCGGGCACGCGCTGGATCGCATCGCGCCAGTTGGCTTCGCTGACGCCAAAGGCGTCCAGCATGGCCTCGGAGCGCAGCCAGCCCGGTGTCAGCGACAGCGCCGTGGCGCCACGCGACTTCAGCTCGTGCCCCAGCGCGAACCCCATGCGCAGCACGACCGCTTTGGTCAGGTCGTAGAAGAAGGAATTGCGATAGCGCGTGCCGTTGTAGTCCTGGGTGCCATCGGTGACCTCGACGACCAGGCCACCCGGCGTCTTCAGCAGCAGTGGGATCGCGAAATGGCTGGTGATGGCGTGGGTGTCGATGGCCAGGCGCAGGCTGTGCAGGCCGAAATCGAGATCCGATTCCCAAACCGTCTTGCCCCATTCGATCCGGGTCGCGCCGAAGATGTCGTTGACGAGGATGTGCAGCGCACCCTGCTCGCGCTCGATGCGAGCGACCAGATCGCGCACCTCGTCCGGCACGAGGTGGTCCACTCGCTGGGCGATGCCGCGCCCGCCCGCGGCGTCGACCAGGGCGGCCGTTTCCTCGATGGTTTCGGGCCGGTCCATCTCCGAGCGTCCCGCCTGCGTGCTGCGGCCAGTGCAATAGACCGTCGCGCCGGCTTCACCCAGCGCCACGGCGATGCCGCGGCCTGCGCCACGCGTCGCGCCGGCCACCAGGGCCACCTTGCCTGCCAAGGGCTTGTTCATGTCTCGCTCCTTCAAGAGTTCGCGGCGCGTCACTGCTCGCGCCGATAGCAGAAGCCGTCCGCCATGCGCGCCATGCCGGCACGCTCGTAAAAGCCGACGGCCGCGGGCACCGATTGCAGCGCCAGCGTCACGCGCGGCCCGAGGTGCTGGCGCAGCGCGCCCAGCAAGGCGTGCCCGACGCCCAGCCCCTGGGCCGAGCGGCAGACCGCCAGGTCCGACAGGTAGGCACACCATGAAAAATCGCTGATGCAGCGCGCGACACCCACCAGCCGGCGCGCGGCATCGTCGGTTCTGGCCGTCATGACCACGTCCGCCGCGGCCAGCATCGCCCGCAGGCGTGCGGTGTCGTCCAGCGGGCGGATGGCGCCCAGGCCGGAGTCCAGCAGCACGCGGCGGAACTCGGCCACGGCCAGCCCGGGTTCGTGCGCGCAAACCAGTCCGCAAGAGGGAAGACGGACGTTCATAACTGATGTAAAGTTTTTAGACAGTGACACTCTAGGTCGACAAAAGTGACTGGTCAAGGTGATTTAGATAGTTACAGAGACGCCGGAGTGCTCGTCTCGGTGGACCTCGTCAACGAGTTGGTCGTGGCCCAGGCCGATGGCCCGCCGCTGCCCGACAGGGACGCGGTCGCGGTGCTGAAGCGCATTTTTGCCGTCGACCCGCCCTCGGTCGCGGGCGTCAAGGCAGCGCATGTGCCCGAACTGCTGCGGCTGGCCCGGCGGCTGCACGCCGTGTTTGCCGGCCTGGCGGCTGGCGACGTGGACGCCGCCGCGCAAGGGCTGAACGAGTTGCTGGCGCAGCACCCGGCGCAGCCGCATCTGGCCAAGGAAGAGGGCGTCTGGCGGCTGCACCACCACCCACACGACGCACCGCTGGTGCCGATGTGGACGGCCATCTGCGCCGAAGGCCTGGCGCGCGTCATCGGCCTGCCCAGCGCCCAGCGGCTGGGCAGCTGCGAGCGCCCGGGCTGCGGCCGCGTATTCGTGGACGTGTCCAAGAATGCCAGCCGGCGCTTCTGTTCGCTGGCCTGCCAGAACCGCGTCAAGGCCGCCTCGTTCCGGCTCCGCCAACGCCAGGGCTAGGCTTGTCGATCCGGGGCGGGCTCGAACGTCGTCAGGAAGATGCCCACCCCTCGGCGGGCACGCCACTCAACAGGAAACCAGCATGGCAACGCAAGACAAGGTCAAAGGTCCCGCGTCCTACTTCCCGTCCATCGAGAAGACCTACGGGCAGCCCATCGCCCACTGGGAGCAAGTCATCGCCAAGGCCGGCCCGCTCAAGCACAT
Organism: Roseateles sp. P1_C6; assembly: GCF_056406315.1. Taxonomy (NCBI): domain Bacteria; kingdom Pseudomonadati; phylum Pseudomonadota; class Betaproteobacteria; order Burkholderiales; family Sphaerotilaceae; genus Roseateles; species Roseateles sp. P1_C6. Next base: position 296,207 of record NZ_JBFUAK010000009.1, read on the forward strand.
GGAGCTGGTCAACCACCTGAAGGCCGAGCACGGTCTGGGCCACGGCCACGCGAATGCGCTGGTGGCCTGGGTGCTGGCGAAGAAGTAGCGCGGCGGTCGACGGCGGCTCAGCCGTCAATCGTCACGATGACCGGTGCGTGGTCGCTGGGCCGCTCGTTCTTGCGCGGCAGCTTGTCGATCTCGCAGGCCGTCACGCGGCCCTTCAGGGCTTCGCTAACAAGGATGTGATCGATGCGCAGGCCCTGGTTCTTGCGGAAGGCCAGGTTGCGGTAGTCCCACCAGCTCCAGCTCTTGGGCGGCTGCTCGAAGAGACGGAAGGCGTCCGTCAGGCCCAGGCCGATGAGCTGCTGGAAATGCTCGCGCTCCTGCGGCGTGCAGTGGATCTGGCCGGCCCAGGCGATGGGGTCGTAGACGTCGCGGTCTTCGGGCGCGATGTTGAAGTCGCCCATCAGCACAAGCTGCTCGTGCTGTTTCAGCTCCTCGATCAGCCAGCTGCGCAGACCGGTCAGCCAGTTCATCTTGTAGGTGAACTTGTCGCTGTCCGGCGCCTGGCCGTTGGGAAAGTAGCCACCGATGACGCGCACGCCGTCAACGGTGCCGGCGATGACGCGGGCCTGCTCGTCGGCAAAGCCGGTGATGTTCTTGACCACGTCGGTGGACGTCGTGCGGCTGATCAGCGCGACGCCGTTGTAGGTCTTCTGGCCGAACCACTGCACCTGGTACCCGGCCTCGCCAATCTCCATCGTTGGGAACTTGTCGTCGGTGAGCTTGGTCTCCTGCAGCACCAGCGCATCGACGGGGTGGGCGGCCAGCCAGTCAAGCACCTGCGGCAGGCGGATGGCGAGGGAGTTGACGTTCCAGGTGGCAAACTTCTTCATCGTGCCATCCTAACTTTCTCAAGCCCCGACTTCCGCCGAGGTGTCGCAGTCCAGGCAGTCTTCGATGGGTGGGTCGGGCAGGTGCTGGTCGTTGTGCAGCTGGCGCAGCGCGGTGCGCAGGCCCTCCTCGACGACCGGGTGATAGAAGGGGCAGTTCAGCATCTGCTGCACGGTGTCGCCGCGCTGCACGCTCCAGGCCAGCAGATGGCCCAGGTGCTCGGCCGCCGGGCCGATCATCTCGGCGCCCAGCAGCCGGCCGCTGCCTGGCTCCGCGTAGACATGCAGCGCACCGCGGTTGACGAGCATGACGCGGCTGCGGCCTTGGTCGGCAAAGCTGACGCGGCCGGTGTCGAAGGCGCGGCCTGAGGCCGTCAGCTCGGCATGGCTGGCGCCGGCCAGCGCGATCTGCGGGTCGCTGAACACGACGGCCAGCGGCGCGCGGCGCGGGCGGCGGTGCACGTCGGGCCAGCGCGCCGCGTTGTCGCCGGCAATGCGGCCGGCGTCGGCGGCCTCGTGCAGCAGCGGCCGGTCGTTGGTCACGTCGCCGGCGATGAAGACATGGCCCCATTGGCCCGTGTGGCGATCGATGCAGGGGTGGCCCGCCTCGTCGCGCGGCAGGGCCATCGCCTCCAGGCCGAGGCCATCGAGGTTGGGTTCGCGGCCGGCCGCGCAGAGCAGGGCGTCGAAGCGCTCGCCGTCCATCAGCACCTGGTCGCCATCGAGCACCGGCTCCAGCGCGGCGGCGTTCAAGGTCAGCGGCACCTCCTCCGCGAAAAGGGTCTGGGCGAGGGCTTGCAGCGCCGGGTCGGTCAGCGGCCCGACGCGGGCACTGCGCGCAAACAGGCGCACGCGCACGCCCAGCTTGTGCAGCGCCAGGGCCAGCTCCAGGCCGATGACGCCGGCACCGACGACGGCCAGCGAGCGCGGCAGGTCGTCCCAGTCGAAGACGTCGTCGTTGACGATGAGCTTGGCGCCCAACCGCTCGCGCCAGCCGGGCGGGATGCGCGGCCTCGAGCCGGTCGCAATGACGACGGTCCTGGCCTCGATGCGCTGGCCGTCGACGTCCAGGGTGCTGGCGCCGATGAAGCGCGCGCGGCCGAACAGCCGCGTGGCCTCGGGCCAGCCATGGACGGTGTCCAGCACGAAGCCGACAAAGCGGTCGCGCTCGCTGCGCACGCGCTGCATGACGGCGCGGCCGTCGATGCGCGGCGGCTCAGCCTGCACGCCGAAGCGATGCGCCTCACGCACGGCCTGGGCGGCGTCGGCCGCGGCGATCAACAGCTTGCTGGGCATGCAGCCCACGCGCGCGCAGGTCGTGCCGTAGTGGGCCGCCTCAATCAGCAACACCTTGTCGGTGTGCACGCGCGCGGCGCGGTAGGCCGCCATGCCGGCGGTGCCGGCGCCGATGATGGCCACGTCGCAGGAATGGGTCATGAGCGGGGCGCCTTTCTTTGAAACGGCCGAGGGGCCGCGCAAGGATAGCCGCCGAAGCGCCCGGGGTAGGGTGCATGGCGGCTGCCGGCCTCAACGCTGCGCGGCCTCCTGCTGGCGCAGCTCCGTCACGGTGCGCCCCGCAACGCCCCAATGGTCGGTGTCGATCTCGTCGATGACGACGAAGGTCGTCGCCGGGTCCTTGTTCAGCACGCGCACCATCATGTCGGTGGCCTCGGCGATGAGCTGCTTCTTCTGCGCCAGCGTGGCGCCTTCGCGGGTGATCTCGATGCGGATGTAGGGCATGGCGGCCTCCTCAGGCGTCGACGTGGGTGTAGAGCTTGTTGACGATGGCCCAGTGGCCGTCTTCTTTCAGCAGGCTGAGCTGGTCCAGGTAGTTGAAGCCCAGCATGTCGCAGCGCACGGTGGCCAGCGCGATGGCGCCATCGATGCGCAGCGCCACCACGGCCATCTGCTGGGCCTCGCCGTTGTGCTGCGGGCTGGCGCGCCCGGCCACGACCTGCAGATAGGGCTCCAGTTCGCGCAGCAACACCTGGCCCCTGACCTCGCCGAACAGGCGGGCCTGCGGGTGGAAGACGCCGCGCAACAGCGTCACATCGCCACGGTACATGCCGTCGAAATAGCGCTGCAGCAGCGCCAGCAATGCCTCGCGGTCCTTCATGGCGCTCACCACTTGCCCGCGCTCATGCCGCCGTCGACGGGCAGCACCACGCCGGTCGTGAAGCCGGCGCCGGCCAGATAGAGCACGGCCTCGGCGATCTCCTGCACGCTGGCGATGCGGCCGGCCGGCTGCAGCGTGTTCAGGAAGCCATGCAGGTCGGCTGTGTACATCGGCGTGTCGACGATGCCGGGCGCGACGGCGGCGACCTGCACGTTGTGCGGTGCCAGCTCCAGCGCCAGCGCCTTGGTGGCCTGGTTGATGCCACCCTTGATCAACACCGGCAACACGGCGGGCACGCCCTGGATGGGCTGCGAGGCAATGCTGGCCGTGATGCTGATGATGTGGCCAGCGCGGCGGGCCACCATGTGGCGCGCGGCCGCCTGCGACGGGTAGACAAAGCCTTTCAGGTTGGTGTCCACCAGCGCGTCCAGCTCGGCCGGCGTGTAGTCGACAAAGGGCTTGGCATTGAAGATGCCGGCGTTGTTGACCAGCACATCGACGTGGCCGAAGCGGTCCACCGCGCGCTGTACCAGCAGCTCGCCGACGGCGGGGTCGGCCACATCGCCGGCCACGGCCAGGAAGTTGTCAGGCGAGCCCAGCGTGGCGGCCGCCTGCTGCAGGCGCTCGGCGCTGCGGCCGTTGCCGACAACGTGGTCACCGCGCTTCAGGAAGGCGGCGGCAATGGCCAGGCCGATGCCGCTGGAGGCGCCAGTGACGATGACGGTGCGGGGAGAGTGGCTCATGGAGAAGCTCCGTTTGGATGGGGTGTCTCCAATTTATTGGCTACGTTGGAATCAATAAATACGATCCAAGCCACTTCAGTAATTACATGATGTGCAGGAAATGCTTGCACAGCTGGTTGGGCGCGAGGTCGTCAGCGCCGCGCGGCCTCTTGCTGGCGCCGCTTGAGTCTTCAGCGCTGGAACCGCGCCCGCATGGCCCGCGCCGTCACCCCGTCCGCCGCAAACCACAGCTCAGCCCGCACGGAACCCGCATCCTGGTCCAGCGGCAATCCCATCCAGCTTTGCACTGCCGAGAACGCCAAGGGGCCGTCGGCGGCGTCCAGCACCACGTCCACAAAGGTCGAACACGGGTCACGCATCGCGTCGCGCACGAGGGCGCCGTGTGCCGCGACCATGGCGGCCTCAAAACGGTCGACCCGCGGCTGCAGCGACGGCCGGTTCCATTGCTCGGCACGCAACTGCCCCAGCAGCGCACCGGCCACCACCGCGGGTTGGCGGGCCAGGGCCAGCCAGCCTTGCGCGCTGGCCAGCGCCGCGATCAGATCCAGCGGCGGCTCACCGGCGAAGATCTCGCCACCGGCCGGCAACAGCACCGCCCTGGCGGCCGGGTTGGCGTCGACGAGAAACCAGTCCGCATCGAACAGCAGGGCCGGGTTGGGCATGTGCAGCTGGATCGCACGGCGCGCGGCCTGGTCGCAGGGGTCCGTGCAGGGATGGACGTGGTCCTGCCCATCGAGCGCCGAGAAGCCGGCCAGGCGCAGCGCGGCGTTGAACATCGACGGCGGCCGGGCCGTGTGGGTGAGCCAGTCCAGCAGCAGCACACGGCTTGGCCGCGAACGCCCGCGCTCGATGAAGTTCACGTGTCGCTGCGACACGCCGAGCCTCAGCGCCAGCGCCATCTGGCTCATGCGGCTCGCTTCGCGTGCCGTTTTCATCATCTCGGCAAGGGGTTGCTGATGGTTCATCGCGCGATTCTGGGCACCGAGCCTCCACCCGGCCGGGCGCTGCCGCCAAACCCGGACTGAACAGCAAGGTAATTGATCGCCCTCAGCCCGTTCACGACCATGGCCGCGCCATATGGCTTGCAGACCCTGGAGAAACGTTTGAACCACACCACCGACGTCACCGTCATCGGCCTGGGCCCCATGGGCGCCGTCCTCGCCGACCTGCTGCTGAAGGCGGGACGCACCGTCACCCTGTGGAACCGCAGCGCGGAGAAGGCCGCGGCGCTCGTCGAGCGCGGCGCGGCCCTCGCCGGCACGCCGGCCGCGGCGATCGCCGCCAGCCCGGTGACCCTCGTCTGCGTGCTCGACCACGCCGCGCTCGATGCCATCATCACGCAGCCTGGCGTGACCGACGCCGTGCGCGGCCGGCTCGTCGTGAACCTCGGCACCAAGGGCCCCGACGACACGCGCACCGTCGATGCCTGGATGGGTCGCCACGGCGCCCGCTATCTGGACGGCGCCATCCAGGCCGCCCCCAGTCAGATGGGCCGACCCGACACGCCGCTGTTCGTCGCCGGCCCCCAGGCCGCCTTCGCTGACGCCGAGCCGCTGCTGCGCATTCTTGCGGGCCATCTGCTGCACCTGGGCGAGGCCATCGACGCCGCCGCGTTCATGGACCTGGCGACGCTGTCCTATGTCTATGGCGCCTATGCCGGCTTCCTGCATGGCGCGCACATTGCCGAGGTGACCGGCATCGACCCTGCCGCCTACGGCCGGCTCGTCAACGCGATCGCCCCGAGCTTCGGCGCCTTCTTCGAACAGCAGGGCGGCGTGATCGCCAGCGGTGACTTCCGCGTCACCGAGAGCCCGCTGCGCATCTCGGTACCCGCCGTGCGCCGCATCCTCGACACGTCCCGCCGCCTGGGCATCAACACCGAGCTGCCCACCCTCGTGGACAGCTGGCTCGCGCAGGCGTCGGCGCGTGGCCTGGAGGGCGAGGAAGTGGCGGCATTGATCAAGGTGCTGCGCCGTTGAGGGGTCGCGCCCAGCCGGCAGCATCGCGCTTGGCAACCGCCGGCGCTGCTGCGCTGATCTGCAAGCGGCCGCGGGTGCTCCCCGCACGTGCCTCGCCGTCAGTTCACGTTGGCTTCAGACGGCTCGTTGGATTTCGTGTCATGAAACGCCACGCCAGTGTTTCGATCAATCGCTACCATCGCAACCATCATTGATTACACGATGTAGCGGCATGAACCGGCAATTCGACGACCTGATGCTGGGCAGCCTGGAACTGTTCTGCGCGGCGGCGGAGCAGGGCGGTTTCACCGCCGCGGCCACGGCCGCGGGCGTGACGCCGGCGGCGGTCAGCCGCACGGTGGCCCGGCTGGAGGAGCGGCTGGGGGTGAGGCTCTTCGTGCGCACGACGCGACAGATCCGCCTCAGCGAGGCCGGCCAGGCTTATTACGAGCAATGTCGCCAGGTGCTGAACCAGCTGATGGAAGCCGAGCGCGAAGTCAGCGGCCAGCAGGCACTGCCCAGCGGGCTGCTGCGCATCAGCGTGCCGACGACCTACGGCCACCACCGGCTGCTGCCTTTGCTGCCGGAATTCCGCGTGCACTATCCCGACATCCGCGTCGACGTGCATGTCAGCAACCGCAACATCGACTTCGCGGCCGAGGGCTATGACCTGGCCGTGCGGGTGCGCGCGCCGGCCGATTCGACGCTGATCGCCCGCCACCTGGAGGACGCTGAGCTGGTGCTGGTCGCCGCACCCGAGTACCTGCGCCACCGCGGCGAGCCGCAGACGCTGGACGAGCTGCGCGGCCACGACTGCATCCAGTTTGAGCTGCCCAGCAGTGGCCGCACCATCCCGTGGCTGTTCCGCCATGACGGCAAGGACCTGGAGCTGCCCACTGCCGGTGGCTACAGCTGCTCGGACGACGTGCTGGCCGGCGCCACGCTGGCCCGCCACGGCGCCGGGATCTTCCAGGCCTATCGCTTCACGGTCGAGGACGACATCCGCCAGGGCCGGCTGGTGGAGCTGCTGCGCGAATTCGGCGGACGCTCGCGGCCGTTCAACCTGCTGTATCCGCACCAGCGCTTCGTGCCGTTGCGGGTGAGGACGTTTGTCGATTTCCTGTTGGCGCGCAGTTCAAGCATTGTCGACAATGTGCATTATGTTAAATAACAAAATGACCGCGCCCCATAGCCTGGCGTTGGCCCCGAAGCCCAATCCCCCCGAACGCGGCCTCTGATCAAAAAACCGGACATCCGCTCCCACTCTCCTGAGGGGGTGGGACGGTCCCCGCTTTTGAGGACGGGAACCACTGGCTTGGGAGAACCCCCATGGCACCATTTCCGCCGCCAGAGCATTGATGCGAATTGAGGGCCGTCTCGCGTTCGAGCGATGCCTTTGCGGGTGCGCTGACTTCACAAACGAAACGCCGGGACAGGCTGAGAAATGATGCGCAAGACGAATCGGGGCTGGACTTCACGTAATGCTGTGGCCGAGGGGCGTAACGGTTCGACCGGTACACCGCGGCTGAAAGCGTTGTCTGACGGCGTGCGCCAGGCGCTCGCGGCGACCACCGCGCCGCACCGGCCAGCAGCACCTCGCCTGCAATTCGATTCTTTCGAGCCGCGCGTGCTGATGTCCGGCGACGGCGTCGTGCCGCAGGTCGATGGCCGCATCGACGTGCCCGGCGAAGTCGACCGCTACGTCTTCACGCTGCCCAGCGACGTCAAGATCGTCTTCGACTCGCTGACGCCGGACAGCCAGTTGCAGTGGTCGCTGCAGGGGCCGCAAGGCCAGGTCACCGCGCCGCGGGCGCTGGACTCGACCGATGCCAACACCCAGGGCGGCAACACCGCGCTGAACCTGCAGGCCGGCACCTACACGCTGCAGATCGACGGCGTGGGCGACCATGTCGCGGACTACAGCTTCCGTCTCATCGACCTGAGCCGGGCCACGGCAATCACGCCGGGCCAGACGGTGCAAGGCGCGCTGACGCCGGCCAACGAGACCGCGGCCTACAGCTTCAATGCGACGGCGGGCCAGACCTTCTACTTCGACGCGCTGTCCAACCCCAGCGGCACCGATTGGCGCTTGATCGGCCCGGACGGCAAGACCGTGTTCGGCCCTACCAACGCCGTCACCGACGTCGAGAACCAGCTGCTGACACAGACCGGTGCCTACACCTTGCTGGTAGAAGGCCGGGTCGGCAGCACCGGCACGCGCAACTTCGCGTTCAACGTGCAGCCGGTGCAGGACACCGTCACCGCCTTGCAACTGGGTCAGTCGCAGATCGCCGGCGCGGGCTGGCTGCCCAGCCCCCTGGGTGGGGCGCTGCAGCTGGGCGCCGTCACCTCGGTGCAGGCGCCGGTGTCGTCCGAGCTCGACCTGACGCGCAACGTGACGATGGAAGCCTGGGTGACGGTCGACCGCTTCACCAACAGCTACATGCCCGTCGTCTACAAGGGCGGCGCCGACAGCTCGCTGGGCGGCCACCGTACCTACGCCCTCTTCGTGACCAGCGGCGGTGACCTGCTGCTCAGTACCGGCAACGGCGGCGAGCAATACCTGTTCAGCAGCGGCAGCCTGATCAAGCTCGGCCAACGCACCCACGTGGCCGCGTCCATCGACCGCGACAGCGGCTTGATGAAACTCTACGTCAACGGCGTGGAGGTGGCCAGCGGCGCCGTGGCAACCAACACCAACGCGTTCTCCAGCGCGTCGCAGCCGCTGTTCATCGGCCGCACCGACGAACCCTACGGCGGTTTCAGCCCCTTCGCCGGCAGCATCGACGACCTGCGCATCTGGAAGATCGCGCGCAGCGGCACCGACATCGCCGCCGACATGGCCGCCGAGCTGAGCGGTGCAAAGGCCGGCCTGGTGCTGAACTACCGCTTCAACGAAGGCAGCGGCACCGCCGTGCAGGACAGCGGCCCGTTGGGCCTGGCCGGTATCGTCGTCAACGCCCTGACCGGGGTCGACGGCGCCATCGCCGGGCGCATTGCCACGGCCGGGCAGCGCGCGATCTACACGTTGGACCTGACCGACAACCGCCGCGTCGTCTTCGATGCGCTGCGCGACAGCCCCTTGAACTGGAGCCTGACCGGCCCGCGCGGCGAGCTGGTCAGCGCGCGCGGCTTTGACGGCAGCGATTCGCGCGACCGCGGCGGTGTGGACGGCGTCAACTTCAACCCGGCCGACTACAACCGCGTCGTCTACGACCTCGGCCCCGGCCATTACACACTCACCGTGGACGCCACGGGCGACACGACGGGCGAGTTCGCCTTCCGCCTGCTTGACCTGGCCGCGGCCGTGCCGCTGACCGTCGGCTCGACCACGACCACCACCCTGCCCCTGGGCAGCATGACGCAGGCCTGGTCGTTCAACGTCGCCGCGGGCGACCGGCTGGCTTTCGAGCATCAGGCCGCCAGCAACATGGACATGCAGTGGCGCCTGGTGTCGCCCACCGGCGAGCAGCTGTGGAACAGCTATTTCGGCACCGACATCGCCGAGCGCACCTACACCCAGGCGGGCAGCTACACGCTGCTGGTCGAGGGCCGCCGCACCGCCCTCGCCCCCAACACCCTCAGCTTCAAGGTCAGCAAGACCGGCAACACGCTGGCCGAGCGCGTCACCGGCTTCGATCAAGACTTCAACGGCACCAGCCTCGACCCAGTCTGGCAACCGGGCGGCGTGCCCAGCACCCTCGGCTTTGCCGGCGCGCCCAGCTACAGCTTCGGCACGGTCGACGGCGCCAGCGTCATCCGGCTGAACAGTGCCATCACCAACCAATACCGCGGCACCGGCTTCACGACCGCCACCAACGCGGTGGGCCAGGGCTTCAACTACGAGGTGCGCTTCAACACGCTGGTGCAATCGGCGGCCACCGGCTTCGACGAGCTGATCGGCCTGTCCATGATGGACGTGACCGACACCACCCGCTGGGTGGCCACCGCGCTGAGCAGCAACACCACCGGTGCAGGCCGCACGCTGCGCGTGGACAGCCGCGGCGTGGGCGGCACGGGTTTCCAGACGCCCGGCTACGACTTCACTGACAACACCTGGTACCGGTTGCGCCTGTGGGCCGCGACGGACAGCACCATCAAGGCCACCTTGTTGAGCGATGTCGGCGCGGAGCTGATGACGCTGGATCTGGGCGTCACGACCGACGCCTTTGCCGGCGGCGCGCGCTTTGGCGTCTACCAGTCCAACACGTCGACAGGCGGCACGGCGCTGCACGACGTGGCCGTCGACTGGGCGCGCCTGAGCACCACGCCCCCTGCCCTGCAGCCGCTGACGCTGGGCCAGCTGACCACCGGCAACCGCAGCGTCACGACGCAACGCGACGTCTACAGCTTCAGCCTCGGCCAACCCACGCAGGTGCTGCTGGACACGCGCGAGAACAGCACCGCCACGCACTGGACGCTGATGGACGACCGCGGCGTCGTCGCCAGCGGCAACTGGTTCGACTGGCCCACGCTGCCGTTGAAGGCTGGCAACTACACGCTGCGCATCGACGGCAACACGACCGGCACCTACGGTTTCCGGCTGGTGGACCTGGCTGCGGCCCCTGCCCTGCCGCTGGACCAGCTGGTCACCGGTGAGCTGACCCCAGGCTACGGCGTGCAGACGTGGCGCTTCGACGCCACGGCCGGCCAGCGCTTTTTCTTCGACACCCGCCTCTACCTGGATGGCGACTGGCGACTGGTCGGCCCGTCCGGCGACCAGGTCTTCTCGACGTCGGCCTGGGTGGACCAGGAGATCAACCTCACCCAATCGGGCCGCTACACGCTGGTGCTCAACGGCTACAACAGCCACCCGGCGCCGCAGCCCTTCGCCTTCCGCGTGGGCGACACCGGCGATCGCACGGTCGACATCACGCTGGCGCAGGGCGTCGACAGCGGCCCGCTGTGGGTGCCCGGCGCGCCGGCGCTGGTTGGCAACGCGCTGACGCTGGACACGCGGCGCGACCTGGTGGTGCCCAACGGCACGGCCACGGACCTGCGCAACGACGTCACGTTCGAAGCCTGGATCAAGCCGGAGCGCTATGCCAATACCTGGCAGCCCATCGCCATCAAGAGTGACACCGACGGCAAGCGCACCTACTCGCTCTGGCTGAACAACAACGGCTACATCCACCTGTCCACCTACGACAGCACCGGCGAGCAATGGCTGGCCAGCGCCAACGGCTCCATTCAGCTGGGTGCGTGGACGCACGTGGCCGCCGTCATCGACCGCACGAGCGGCCAGCTGCGCCTGTACGTCAACGGCGTGCTGGCGGGCCAGAAGGACAACATCCGCAGCCTGCCCGCCGTCGCCAACACGGCGCCGCTGCGGATCGGCTCCACGGTCGAAGACAACAGCGCCTATGGCGACTTCGACGGCGCCATCGATGAAGTGCGGCTGTGGAGCGTGGCCCGCAGCGGCCAGCAGATCAGCGACAACTTCAGCAAGACACTGAGCGGCTCGCAGCCTGGCCTGTCGCTGCGGCTGGGCATGGACGAAGGCAGCGGCAACAGCGTTGCCGACAGCGGCCCGCAGGCGCTGAGCATCCCCGTGCTCAACGACTTCACTGGCGTGCCCGGCGCCATCCAGGGCACGCTGAGCAAGCCCGGCCAGACCGACCGCTACCGCTTCACGGTGACGCAGCCGACCTGGATCGCGCTGGATGCGCTGACCAACAGCTACAGCGCCGTCCGCTGGAGCCTCAGCGGCCCGCAGGGCGTGGTGGACAGCGCCAACCTGGCGCAGTCGGACGCCCAGGACGGCTATCCCGTCTACCAGTTGCAGCCCGGCGTCTATGTGCTGACGATGGACGCCAACGGTGACGCCACGGCGCCCTATGCGCTGCGCCTGCTTGACCTGGGCCAGGCCGCCGCGCTGCCGCTGGGCGACATCGTCAGCGGCACGCTGGCGCCGGCCTCCGAGACGCTGGCCTACAAGTTCCAGGCCACGGCCGGCCAGAAGTTCTTCTTCGACGAGCTGAGCTCGGGAGGTGGTGATGGCATCTACCGCCTCGTCGCGCCCAACGGCCAGCAGGTCTGGTCGACCGGCCTGGCCAACGACGTCGACACCTTCACCGCGCCGATGACGGGCACGTACACGCTGCTGGTCGAAGGCCGCCGCAACGCGCAGCGCCAGAACACGTTCAGCTTCCGGCTGCTGCCGCGCCAGGACAGCGTGACGCCCATCACGCTGGGCACATCGGTGGGCGTCACGCCGCAGACCGCGCCTGGCCGCATCGGCAATGCGCTGGTGGCCAACGAGGTCAACTCGGTGCAGGTGCCCGACGGCCCGGCGACCGACCTGCGCAATGACCTCACCGTCGAAGCCTGGATCAACCCGACGCGCTTCTTCAACAGCTGGATGCCCATCGTCGCCAAGGACGATGCCAACCAGCGCGCCTACACGCTGTGGGTCAACGCCGACGGCTCGCTGTACGGCGACACGCGCGACGCCACGGGCCTGCAGGGCGCCCGCAGCGTGGCCGGCCTCGTGCCGACCGACACCTGGACCCATGTGGCCATGGTCATCGACCGCAGCGCCGCCACGCCGCGCATCCGGCTGTTCGTCAACGGCGTCGAGACGGCGCTCTCCTCCGGCGGCGCCTTGCGCAGCGCCCCGGCCATCGACACCACCGGTGCGCTGGAGGTCGGCAACGCCTGGTTCGCCGACACCTCCACCTTCTCCTTCGACGGCCTCATCGACGAGGTCAGGCTGTGGTCGGTGGCACGCACCGGCGCCCAGCTGCAGACGGGGATGAACACCCCGCTGGCCGGCAATGAGGCGGGCCTGTCGGTCTACCTGCCGCTGGACAGCGTGGCTGCGGACGGCAGCACGCCCGTGCTGGGCGCGGCCAGCTCGGCGCAGGTGGTCAACAGCTTCGGCGCGCTGAACGGCGTCATCGCCGGCACGCTGTCGCAGCCCGGCCAGACCGACACCTACACCTTCACGCTGAACCAGCGCACCAGCGTACTGGCCGACGCGCTGCTGAATGCCAACAGCGTCATCAGCTGGCACCTGACCGGCCCCGGCGGTCTGGACATCACGCGCAATCTCGCCGGCACCGATGCCAGCGACGCCTACCCGGTGCTGGACCTGCTCGCCGGCAGCTACACGCTGACCTTCGACGCCAGCAGCGACAACACGGCTCCCTACGCGTTGCGGCTGCTGCCGCTGGCAGCGCTGCCGGCCATGACGCCGGGCACCGACATCAGCGGCACGCTGACGCCCGGCAGCCGCACGGACGGCTGGCGCTTCCAGGGACAGGCCGGCGCGACCTATTACTTCGACGCCAAGGCCTTCAGCACGACCGACGGCCGCGTGCGCCTCATCTCGCCCTACGGCACCGAGGTGTGGACCACCAGCCTGGGCAACGACATCGACACCTTCACGCTGCCCGTCAGCGGCGACTACACGCTGCTGGTCGAAGGCCGGCGCGGCAACACCGGCCTGCCCAGCGCCTACAGCTTCAACCTGCAACCGGTGGTCAACACGCAGAGCCCGCTGGTGTTGGGTCAGGGCCAGCCGTTCGACCCGGCCTGGCAGGGCGGCAACGGCTTGGCGCTGGACGGCACGCAATGGCTGCAGGTGCCGGCCGACCCCGCGCTGAACCTGACGCACAACGTGACGATGGCGGCCTGGATCTCGCCAGAGCAGCCAGCCCAGAGCTGGACGACGCTGTTCTACAAGGGAGACGGCAACAGCAACCAGCGCACCTACAGCCTCTGGCTGAACCGCAACGGCAGCCTGCACCTGTCCACCGGCGACGGCAGCAACCGCAGCGTGACCACCGCGGCCGGCGTTGTGCAGTGGGGGCAGTGGCAGCATGTCGCCGCCGTCATCGACCGCGACGGCAAGCAGCTGCGCATCCTCGTCAACGGCGTGGAGCAGGCCAAGGTCGCCCTGGCAGGTGGTGATGCGGTCGCCTCCAGCGCGCCACTGACGCTGGGCCAGGCCCGCCAGGAACTGAGCAGCGACGTCTCGGTCTACCGCGGTCAGATGCGCGACGTGCAGCTATGGAGCGTGGCCCGCAGCAACGCCGACATCGCCGCCAGCACCACCACGCCGCCCGCGCCCGACAGCGCAGGTCTGGTGCTGAACTACGCGCTGGACCAGACCAGCGGCACCGCCCTGCCCGACCGCAGCGCCCAGGGGCGCAACGGCAGCCTGGTCGGGTTGTTCGACACCTTGCCCGACACCGTGCGCGGCCGCATCACGACGCCAGGCCAGCAAGTCGTCTACACCCTCAACGTCGACGCCGCCAAACGCGTCGTCTTCGATGCGCTGAAGGACACGAATTTCAACTGGAGCCTCACTGGTCCCGACGGCACGTTGGTGAACGCGCGCAGCTTCCAGGCCAGCGACTCCAACGACAAGAGCGGCACGGACGGCGTGCTCGCCAACCCGGCGGACACCAACCGCGTCGTCTACGCGCTGCGCCAGGGCCAGTACACGCTGACCATCGACGCGCCCAACGACGACATCGGCGACTTCGCGTTCCGCCTCGTCGACCTGGCCACCGCCACGCCGGTGAGCCTGAACACGCCCATCAACCTGACGCTGCAGCCCGGCCACTCGACGCAGGCGGTCAGCTTCACCGTCACGGCGGGCGACCGCCTGTTCTTCGACCAACTGGCCACCAGCACGGCCAACCTGCGCTGGCGGCTGATCTCGCCCGCGGGCGACCAGCTCTGGAGCAGCGGCTTCAACGGCGACATCGCCACGCGGACCTACCTGCAGGGCGGCACCTACACGCTGCTGCTGGAGGGCTACCGCAACAACAGCAACCCCAATTCGCTGGGGTTCCAGATCACGCGCCAGGGCAACACGCTGGCGGAGCGCATTGCCGGCCTGGACGACAGCTTCGACGTCGCGCCGGGCGCCAGCTGGACGGTGCAGGGCAGCAACATGACGCTGACCCCCGACACCGTCGACGGCGCCTCCGTCGTGCGGCTGCGCACCAGCCAGACGACCTACCAGACCAGCAACCAGCTGCAAAGCGTTGGCAACGTGGCCGGCCAGGGCGTCAACTACGAGGTGCGCTTCAACACGCTGGTGCAAGGCGCCGGCATCAGCACCGACGAGTTCATCGGCCTGTACCTGATGAACCCGGCGGACAGCAGCAAGAACGCCTGGGTCAACCTGTTCAGCGACGCCAGCGGCAACCGCCAGTTCCGCAGCGGCACCAACAACATTGGCGGCGTCAGCTTCAACAACCCCGCCTTCGCCTTTGCCGACAACACCTGGTATCGCCTGCGCCTGGAGGCGCCGGCCAACGGCAACCTGCGCGCCGTGCTGCTCAGCGACACCGGCACCGAGCTGGCCAGCCGCGACCTGGGCGCCACGACCGACGACTTCCCCGACGGCATGCGCTTCAGCGTCTACCAGTTCGACAGCATCGGCGGCGCCGCCCACCCGTCCGAAGTGGCCGTGGACTGGGCCCGCATCAGCACCACGCCCGCGGCCGCGCAAGCCGTCAGCCTGGGTGAGCTGAAGACCGGCAACCGCACGGTCAACACGCAGCGCGATCTCTACACCTTCACCATCGCGCAGACCACGCAGGTGGTCATGGACCCACGCGCCGACAACAGCGGCCTGCAGTGGACGCTGAGCGGCGAGCGCGGCACCTTCAACAGCCAGACCTTCCAGGCGCGCAGCTGGGACTACCAGGCCAACCCGGTCATGACGCTGACGCCGGGCACCTACACGCTCAGCGTGGGAGGCAGCGGCACGGGCTTGTATGGCTTCCGGCTGCTGGACCTGGCCACGGCCACCGCCGTCACACCCGGCACGCCGCAGTCCGCCGCGCTCAGCCCCGGCAACAGCACCGAGCTGTACCGCTTCACGGCCACGGCCGGTGACCGCTTCTTCTTCGATGCCCAGCAGGCCAGCAACGCCGACAGCACCTGGCGCCTGATTGCGCCCAACGGCCAGCAGCGCTGGATCACCGGCCTGGGCACCGACATCGACACCAGCGCGCTGGACCAGACCGGCACCTGGACGCTGATGCTGGAGGGGCGCCGCTACCAGGCGGGCATCACCAACGCCTACCGCTTCAACGTGCAGAAGGTGACCGACATCGTCGCGCCGCTGAGCTTGGGCGCGCGCATCGCCGACAGCTTCACGCAGGCCGGCCAGCAGGCGCGCTACAGCTTCACGCTGAGCGAGCGCAAGCAGGTGCTGATGGACACGCTGAACAACGCCGACTTCAGCTGGACGCTGACCGGGCCGCTGGGCACCGTCGTCAACGCGCGTGGCCTGCGCGCCAGCGACGCCTGGCACATCGGCAACGACCCCAGCCTGGACCTGGTGCCCGGCAGCTACACGCTGACCATCGATGCCTCTGGCGACGACACCGGCGCCTTCGCCTTCCGCCTGCTGGACATGGCCGTCGCCACGCCCATCACGCTGGGCCTGCCCTTCACGGCCACGCTGCCCAGCGGCACCGAGACGCAGCTCTACAGCTTCACGGCCAACGCCGGCGACAAGTTCTTCTTCGACGCCCAGCAGTTCACCAACAACAACGCCGACTGGCGTCTGTACGGCCCGGGCGGCAACCTGCTGGCCCGCGTCGACTACCTGGCCGACCTGGACGTGCAGACGCTGCGCGACGGCGGCACCTACACACTGGCCGTCGAGGGCCGCTACAACAGCGCAACGGCGAATGCCTTGCGCATGCTGGTGCAGCCGCTGCCCGACGTCGCGCCGGTGCGCATCACCGGGTTGGAATACCAGCCCTCCGCCGACCTGACCGTGCATGGCCTGCAGGTCGTGGGCGACAGCGGCAGCATCGAGTCCGGCAGCGGCATCACCGTCTCCTGGACCGAGCGCAACGACGGCATGCTGCCCACCAGCGGCAGCTGGACCGACCGCGTCGTCGTCAGCCGCGCCGACACCGGCGAGGTGCTGGCCACCGTCCCCCTGCCCTACAACGCCGGCAGCGACGGTCCGCTGGCCGCCGGCAGCCAGGTCGCGCGGTCCGTGCACCTCACCCTGCCCGACGGCACCCGCGGCGCCGGGCTGCTGCGCGTGGCCGTCACGGCCGACGTGGAGAACAAGCTCGACGAGCGCAACCCGGCCGGCACGGCCGAGACCAACAACACCGCCACCACGCAGGTCACGGCCACGCTGCCGACCTATGCCGACCTGCTGGTCGAGCAGCTGGACGTGCAGCCCGGCGAAGCCGACTGGAAGCCCGGCGACGAGGTCACCGTGCGGTGGTCCGTCCGCAATGCCGGCGACCGCGCCGCCAGCGGCCCGTGGCAGGAGACCGTGGTCATCCGCAACCTCGTCACCAACCAGGTCGTCTACAGCGGCGGCCTGACCCACGACGGCAGCGTGCTGGCGTCACGCAGCGGCCTGAACCGCAGCATCGTCCTGCCCTGGCCCGCCGGCGCGACCTCGCAGGGCCGTTTCTCCATCACCGTCGTCGCCGATGCCGGTGGCCTGATCACCGAGTTGAACAAGGACGGCACGGGCGAGAGCAACAACACCGCGGTCCTCACGGTGCAGTCTGCGGCCGACGTGCGGCCCAGCGATCTCGCGCTGGACCCCGGCCCGGTGCAGAGCGGCGCCCCGCTGACGCTGCGCTGGACGCTGAACAACGAAGGCAACGCCACCGTCCGCGCCGGCTTTGCCGAACGCGTCACGGTGTTCAACAACACCACCCACCAGACGCTGCTGAGCCAGGTCGTGCTCTACGACGCCGTCACCGACGGCGCCATCGCGCCCGAGGGCCAGCGCCAGCGCCAGCTGAGCTTCACGCTGCCCGACGGCTTGGCCGGCGCCGGCAACCTGACCATCACCGTCACCAGCGACGTCGACAACGCGCTGATCGAGGCCAATCCCTCCGACACCGCCGAGTCCAACAACCAGGCCAGCTTCAACGTCACGTCGGCCGTGGCGGCCTATCCCAACCTGTCCGTCGGCGCGCCCGTCGCGCCGGCCAATGCGAAGGGCGGCGACACCGTCACCGTCAGCTGGACGGTCACCAACATCGGCAGCGTGCCGGCGACCGGCAGCTGGGTCGACCACCTGGAACTGTCGGTCGACACCACCTATGGCGGCAGCGACACGCGTGCCAGCGCCGACGTGGCCCACCAGGGCCCGCTGGCAGCCGGCGCCTCCTACACGGCCACGGCTCAGATCACGTTGCCGCTGCAGTTCGACGGCACGCTGAACTGGCTCGTGCGCACCGACGCCGGCAATGCCGTGCCAGAACCCGACACGCGCGCCAACAACACCTCGGCGGCCACGCCCATCAGCATCGCGGCGCCCTTCTCCGACCTCAACGTGGAGGTCGTCAGCGCGCCCACCGCGGCCGTGGCCGGCACGCAGGTGGAGATCGCCTGGCGCGTGCGCAACGCGGGCGACACACCCGCCACCGGCAGCTGGAAGGACCGCGTCGTGCTGTCGCAGGACGGCGTGTTCGGCAACGGCGACGACATCCTGCTCGCCACCGTGCTGCACAACGGCCCGCTGGCGGTGCTGGACGCCTACACGGTGCGCCAGCTGGTCACGCTGCCGATGGACCAGACCGGCAACTGGACCGTGCTGGTCAAGAGCGACATCGACGGCAGCGTCTATGAAGGCCCGCGCCTGGGCAACAACCTGGGCATGGCGCCGGCACCGCTGGCCGTGGCGCCCGCGCCGTCCGCCGACCTGGTCGCCGGCGACGTAATCGCCCCGACCCAGGCCCTCAGCGGCGCCGCCGCCACCGTCACCTGGAGCGTCGCCAACGCCGGCGAGGCCGATGCGCTCGGCCCCTGGACGGACTACGTCTACCTCAGCAGCAACGGCCTGCTGGCCGGCGCCACGCTGCTGGGCACGCGCACGCGCAACGAGGCGCTGGCCAAGGGCGCCCACTACGACGCATCGCTGCAGGTGCAGCTGCCCGAATGGGCCGACACCGACACGGCGCAGATCCTGGTCGTGACGGACGCCAGCCACCACGTCTACGAGTCGCAGCGCGAGGCCAACAACCAGGCCGCCGCGGCCCAGCCCACGGCGCTGCGCCACGTCAACCTGGCGGCCGCCGGCCTGGATGCACCCACCACCGCGGCGTCCGGCGACCCCGTCCACGTCGTGCTCAACGTCGCCCAGTCCGGCAGCGCCGGCCTGAACGGCAGCTGGACCGATCGCCTGTACCTGTCCCAGACGCCCACGCTGACGAATGCGTCGCGGCTGCTGGACGCCAAGGTGACCAGCCAGGTGCTGGTCGCCGGCGGCGGCTACCAGGTCGCGTTCGACGTCAACCTGCCGGTCGACGTGCAGGGCCGCTGGTACCTGGTGGCCGTCACCGATGCCAAGGCCGAGATCAAGGAGGTCGGCAGCGAGACCGACAACCTGGTGGCCCGTGCCATCGACGTGACGCTGGCGCCCTATGCCGACCTGGTGGTGGGCAACGTCACCGCGCCGCAGCGCGTCATCGCCGACCCGGCCCGCGTGACCGTGGGCTGGACCGTCACCAACGCCGGCACCGGCGCCGGCCTGACCGGCAGCTGGACCGACAAGGTCGTGCTGTCCACCGACGACATCCTCGGCAACGCCGACGACCTGGTGCTGGGCAGCTTCGCCCATGAGGGCGGCCTGGGCAAGGACCAGAGCTACACCCGCAACGAGACCATCTTCGCGCCGGCGTCCTACCGGCCGGACCGCTACAAGGTCTTCGTCATCACCGACTCCGCCGGCCAGGTGTTCGAGAACGGATCCGAGGCCAACAACCGGGACAGCGCCGCCACGCCGCTGGACCTGATGCCCATCCCCTACGCCGACCTGGTGCTGACCGACCTCAGCGTCGCGCCCACGGCCCAGTCGGGCGGCAAGCTGTCGGTGAGCTGGACGGTGGCCAACCAGGGCATCGCCGTCACCAGCACCAACGGCTGGAGCGACGTCGTCAGCCTGTCGCTGAACCCGGACGGCAGCCAGCCCTTCCTGAACGTCGGCTTCGACCACCTCGGCGCCGTCGGCGCGGGCGGCGGCTACAGCCGCACCGGCGAGATCACGCTGCCGCTGACGCTGTCCGGCCCGGTCTACGTGACCGTGCGCACCAACGCCGGCCAGCAGGCCTTCGAGTTCATTCACAACGACGCCGGCAACGCGCGCAGCGCAGGCCCCGTGCAGGTGTCCCAGTCGCCTGCGCCCGACCTCAAGGTCACGGCCATCAGCGCGCCGACCGCCGCCAACGAGGGCGCCACGGTCGACATCACCTGGACGGTTCACAACGACAGCACGGCCGTTGCCAACGGCAGCTGGACCGATGTGGTGTCGCTGCGCAAGACCGGCGTGGACCCGAGCAACCCGGCCTCGCCGCGGCCCATCATCCTGGGCAGCTTCACCAGCAGCGGCCCGCTGGGCGCTGGCCTGACCTACACCCGCACCGAGCGCATCAAGCTGCCGGCCCGCATCGAGGGCGGCTGGCAGGTGGTCGTCGCCACCGACACCGGCAACACGGTGTACGAGGGCGCGGTCGAGGTGGACAACAACACCCTCGTCAACAACGCGGTGACGACGCTGTCGCTGCTGGCGCGGCCCGACTTGCAGGTCGAGAACGTCGACGCACCCGCCACGGTGACCGCGGGCAGCAGTGCGTCCGTCAGTTTCGTGGTCGTCAACCGCGGCTCGGTGCCCACCAGCACGCCGCGCTGGTTCGACAAGGTCTACTTCTCGAACAACAACACCCCCAGCGCCGACGACATCCTGCTGGCCACCGTGCCCAACGGCTCGGCGCTGGACGCCAATGGCGGCCAGTACCCCAGCACGGCGGCCAGCTTCGTGCTGCCCGAGCGGCTGCGCGGCCCGGGCTACTTCATCGTCATCGCCGACGCCGACGGCGCGGTGGACGAGTACCCCAGCGTCAACGAAAGCAACAACTACGCCGTCAAGGCCGTCAACATCACGCCGCAGCCGCTGGCCGACCTGGTCATGTCGGCCGTCGTCGCGCCGACGCAAGGCGTCTACGGCGGCGAGGTCACCGTCACCTACACGGTCACCAACAAGGGCTCGGCCCCCACCAGCATCAGTGGCTGGACCGACACCATCTGGCTGACCAAGGACAAGACCCGCCCCAGCCCCGGCGCGCGCTCGGTGCTGTCGCACGACGGCTCGCCCATCGTCATCCCCGGCAACGACGCGGTGCAGCTGGGCGCCTTCGGCCACAGCGGCGTGCTGGCCGTGGGCGAGACCTACACGCAGACAGTCAAGGTGCGCATCCCGCAGCAGATCGCCTCCGGCACCTACTACATCACCCCCTGGAGCGACGCCTACGACGCGGTCTACGAGGACCAGCTCGCCAGCAACGTCAACCCCGACGACCCCAACGAGGCCGACAGCAGCAACTACAAGGCGCGCGCCATCGACATCATCGGCACGCCCACGCCGCCGCTGCCCGACCTCATCGTCACCGACATCACGACCAACACCAGCGCCGCCCAGCCGGGTTCCGTGGACGGGCCGCTGTCCGTCACCTGGACCGTGCGCAACATCGGCGAGGGCCAGGCCATCGGTGTCGGCAACACCTGGTACGACTACGTCTTCGCGCACGACACGGCCGACATCACCGACCCCAACGCCAAGATCTGGTTCCTGGGCGCCTTCGAGCGCGCCAACTCACTGGACCCGCTGAAGAGCTACACGCAGACGCGCAGCTTCGACCTGTCGCCGGCGCTCAAGGGCATGTACGTGTCGGTGATCGCCGACGCCAACCCGATCGCGCCCTTCGTCATCGAGAGCAACGAGACCAACAACCACAAGACCGTCGAGGCGCCCGTCGTCGCGCGCCCGGCCGACCTCAAGGTCGTGTCGGTCAGCTCGCTGCCCGTCAACTACTCGGGCGAGAAGACGCAAGTCACCTGGACCGTGCGCAACGACGGCGGCGCCGTCTGGAGCGGCACGCACTTCTGGACCGACCGCGTCTACCTGTCGCCGGACCCGACCTTCGGCAACCGCGCCGTGCAGGTGGGCAGCTTCGTGCACGCCGCGGGCGGCGGCCTGGCCAACGGCCAGAGCTACACCACCACGGGCGACATCACCGTGCCGGCCGGCTGGGACGGGCCGTACTACGTCTACGTGGCCACCGATGCCGCGCCCGACCCCAACTCCACCGAGGCCAGCGCCGGCAAGAACGCCGACTCGCGCGCCTTCTATGGCGGCTCCGTCTACGAGGGCGCCGCGTCCACCAACAACCTGACCCGCGGCGACATCAACGTCACCTACCGCGAGCCCGACCTGAAGATCTCGCAGATCAACGTCCCCGGCGCGCTGACGTCGGGCCAGTCGGTCGCGGTCAGCTTCACCGTCACCAACCAGGGCACCCGCGACACGCGCGAATGGGGCTGGGCGGACCGCATCTACCTGTCCCGCGACCCGTCGCTGGACAGCAGCGACCTGCAGCTCGCCAGCTTCACGCACCTGGGCGGCCTGGCCAAAGGCGGCAGCTACACGGTCAACGCCAACCTGCAGATCCCCGCCGACGCCGACGGGCCGTTCTACCTGATCGCATTCACCGATGCCAACGTGATCGGCACCGAGCCCAATGGCGCCGCCAACGTGGGCGTCAAGCAGGTGTTCCAGAACCGCGACGCCGTGCCCGAGTTCCGCGACGAGGGCAACAACGTGGTCGTCCTGCCGGTGCAGGTCACGCAGGCCCCCGCGGCCGACCTGCGCGTCGTCGCCATCGACACGGTCGATCACGCCATCCGCGGCCAGAACATCACCGTCAACTACACCGTCGTCAACCAGGGCGGCGCCGCCACGCCGGCGAACGTCACCTGGCGCGACCAGGTCTACCTGTCCGTCGACCCGGTGCTGGACCCGCGCGCCGACCGCTACCTGGGCGACATCGAGCACAAGGGCGTGGTCGCCGGCAACGGCGGCACCTACGACGGCACCGGCACCTTCAAGCTGCCGGCCGGCGTGACCGGCTCCTACTACGTCTTTGTCGTCACCGACCCGATCACCAGCGCCTCCAGCGAGCCACGAGGCAAGGTCTTCGAGGCCACGCACGAGGACAACAACGCGACCGCCCGGGCCACGCCGCTGCTCATCGAGCTGCCGCCGCCGGCCGACCTGGTCGTGGGCGACATCGTCGTGCCGCCCACAGCGATGACGGGCGACACCGTCAAGATCAAGTTCACCGTCAGCAACGCGACCGGCGCCGCCGCCGAGGGTTCGTGGACCGACTCCGTCTACCTGTCCGTCGACAGCGCCTGGGGCCTGCAGGACATCCTGCTGGGCAAGGTGCTGCACACCGGCACGGTGATCGTCGGCGACAGCTACATCTCCGAGCTGACCGCCAAGCTGCCGCCGGCCAAGGCGGGCAGCTACCGCATCATCGTCCGCAGCGACATCTACAACGAGGTCAACGAAGGCGCCAGCGCCAGCATCGGCGAACGCAACAACACCACCAGCAGCGCCGCCGCCCTGGCCGTCACCGTGCCCACGCTGGCGCTGGGCGTGCCGCTGCAGACCACGCTGGCGCCCGGCGAGCAGCGCCTGTTCCGCGTCACCGTCGGCGCCAACGAGACGCTGCAGGTCGCGCTGGACGGCGCCGACCTGACCAGCAACGAGCTCTACGTGCGCTACGGCGACGCGGCCAGCCCGTCGGCGTTCGACTTCGGTGCGCTGCAGGTGCTGTCGGCCGACCCGAGCACGCTCGTGCCCACGACCCAGGCCGGCGACTATTACGTGCTGATCCAGGGCCGCCCCGGCATCGGCGCGGCCAGCCCGGTCACGCTGACCGCCAAGACCCTGCCCTTCAGCATCACCGACATCTCGCAGGACCAGGGTGGCGACGGCAAGTGGGTCAGCGCCACCATCACCGGCGCCGGCTTCAAGGACGGCGCCGTGGTCAAGCTGGTGCGCCCGGGTCTGCTGGAAGTGGCGCCGGTGCGCTACGAGGTCATCGACGCCACCACCATCAAGGCGATCTTCGACCTGACCAACGTGCCGCATGGCTTGTACGACGTGGCCGTCATCAACCCTAACGGTGCGATGGCCACGCTGCCCTACCGCTACCTCGTTGAAACGGCCCTGCCCATCGACGTGACCATCGGCCTGGGCGGCCCGCGCGTCGTGCCGTCGGGCCAGACGGGGCTGTACAGCATCTCGCTGCAAAGCCTGACCAACGTCGACACGCCCTACGTCTACTTCAGCTTCGGCGTCACCGAGCTGGGCGACAACGCCAAGGTCTACGGCCTGCCGTACACCAGCTTCAGCTCCAACGTGTCCGGCAAGCCGGACGGCGGCCTGCGCAGCGACGTCGGCTGGGCCAGCCTGGACAGCGAGGTCAACAGCTTCGGCACCATGCTGGCGCCCGGCTACGCGCTGGACGTCGAGTCCGGCGGCTACGTCGGCATGAACTTCTCGGTCACGACCTACCCCGGCCTGCAGGCCATCTTCGACCGCAACTTCGAGGCCTACAAGCGCGCCGTCTACGAGGCGCGACCCGACCTGGCCAAGGCCGACGTGCTCAAGGACGGCGTCGGCTCGCTGGGCAGCTGGCTGGGAGAGTGGTTCAAGAACCCCAACGCCAAGATCAACGACTGCATCGGCCTGTTCGCGCCCTTCCTGTTCAACGTGAACGCCGCGGCCACGCCGCTGACGCGCGACGAGTTCGTGGGGCTGCAGACCAAGGAGGCCGAGCGCCTGCGCACCGCCGTGCTGGCCGACACCAAGGCCAACGCGGCGCTGGTGAACCTGGCGGCCGACCACGACACCTGGGTCAACGCCTACCTGGGCGCGCTGGAGGAAAGCGGCCTGCTGCGCCCGGCCGACGAGGCCCCGCCCATCCGCAGCGACGAGAAGGTCATCAGCCTGATGGCCACGCTGGCCAGCGGCATCCTGGTCGGCCCCGTGGGCCAGCAGATCAGCGGTCCCGCCACGCTGAGCGCCTTCTTCGACCAGATGCACACCTGGTACGGCGACATGCCGGGCACGCTGACCGACCTGATCGGGTACGACATCCGCGAGTCGCAGGAATGCGGCGAGTACGGCATCCCCGTGCCGGTGTCGGGCAACTACGGCGACTACAACCTGGCGCTGTCGCACTCGACCTACTTCCAGTCGATCAACATCTTCTCGCCCTTCAGCAGCAGCTCGTCGGTCACGTCCACCGACCCCGGCTTCTCGTCGCTGGCCAGCAGCAACACGCTGACGCTGCTGGACCTGCAGCGCCTGTTCGAGCAGATCGCGCAGAGCACCAACGACGGCGCCTCGCTGATCGGCCCCAACGGCTACGGCGACGCGCAATACCTGCCCGCCAACACGCCGCTGCCCTACACGATCAAGTTCGCCAACCCGGCCGGCGCCGGCAGCGCCGCCAACCAGGCGCGCATCTCGACCGTGCTGGACAGCGACCTGTCCGTGCGCTCGTTCCGCCTGGGCGACATCAAGATCGGCGGCGTCACCATCCACGTGCCGCAGGACCGCGCCAACTTCCAGGGCGACTTCGACCTGCGCAACTCGCTGGGCTTCATCGTGCGCGTCAGCGCCGGCGTCGACCCCGAGACCCACACGGCCACCTGGCTGCTGCAGGCCATCGACCCCGACACCGGCGAGGTGCTGCAGGACGCCACGCGCGGCCTGCTGCAACCCGACGACGCGCAGGGCCGCGGCCAGGCCTTCGTCAGCTACACGGTGCAGGCCGCCTTCGAGGCGCAGGACGGCGCCACCATCACGGCGCAGGCCCGCGTCGAGCTGGACAGCCGCGCGCCCATGGAGACCGGCAAGGTCACCAGCACGCTGGACGTCACGCCGCCCAAGACCACCCTCACCGCCGCGCCCGTGCAGGCCGGCAGCGCCGACTACGCCGTGCAATGGCAGGCCGTGGACGGCAACACCGGCTCCGGCGTGCGCAGCACCAGCGTCTATGTGCGCGAGGACGGCGGCGCCTGGACGCTGTGGAAGCAGCAGACTACCGACAAGCAAGGCGTCTACAGCGGCCGCCCCGGCCACAGCTATCAGTTCCTGGCCTTGTCCATCGACAACGCGGGCAACCGTGAGCTGGCTCCCAGCGGCGACCTGCCCGGCGACGGCAGCGTCGTCGACGTGGGTGGCACGCCGCAGGTCGGCCGCACGACGCAGGACATCGCGCCGGCACCGGCGCCCAGCAACGCCACCAGCACCAACGAGCTGTTCCTGAAGGCGCAGCAGAACCTGCCTGGCGCCGTCTCGTCGCGGCCCTCGCTGTTCCAGAGCGTGCTGGCGCCGTTCAGCGGCGAGGCCTTCGGCACCGGCATCACGCAGAGCTTCTCGGGCATCGGCCCCCTGGCCATCCTGGAGCGGCCCGACGGGCGCTTCATCGTCAGCGGCGGCGGCAACCGCGGCGCGCTGTACCTGTTCGACCCCACCGGCGGCAAGGCGCTGACGCCGGCCGTGCAGCTGGACAGCCCCGTCTACGACCTGGCCTACGACGCCAGCGGCGGCCTGTGGGCCACCAGCGGCGGCGGCCAGCTGCTGGAGCTGGACCCGCAGACGCTGGAGATCATCAACCGCTACGGCGACAGCATCACGCAGTCGCTGGCCTTCGACCGCGTCAAGGGCCTGTTCTACGTGTCGTCGGGCAACGGCGTCGAGGCCTTCAACCCGACGACGCGCACGTTCACGCACTTCAGCAACGTCCGCGTCGACGACCTCGCCATCGCGCCGGACGGCAGCCTGTGGGCCACCGCCTGGCCCAAGCGCGGCCAGGTCATCCGCTTCGACGCCCAGGGCCGCGCGCAGGCGCAGCTGGACATCGCCGCCGAACTGGACTCGCTGACCTTCGGCCAGCCCGGCACTGCGCTGCAGGGCCTGCTGTTCGTGTCGTCCCGCATCGCCTCGGGCAGCACCGACAAGGCCAGCCTGTACATGGTGGACCTGGCGACGATGAACTGGCTGCAGGTCGCCACCGGCGGCCCCAGCGCCGAGCAGTTGCTGGCCACGTCCGACGGACGCCTGCTGATCGCCAACGGCGCCCAGGTCGACGTGCTGGCGCCGCTGGTAGCGCCGGCGGTGCTGCGCACCAGCCCGGCGGCCGGCGCCATCGTCGCGCTGCCCATCAGCAGCATGACGGTGACCTTCGACCACGACATGCGCGTGGGCAGCGCGGGCGACCTCGCCTCCGTCAGCAACGTCGCCAACTACACGCTGGTCGACAGCACCGGCAAGGCCGTGGCCATCAGTGCGCTCAGCTACGACGCCGCCAGCCGCACCGCCACGCTGCGCTTCGAGTCGCCGGACGGCGGCAACTACACGCTGACCGTCGCCAAGCGCATCCGCTCGGCCGCCGGCCTGGAGATGGCCGTCGCGCACACGGTGGCCTTCACGGCCGTGTCCGACTTCTCCACGCTGCTGGACATCCAGTTCGTCGCCACGCGCTCCGACCGCGCCACCGGCACGCTGTCCTTCGACGTCAAGGTCACCAACAAGAGCGAGTACGACCTCAAGGTGCCGCTGCTGCTGGTGCTGGACCCGTCGCGCTACTTCCAGGGCTCGGCCGCCGGCGCCACCGTCGGCGCCAACGGCCTGTGGCTGCTGGACCTGGGCGCCGGCCTGCCCGGCGGCGTGTTCGCGCGCGGCGCGTCCACGCAACTGACCACCATCAAGCTGAACAACCCGCAAGGCCAGCGGGTCGAGATCGGCGCGGGCGTCTACGCCCTGCCCTACCCCAACCAGACGCCGCTGTTCAACCAGGCGCCGTTGACCAGCGCCACGGCCGGCACGCCCTATGTCTACGACGCCAAGGCCGGCGACCCCGAGCACAGCACGCTGACCTGGGTCATGCTGCAAGGCCCGCAAGGCGCCACGCTGGACGCCGCCACCGGGCGGCTCAGCTGGACGCCCACGACCGACAGCCCGGAGAAGGCGTCCGTCGTGCTGCGCGTCTACGACACGCGCGGCGCCTACGCCACGCAGGCCTTCGTCATCGAGACGGCCGGCGCCAACCGCGCGCCGGTGCTGGAGCTGCCACCCAGCGTGCGCCTGCTGGAAGGCCAGAGCTTCACGCTGCCCATCACCGCCGCCGACCCCGAGGGCCGGCTGCTCAGCTACGCCGCCAACGGCCTGCCGCCCGGTGCGCGCTTCGACAGCCAGCGCGCCGTCTTCGAATGGACGCCCGGCTTTGATGCGGCCGGCGAGTACCGCAACCTCAGCTTCACCGTCAGCGACGGCATCAACACCGTCACGCGCTCGCTGACCGTCATCGTCGACCAGGCCAACGCGCCGCCGGTGCTGCTGGGCATCCCCGACCGCACGGTGCGCCAGGGCGACCCGGTGCAGTTCACGCTGCGCGCGATCGACATCGACAGCCAGACCCTGCGCTTCTCCGCCGAACTGCTGCTGCCCGGCGCCACGCTGGACCCCAACACCGGCGTCTTCAACTGGGTGCCGCCGCTGGACAGCGCGCCCGAGTACACGCTGCGCTTCCGCGTGACCGATGGCGAGACCATCGTCGAGCGCGCCGTGCACTTCACGGTGCTGAACGTCAACGCCGCGCCGGTGTTCGCACCGGTCGTCAACGCCGCCGTGCTGGAAGGCCAGACGCTGACGCTGCTGCTGAGCGCCATCGACCCCGACAACCCCCGCTACGTGCCCCAGGTGCGCCTGGCCGACGGCACGCTGTCCGCGCCCGAGACGACGCTGCCCACGGTGACCTACAGCGTCACCGGCCTGCCCACCGGCGCCACGTTCGACAGCGTCACCGGCACGCTGCGCTGGACACCCGGCTACGGCCAGGCCGGCAGCTACAACGTCGTCGTCACTGCCACCGACAACGGCGACGGCACCGGCACACCGCTGTCCACCAGCATGACCGTGCCGCTGCAGGTCGTGAACGCCAACCGCCCGCCCGAGGTGACGCCGCAGGCCAACCTGCAGGTCGAGAAGGGCCAGCCCATCGACGTGCCGGTCACCGTGACCGACGCCGACGGCAACCCGCTGAACGTCGTCTTCACGGTCACGCTGAAAGGCCTGCCCTACGCGGTGTCCGTCAACGGCCAGCCCACGCGTGACGGCGG
Organism: Roseateles sp. P1_C6; assembly: GCF_056406315.1. NCBI lineage: Bacteria > Pseudomonadati > Pseudomonadota > Betaproteobacteria > Burkholderiales > Sphaerotilaceae > Roseateles > Roseateles sp. P1_C6. Next base: position 324,888 of record NZ_JBFUAK010000009.1, read on the forward strand.
CGGCACGCCGCTGTTCAACTTCGTCTCCACCGGCAACGGCACCGGCTTCCTGCGCATCACGCCGGGCGACCGCGACCGCGGCGACTACATCGTCACGCTGACCGCCACGGACAACGGCGACGGCGGCGGCGCCTCCGCCGCGCTGTCGGCCTCGACCACCTTCGTCGTCAAGGTGGCCTCAGCCGCCGAGCCGCCGCTGCTCGCCACCATCGGCCCCAAGGTGGCCCTGGTGGGCCAGCCGCTGCAGTTCACCGTCAAGGCCACCGACCTCGACCAGGACGCGCTGACCTTCACCGTCAACGGCAAGCCGGCCAGCGCCACGCTGGTGACCGGCGCGCAATACGGCAGCGCCGTGTTCACCTGGACGCCGACCGCCGCCGACGCAGGCACGACGTCCGTCACCTTCGTCGTCACCGACAGCGCCGGCAACAGCGACGCGCAGACCGTGGCGATCACGGTGCGCAACAGCAACGCCGCGCCCATCCTGCAGCCCATCGGCAACCGCAGCGTCGCCGAAGGCCAGCTGCTGGACCTGCAGTTCGCCGCCACCGACGCCAACGGCGACACGCTGACCTACAGCATCGCCAATGCGCCGCCCGGCGCAGTCTTCGACCCGGTCGCCGGCCGCCTGCGCTGGGCCACCGACTACTTTGCCGCCGGCATCTACCGCGACGTGCTGGTCACCGTCTCTGACGGCGCCACCGGCAGCAGCGAGAAGTTCGACATCACCGTCACGCCGACCAACCAGGCGCCGGTCATCGTCCGCATCCCGCCGCTGGGCACGCAGGAGCAGCGCGTGCTGACCTTCACGCTGACCGGGGCCGACCCGGACGGCGACGTGCTGACCTATGCGCCGCTGGCCGCGCTGCCGCAAGGCGCCGAGTTCGACCGCGCCACCGGCGTGTTCACATGGCAACCCGGCTACGACCAGGCCGGCAGCTACGACCTGCAATTCGCCGTGCGCGACCCGCTGGGCCTGCAGGACGCGATGACCGTGCACGTGGAAGTGGCCGACGTCAACCGCGCGCCGGTGCTGTCGTTCACCCACCACCAGGTGGCGCTGGGCGACACGATGCAGTTCAAGCTGGTCGCCACCGACCTGGACGTCGGCAGCCCGCTGCACTTCACGGCCCGCGGCCTGCCCGACGGCGTGGACTTCAACGCCACCACGGGCCAGATCCTGTGGACCCCCACGGCCGGCCAGGTGGGCGACTTCCTCGCGGTCGTGGGCGTCACCGACGGCATCACCACCGTCGAGCGCGGCCTGGCGCTGCGCGTCACGGCCCAGCCGGCCGGCCCCGTGCCCAGCATCGTGCTGACGCCCAGCTTCCCCGCCGTGCCGGGGCAGCCGGTGGCCATGGACGTGCTGGCCGACGCCTTCTCGGCCGTCGCCTCGCGCACCCTCACGGTCAATGGTGCGCCGCTGGCGCTGGACGCCAACGGCCACGCCGTCTTCACGGCGCCGGCCAGCGGCCTGTACCAGCTGACCGCCACCGCCACCGACCTGGACGGCTACACGGCCAGCAGCACCACGCTGCTGCGCGTGCGCGACCCGCTGGACCACAGCGCACCGGTCGTGTCGCTGGACACGGCCCTGGGCGGTGCCCATGTCACCGCGCCCCTCGCCATCACCGGCAGCATCGTCGACAGCAACCTGGAGGGTTGGACGCTGGCCATCGCCCGCACCGGCATCGACAGCTTCACGACGCTGGCCAGCGGCACCGGCCCCGTCACGGGCGCGCTCGCGACGCTGGACCCGGCCCGCTTTGCGCGCGGCTTCTACCAGCTGCGCCTGACCGCCACCGACATCGCCGGCCGCAGCGCCGAGGTGCGCACCGCGCTGGAGCTGGACGCCGCCAACGACGCCGGCCGCTACACGCGCAGCAGCACCGACTTCACGGCCACGCTGGCCGGCCACACGCTGGACTTCACGCGCCGCTACGACTCCTTCACGGCCGACCAGGCCGGCAGCTTCGGCGCCGGCTGGCGCCTGGCCTGGCGTGACCTGGGCGTCACGGCTGACGTGCCCGCGACGGGCTCCGAGGCCAGCGGCGTCTACAACCCACTGCGCTGGGGCACGCGCGTCTTCGTGGACACGCCGGACGGCGGCCGCGCCGGCTTCAGCTTCCAGCCAGTGGCCGTCGTGGGCCAGGGCTTCACCTATTACGAGCCGCGCTGGGTGGCCGATGCGGGCGTGACCTGGCAGCTGCAGTCCGCCAGCCTGCCGCTGCAGCAGGCCTCCGGCAAGTTCTACTCGCTGGACAACGGCAGCGCCTACAACCCCGCGGCCCTCGCCGGCGAGCGCGCCCAGTACACACTGGTCGGCGCCGACGGCACGCGCTGGGACATCCAGGCCGGCCGGGGCGTCACCGGCATCACCTATGCCGACGGCGTGCACCTGGACGTGAACGGCAGCGGCGTGACCGCCACCGGCGGCGACGGCATCGTCTTCAGCAACGACACGCAGGGCCGGCTGACACGCGTCACGACGCCCGACGGTCGCATGTTCACTTACGCCTACGACGCGCTGGGCAACCTGGTCTCGGCGCGCGACATGGCCGCCGGCACTTCGCAGCGCTACGGCTATGCCGACCCGGCGAGCCACCTGCTGACGCTGGCCACCGCGCCGGGCGGCGGCGGCCAGGCCATCACTTATGGACAGACGGTGAGCGTGCGCACGCTGGACGGCGACCTGGGCGCCGCGCTGGGCTACCTGGCCCACGACACCACCGGCACGCTGGCCGCGGGCGGCCAGGCGCTGTACTCGCTGGCCGTGCGGCCCAGTGAGGTGCAGCTGCCCCAGGGCGGCAGCTTCCTGCTGGGCGTGCGCGTGCAGGCCACCAGTGGCACGCTGGCCCCCGCCCTGCCCGTCATCGAAGGCGCGCAGGCCATCGTCTCCGGCAGCGACGCCGAAGGCAGCTTCGCCATCTTCCGCATCACGGCCGAAGGCCTGAAGACGCTGCATATCGCGGGCATGGCCGGCAGCGGCGCGGGGGACTACAAGCTGCACCTGTTCGCCGCCGGCGACGTCAACGGCGACAGCCGCGTGGACGGCACGGACGCCGCGGCCCTGATGGCCGCGCGCGGCAGCAGCGCTGGCCAGGCGGCCTTCCTGGCCGCGGCCGACATCAACCGCGACGGTCAGGTCAACACCTCCGACGCCCAGTTGCTGTTCGCCAACCTGGGCTTCGCACCCAACCAGGGCCCCAGCATCGGCGCGGGCTCCGGCTTCACGCACGTGGACCTGCTGACGCAGGTGCCGGTTTCTTCCTTCCTCAGCGACCCCGAGGGCGACGCGCTGAGCTTCCGCATCGTCTCGGCCACGCACGGCACGGCCACGCTGTCGGGCGACGGCACGCGGGTGCTGTTCCGCCCCGAGGCCGGCTTTGCCGGCGACGCCAGCTTCACGGTCATCGCCGACGACGGCTTCACGCAGTCCGCGGCCGGCAACATCACCGTGCATGTCAGCGACGCCCCGCTGCTGCACCTGGACTTCCTGCAGCGCAACCCGACCCTGGCGCTGGGCAGCCGCTACCTGCCCGCCGTGGTGGGCGACTTCGCCGACCAGCAGGACGTGGTGCTGGACAGCAGCTACATCACGCTTTCGGTCAGCAACGCCACGACCACCCGCCTGGTGGCCAACCAGGCCATCATTTCCACGGCCCAGGGCTTCTCCACGCTGACCGCCCAGCGCGGCAGCATCGCCACGGCCACGGCCCTGGTGCTGGGCCAGCCCAACCCGTTCGAGAACCTGCAGATCTTCAGCGGCCTGGACGTCTACCCGCATGCCATCACGCTTGTGCCCGGCACCGGCTACAAGCCGCTGACGGTCAAGGTCGAGGGCGGCGACACCGTGACGGCCCAGACCACCTATGTGGCGGGCAACAACCAGGTCGTCAGCGTGGACGCCGCCGGCATGGTGCGCGGCCTGGCCGAGGGCGACACCGAGGTCACCATCGTCTACAACGGTGCCGAGTTCCGCGTGCCCATCCACGTGCGCGCGCCCGACATCGGCAGCACCACCATGGGCGCCCAGGGCGGCGCCGTGGCGACGCCGGACGGCGCCATCCTGACCGTCGCGCCCGACTCGATGGAAGAGCCGCGCACCGTCTCCATCGAGCGGGTGCAGCAGTCCGCCCTGCCGATGCCGGTACCGCAGGACTTCGAGTTCCTGAGCGCCTTCAACATCGACCTGGGCGGCCAGACGCTGGACAACCCGGCGCAGTTCGCCGTCAAGGTGCCCGACAGCGTCGCGGTCGGCACGCGGCTGTACCTGTTCCGTGCCGGCGCCCTGCCGAACGCGCAGGGCGAGATGGAAGGCAAGTGGTTCCAGAATGAGGTCGCCGTCGTCGGCGCCGACCACATCGCCCGCACCAGCTCGCCGCCGTGGCCCGGCGTGCTCAATTCCGGCATCTGGATGCTGGGCAAGCCCAGCGACAACATCAGCCTGGTCCAGGGCACGCTGACGGTGAACGTGCCCGTCGGCATGATCCCCTTCATCGCGGCGCCGGGCGTGGGCGGCATCGCCACCTATGCGCCGACCATCGCGGTCAGCTTCAACGTCAGCCAGCTGCACATCGTCGCCATCCCCGTGCAAGGCTTGCCCATCGTCACGACGGTGGGCGTGCACCTGAACCCGGGTGCCACGACGACCTTCAACGCCGTCGTCAACCAGCCCGTGGCCGCCGTGCCGGCCGCGCCCATCATCCTGTCGCGCGGCTTCGAGTTCCGCAACGTCAACGGCCAGGTGCAGCCGGTGCTGCTGCTGTCGGGCGTGCATTTCGCCAGCGGCCCCGCGGGCACGCTGAGCTCCGCGCTCAAGGTGATGTTCCAGCAGAACGGCGTCACCGAGATCGGCGAGCTCGCCGGCAGTGTGACGACCGATGCCAACGGCATCGAGACCATCGCGGTCAAGGTGCCGCAATCCGTCATCCTGGGCCTGGCCAAGGTCTCGGTGGCGCGCATCGACAAGGTGCCGCAGTGGGACGAGTGCACCGGCACCATCAAGCCGCTGGACCAGGCCTACATCAGCGCGCCCGAGCAGGTGCCCGCACCCGGCAGCTATGTCGTCTCGGCGCTGCGCACGCTGGGCCAGGTGGGCATCTACACCCAGGGCAACCCGGCCGCCGGCAGCCTGGCCGGCCAGACGGCCGCGCTGCAGCTGGTGGCCACCGTGCCGGTGGGCTACTACCCGCGCGACACGGCGCTGACCGCCGACCACACGCGCGCCTACGTCACCGTCTCGGGCAACCCCGACGGCCGCAACGGCCTGGCCCTGGTGGACATGGTCGCCATGCAGCAGGTCAAGATCAAGGATGCGAGCGACCCCGCCAGCACCATCATCAAGCTGCCCGCCGGTGCCCGCCCGTCCTGGGTGACGCTGGACCCGGCCAACCACTACGCCTACATCGCCGAGGAAGACAAGCAGGGTGGCGGCGCGCTGGGACACGGGCTGATCTACGTGGTCGACATCGACCCCAACTCGCCCACCTTCAACCAGTACATCAAGACCATCGACGTCGGCGTGGCGCCCTTCGGCCTGCGCGAGCTGGTCGTCAGCGAAGACGGCAAGCGCCTGTACGTGGCCGCGCCCAACCGCACCGGCTACGAGAAGCCGCTGCTCGCCTTCCAGAAGAGCGCCATCTACGTCATCAACGTCGACGCGGCCGACCGGCCCGCGAGCGCGACGCCCAACCACAACCCCAAGCACTACTGGGAAGTGCTAGGCGCCGTGCCGACCGGCGACGAGACCTATGCGCTGCGCAACTCGGGCGACCCCAACCGCATCCTGTTCACCAACCGCTACTTCGACAACGAGGACGCGGTCAGTTACATCGACGTCAAGGACCTGACTGCCTCGCAGTTCGGCACGGCCCATGCACTGCTGAGCGGTGACGGCCTGACGCTGGGCGGCACCAACAACAGCTTCGACGTCAACAACGCGGGCGACGTCATCGTCATCCCGGCCGATGCGTTCAAGAGCGTGCTGGGCCACTCGCACCCTGAGTACATGCTGGTGGCCGGCTACAACCGCTACCAGCAGGGCATCCCGTCGTCCGACCCCGACTACGCGCTGACTTCGCCCGGCAGCGGCCAGCCCAGCGGCAGCAACATCGGCATCGTGCGCAACGGCGAGCTGCTGGCGGCCACCACGCCCATCCCCATCGGCGTGCTGGACAACATGACGCTGGCCTCGGGCTACAACTACCTGTTCGCGGCCTTCCGCGGCGTGGACGTGGTCATCCCCGACCCCAGCGTGCCTGGCGGCGTGCGCCGCAGCACCGGCGCCGTGATGGCCTACAACCTGGTCAACCTGATCGGCCAGGTCGAGGCCATCTACAACAACAGCAGCCTCACCCCCGCGCAGAAGCTGCGCATGTCGCGCTTCCCCATCGAGCAGCTGACCGACAACGCCGAGCTGCTGCCGCTGCAGGAAGACCTGCAGGGCTACAACACGGCCATCGACATCAAGGCCGACTACCGCGTCATCGGCGCCAGCTTCGCCCGCGGCGAGTACAGCTTCGGCGTGCCCTATGTGATGGACGGCTTCGGCCACTACATCGACGCGCAGAACAACGTGCTGCCCTACTGGCGCGATCCCAAGGGCAACTGGTACATCGTCACCTTCGACGCCAACAACAACATCACCGCCAAGGTGCCCTACACCCAGGGTGTGCCGCCGGGCGTGCAGATCTCGCCCAACGCACCGTTCGCCACCGGTGGCGCCGCGCAAGGCCTGTCCTCGCACCCGACCGAGGTGGCACCCGGCCCGCGCATCGTCAACCAGTTCGACTTCGGCCGCAGCAGCGCGCTGAACGACCGCAACGACATGGGCGTCAAGGACTTGCTGGACGCCATCGTCGGCGACCCGCAGAACTGCCCGCCCGACCAGGTCGGCTCCACGGTTCAGATGGACAGCGGCATCGTCAACGAGACGCATGCGCTGGTGTCCTACCAGTCGCTGGGCCAGACCCAGCAGCTGATGCTGAACTACGACTCGCTGGCCGCCGACCCGAACCAGATCATCAACTTCAGCTTCGAAGGCCTGGCCGCCGAGCTGGACGCCTACCGCCCGCATGCCCGCGCCGACGAGCTCAGCCCGGACGGCAAGCTCATCATGGCGGTGCAGATCACCGCCACCGGCGAGGACGGCAAGAGCGTCACGACGGCCACCCAGTACTGGAAAATCAACCCCGGCCAGGATGTCATCACGGCCGCCATGATGGTGGACTTCAGCAGCCTGGCGGCCGGCAACGTGCACTACACGGTGACGGCCAAGCTGGGCGGCAAGGATCGCATCAGCAACGGCACCCGCCTGAACACCAACGGCATCGACAGCGCCTTCGGCCGCGGCTGGAGCCTGCAAGGCCTGCAGACGCTGAACGTGGACCCCGAAGGCGGCGTCACCGTCACCGACGGCAACGGCAACGCGCAGCACTACAACCACATCGAGACGCCGGAACTGCAGAGCGCCACCTGCGTCACGGGCACGCAGGACATCTACCGCGGCGCCGACGACAACCAGGTCACGCTGAAGAAGAACGCCAACGGCGAGTTCGAGCGCACGCTGGAAGACGGCACGGTCTACACCTACTCCGCGCCGACCAAGGACCCCGCCACTGGCGAGACCCTGCCCGGCCACCTCGTCAAGGTGACCGACCGCTACGGCAACGCCACGAAGTACGACTACGACGCCAAGGGCAACCTGACGCGCATCACCGACCCGGTCGGCCTGAAGACCGAGTTCGGCTACAGCGGCAAGCACGTCACCAGCATCACCGACCCGGCCGGCCGCGTCACCAAGCTGGTCTACAGCGGCGACAACCTGGTCCAGGTCATCGACCCCGACCAGTCCTTCGTCGGCTACGGCTACGACGCGCAGGGCCACCTGACGACGTCCACCAGCAAGCTGGGCGCCACCGACCTGCACATCTACGACGAGGTCAGCGGCCGCCTGATCAAGGTAGAGCGCGCCGACGGCTCGACTACCGAGGTCACGCCCTGGCAGCTCAATGGCCTGACCGACCCGGCGCTGACCATCGACAAGGCCAGCCCGGCCCAGGCGTCGGCGAAGAAGATCGACACCTTCACAGCGACGATGAAGTCCGCCAACGGCAACGTCCGCATCGAGACGATGGACGAGCAGGGCCGCACGCTGCGAGCGCAAGACTCGCTGGGCGAGTACCTGAACCACACGCGCGACGCGGCCGGCAACGTCATCAAGACCGGCAACATCGGCGGCGGCTTCACCGAGTCCACCTACGACAGCCGCGGCAACCGCCTGACGCTGACCGATGCCTACGGCACGACCACGTTCACCTACGACGGCAAGTTCAACCGGCTGACCAGCACGACCGACGCCGCGGGCCACACGACCCACTACCAGATCGACGCCAAGGGCAACAACCTGGGCACGACCTGGGCCGACGGCACGCAGACGCTGTACGCCTACCTGCCCCAGGGCATGCTGGCCACGCAGACCGATGCGATGGGCCGCCAGACCGCGTACTTCTACGACGCCCAGGGCCGGCTGGCCAAGGTCCGCTACCCGGACACCAGCTTCAAGACCTACGAGTACGACCTGGCCGGCAACATCTCGGCCATGGTGGATGAGAACAGCCACCGCACCGAGTACAGCTACGACGCGATGAACCGCGTGGTGGCCACGCGCACGGCCGACCCGGACGGCGGCGGCCCGCTGACGCCGAGCACACGCAGCAGCACCTACGACGCGGCGGGCAACATGCTCACGCAGACGGACGAGCTGGACCAAGTCACGACGATGACCTACGACCAGCTGGGCCGCCTGACCAGCACCGTGGACCGTGAGGGCCACACCACCACCCGCGAATACGACGCCAGCGGCAACCTGAAGAAGCTGACCGACGGTCGTCACAACACGACCGAGTACAGCTACGACTTGCGCAACCGCCTCGTCAAGCAGACCGATGCGCTGCAGGGTGAGAAGACCTACGAGTACCAGCGCGCCAACCTGGTCAGCGCCGTCACCGACGAGGAAGGCCACACCAGCCGCTACACCTACGACGACCGCGGCCGCCTGCTGATCGAGACCGACGCCAACGACAAGAAGACCACCTACACCTACGACGCGGCCAACAACCGCACCAGCAGCACCGACGCGAACAACCAGGTCACCCAGTACCGCTACGACGCGATGAACCGCCTCTTCGAGACCGAAGACGCGCTGCATGGCATCACGGCGGCGGTCTACGACCCGGTCGGCAACCTGATCGCGAGCTTCGACGCGCTGCACCACAAGACCGTCACCGACTTCGACCTGCGTGACCGCCCGGTGCGCCAGACCGACGCCCTGGGCGGCGTGAAGACCTGGGCCTACGACGCGGCCGGCAACCTGATCAAGTCCAGCGACGCGCTGAACCGGGAGACGCTGTACGGCCACGACAACCTGAACCGCCGCATCAGCATCACGCTGCCCGACCCCGACGGCAACGGCCCGCTGCTGCCCTCGGTGACGACGATGGCCTACGACGCGGCCGGCCGGCTGGTCTCCACCACCGACGCGCTGAACCACAAGACGACCTACGCGTACGACGCGATGGGCCGGCTGGTCAAGACCATCGACGCGCTGAACGGCACGACCACGCGCAGCTACGACGAGAACGGCAATGTCGTGAAGCTGGTCGACGCCGTGGGCGCGACCACGGTCAACGTCTACGACAAGCTCAACCGCCTCATCCAGACGACGCTGCCCGACCCCGACGGCACCGATGGCCAGCAGGCCACGCCGGTCCGCAAGTACGGCTACGACAAGGTCGGCAACCTGGTCAAGGTGACCGACGCGCTGAACCACGAGACCACCTACGGCTACGACAACGTGGGCCGCCGCGTGCTGATGACGGACGCGCTGAACGGCGAAACGCGCTGGGAATACGACAACGTCGGCAACCTGAAGTCGCTCACCGACCCGCTGGGCCACAAGACCGCCTATCTGTACGACGCGCTGAACCGCCGCGTCAGCGAAAACCTGCCGGGCTCCGGCGGCTCGCCGGCCTCCAAGACCGAGACGGTCTACGACGCGGTCGGCAACATCGTCGCCATCGTCGATGCGCGCGGCTACGCCACGGCCTACAGCTATGACGACCTGAACCGCCAGATCACGCGCAAGGACGCGCTGAACGGCGTGGCCACCATGGCCTACGACAAGGTGGGCAACCTGGTCGCCTCCACGGACGAGGAAGGCCGCAAGACCAGCTACGCCTACGACAACCAGGACCGCCGCATCCAGGTCACCCAGCCGAACCCGGCTGGGGGCAGCGGCGCAGGCCCCGTCACGACCTACGGCTACGACGCGGCCGGCAACCTGGTCGCCGTCACCGACGCACTCGACCACACCACCGAGTACGAGCACGACGCGCTGAACCGCCAGACCGCCACCCACTTCGCCGACGGCAGCAGCATTGCCAGGACCTACGACGCCGTGGGCCACGTGCTGACCAGCACCAACGAGACCGGTGCCGTGACGACGCGCGCCTACGACCTGCTGGGCCGCCTGGTCACGCTGACCGAAGCCGACCCGGACGGCGGCGGCCCGCTGACCGCGCCGATCACGCGCCTGGCCTACGACGCCGAAGGCAACCTGCTCAGCACCACCGACCCGCGCAACAACACGACGCACTTCACCTACGACGCGTTGAACCGCCGCGCCAACCGCATCGATGCGCTGAACCAGACGTCCACGCTGCATTACGACGCGGCCGGCAACGTCATCGAAAGCATCGACGAGACCGGGCGCAGCACCAAGTTCACCGTCGATGCCCAGGGCCGCGTGCTGAAGATCACCGACGACGACCCCGACGGCGTGAGCGGCCAGCAGGCTGCGCCGGTCACGACCTACACCTACGACGCGATGGGCAACGTGCTCACCGTCACGGACGCGCTCAACCACGTCACCAAGCACGAGTACGACAAGCTGGGCCGCGAGGTCAAGACGACGGACGCCCGCAACGGCGAGTGGACGCTGGCCTACGACAAGGTCGGCAACATCGTCGCCTCCACCGACGCGCTGGGCCGCCAGACCATCAGCGTCTACGACGCGCTGGACCGCGCCATCGAGGTGCACCAGCCCGACCCGGACGGCGGCGGCAGCCTCGCTGCACCGGTCAGCTACCTGACCTACGACGACGTCGGCAACCTGCTGTCCATGACCGACGCCATCGGCGCCGTCACGCGCTACGCCTATGACGAGCGCAACCGCGCCGTGAAGATGACCGACGCGCTGAACGGCGTCATGCTGACCGGCTACGACGCCGCGGGCCGCGTGACGTCCGTGACCGACGCGCTGGGCCGCGTGACGACCACGGCCTACGACCGCCTGGGTCGCGTCATCGGCGTCACCGCCCCCGACCCGGACGGCAGCGGCAGCCAGGTCCCCTCGGTGACCCGCTTCGCCTACGACGCCGCCGGCAACCTGGTGCGCCGCACCGACGCGCTGGACCATGCCACGCAGTACGGCTACGACGCGCTGAACCGCCGCATCGAGGTCATCGACGCGGCCGGCCAGACCGCCACGCTGGCCTACGACGAGGTGGGCCGCCTGACCGTCAGCACCGACGTGCTGCGCAACGCGACGCATTACGCCTACGACAGGCTGGGCCGCCTGCTCACCACCACGCGCCCCGACCCGGACGGCAGCGGCAGCCAGACCGCGCCGGTGACCCGCTACGGCTATGACGCGGTGGGCAACATCCTGTCGGTCACCGACGCGCTGAACGGCATCACGTCCTTCAGCTACGACGAGCTGAACCGCCGCCTGACGACGACGGACGCGCTGAACCAGAGCAGCAGCGTCGCCTACGACGCCGTCGGCAACATGACGCGCAGCACCGACGCTGCCGGCCGCGTGACGCTGCGCAGCTACGACGCGCTGGACCGCCTGGTCAGCATGACGGCGCCCGACCCGGACGGCGCCAACGGCCCGCTGGACTCGCCGGTGATGCAGTACCGCTACGACGCCAACGGCCGCGAGATCGAGCGCATCGATGCGCTGAACCGCAGCAGCTTCACCGAGTACGACAAGCTGGGCCGCACCGTGAGCGTCAAGGACGCGCTGAACGGCGTGACCTCGCTGGCCTATGACGCCGTCGGCAACCTGGTCACCCTGACCGACGCGCTGGGTCGCAAGACCCACTACGCCTACGACGGCATGAACCGCCGCGTCGGCGTGCTGCAGCCGGACCCGGACGGAAACGGCCCGCTGACCGCGCCGGCCAGCGTCGTCACCTACGACGCTGTCGGCAACGTCACCAGCGTCACCGACCCGCTGAACCACACCACGCTGTACGGCTACGACGCGCTGGACCGCAACACCAGCGTGACCGATGCGCTGAACCAGGTCACGCGCAGCGTCTACGACAAGGCCGGCAACCTGGTCGCCAGCATCGACCAGGCCGGCCAGGTCACCACCTATGGCTACGACGCGCTCTACCGCGTCGTCAGCGTCACCCAGCCCGACCCGGACGGCAGCACCGGCGCGCAGGCGGCGCCCGTCACCCGCTTCGGCTACGACGCCAATGGCAACCGCACCAGCGTCACCGATGCGCTGAACCACACGACGACCACCGCCTACGACGCGCTGAATCGCGTCAAGAGCCTGACCGACGCACTGAACGGCGTCACCAGCTTCCAGCGCGACGCCGTCGGCAACGTCACGTCGGCCACGGATGCGCTCAACCGCACGACAAAGTTCGCCTACGACAACCTCGACCGCCTCGTCAGCACCACCGACCCGCTGAACCACGTCACCCGCAGCGACTACGACGCAGTCGGCAACGTCATCGCGACGACCGACCCGCTGAACCAGGTCACGCACTACGCGTACGACGCGCTGAACCGCACCGTCACGGTCACGGACGCGCTCAATGGCGTGACCCGCATGGCCTATGACGCGGTGGGCAACCTGGTCAAGACGACTGACGCGCTGGGCCATGTGCGCACCGACGCCTACGACGACCTGAACCGCCGCATCGCGCACACCGAGCCCGATCCGGACGGCGCCAACGGCCAGGCTGCGGCCGTGACCCGCTGGAGCTTTGATGCGGCCGGCAACCTGCTGACCAGCACCGATCCGCTGAACCAGGTGACCACGCGCAGCTACGACGCGCTGAACCGCCTGCTGACGCAGACCGACCCGCTCAACGGCGTCACCCACTACAGCTACGACAGCCGCGGCAACCTGGCGTCCTTCACCGACGCCAACAACTACCGCACCGACTACGCCTACGACGCGCTGAACCGCCGCGTCGTCGAGATGGACGCCTTCGGCGCCGTCACCAGCCACGTCTATGACGCCGTGGGCAACCTGGTCACGCAGAAGGACCGTCTCAACCGGGTGACCCAGTTCAGCTATGACGCACTGAACCGCCGCACCGGCGAGCAGTGGCTGGACGCCCAGGGCCAGGTCGCGCGCACCGCGACGCGCAGCTATGACGCCGCCAGCCAGCTGACCAGCGTCAGCGACCCCGATGCGACCTACACCTACAGCTACGACCTCGCCGGCCGCCTGCTCAGCCAGGACAACGCCGGCAGCAGCGGCCAGCCGCACGAAGTCATGGTGTACGGCTACGACGACGCCGGCCGCCAGACCAGCGTGGTCCAGCAGGTCAACGGCCAGTCCGTGCTCAGCACCAGCCGCGTCTACGACGCGCTGGGCCGCCTGACCCAGGTCAGCCAGTCCGGCAGCGCCGCCGGCGCCGGTGCGCGCGTCACCATGGGCTATGACGCCATCGGCCAGACGCTGGCCGTGGACCGCTTCGTCGGCGCCAGCACCAGCGCCGCCGTGACGACGCGCTACACCTGGGACGACGCCGGCCGCGTGCTGGAGATCAAGCACGCCAATGCCGGTGGCACGATCAACGACATCGTCCACAGCTGGGACGTGGCCGGCCGCCTGGTCGCCACCACCAGCAGCGACGGCAGCACGCAATACGCCTATGACGCCCGCGGCCAGCTCACCGGCGCGGACTTCAGCTTCCAGCCCGACGAGTCCTTCGGCTATGACGCCAACGGCAACCCCACCAGCGGCGGCGCCACCATCGGCACGTCCAACCGCGTCCTCAGTGACGACCGCTACAGCTACACCTACGACGCCGAGGGCAACCGCCTGACGCGCACCGAGACCAGCACCGGCCTGGTCACCCGCTACACCTGGGACCAGCGCAACCGCCTGGTCAGCGCCATCATCAGCACCGCGCAGGGCGCGGTCGTCCGCAGCGAGGGCTTCCGCTACGACGCCTTCGACCGTCGCATCGCGCATGTGGTTGACGCCGACGGCGACAGCGCCGGCGCTGGCGTCACCCAGCACCTGGTCAACGACGGCAACCAGGTCGCCCTGGTGCTGGACGGCGCCGGCACGGTGCTGCAGTCCTTCATGGTGGGCGACGCCATGGACCAGGTGCTGATGGAGCGCCACGGCGCGACCTTCACCTGGTCGCTGGCCGACCACCTGGGCACGGTGCGCGACGTCACCGACGCGAACGGCAACCTGGTCGACCACCTGCGCTACAACGCCTTCGGCGCCATCACCAGCCAGAGCAACGCCGGCGCGGCGCCGCGCTACAGCTACACCGGCCGCGAGTTCAACGCCGCGCTGGGCCTGTACGACATGCGCGCCCGCTGGTACGACCCGCAAGGCGGCCGCTTCATCAGCGAAGACCCGTCCGGCTTTGCCGGTGGCGACGCCAACCTGTACCGCTACGCCGCCAACGACCCCGTCACGCGCTTCGACCCGACCGGCCTGTCCGCCAGCTTCTGGGACGAGTACCTGAACCCGGCCATCGAGACCGCCAAGGACATGGTCAACCCCGACACCATCGGTCAGGGCATCGTCGGCGGCGGCGTCGCGGTGGGGCACTTCTTCGTGTCCTTCGGCACCGGCCTGGCCGACGTGGCCTGGTTCGCCGGCGACGCGCTGGGCGTGGGCGCCACCGCCCTGGCCGGCAAGCTGCAATCCGACTTCGGCCGCCTCATCGGCGACCAGCAGATGCAGCGCGATGGCGACGCGCTCTACAACGCGGCCGTCGGCCCCATCGTCGACAAGTTCACCCGCCCCTGCGGTGACTTCCTGCAGTCCATCGTCAGCCTGCCCAGCCTGATCTCCCCGTCCAAGGGCCTGACCACCCGGCTCAACGAGTGGGAAGACGGCGTGTTCGACCAGTGGTCGCCCGGTTACCGCAACGCGGCCAAGTCCGCGCGCACCGCGACCGACATCGCCAGCATCTTCCTGGACCCGATGGCCGCCCAGGGCGTGCTGAGCAAGGCCAAGGGCCTGGGCACGCTGGGCGGCAGCATGGAGAAGCTGGGGTCGGCGAGCCGCGCCGAGATGGCCGAACTGCGTCTGCAGCGCGAAGCCGGCCAGTTCAACCGCCTGGCCAACGAGGCCGAGCTGGCCGCCATCCGCAAGGCCGAGGCCTCGGGCCAGAGCATGAGCGAGATGGAGAAGCTCAGCCGTGGCCTGGTGCGCCAGACCGAGGCCGAGGCCAACCTGGCCCGTGCCCAGTCGGCCGCGACCACCGCCATGGGCAAGGCGGACAACGCGACGCGCGCCGCCCAGGACGCGGCCAAGGCCCTGGAAGCCAACCAGGGCCGCGCCCGCCAGCTCATCGACAAGCTGGCCGAGACCCGCATCGTCGACCAGTCCGATCGCGAGGCCAAGGCCGTGCGCAAGGCGCTGGGCATGAAGGAGCCCAAAGCCCTGGAGATGTCCGACACCTGGGTGGACAAGTCCGTCAAGTTCGTCAAGGACAACCTGAAGAAGATCGGCTCCACCAGCGCGATGTCGGAGGCCGAGAAGATCTCCGTCGCGACCGAGATCCAGCGCGCCGCCCGCGAGGGCATGAGCATCGCCAGCGAAGTGGGCGCGGTGCAGGGCAAGCTGCGTGTGGACGTGCGCTCGGCCGACTACCTGACGGCCGTGGGCAACCGCATCGGCTCCAGGCTCGGCCTGGAGGCCAAGCCCGAGAACCTGAAGACCGTGAAGTCCTATTTCGGCATCGTGCCGATGAAGGACAAGATCGCCGCGGAAGGCGGCTACATCAAGTCCTTCTTCAAGTCCGTCATGGGCAACGACGGCGCCAGCGTCGGCGAGAAGGTCCAGAACTGGATGCGCAGCAACTTCTACCGCGGCGACCAGGACATCGCCCGCGCCACGCTGACCTACACGGGCAAGGATGGCCGCCTCATGACCTATTCGCTGAACAACAGCGAGATCCTGGCCATGGGCGACCGCATGAACCTGACGCTGGCGCAGCAGGGCCACACGCCCTCCTTCCTGCACGGCGCCCACACCACCATGGACCCGACCCATGGCGGCTACGTGGACGCGGACACGATCAAGTTCATCGGCGGCCCAGGCACCGTCACGCAGTTCCGCATGGACTACGGCACCGGCCAGCTGCTGCTGCGCGAACGCAACGCGGCGCAGTACCAGAACGTCGTCCAGGGCACGAAGGGCGCGAGCCTGTGGGATGCCAACTGGAAGAACGCCCAGGGCTATGCGGATGCGCGCAACCAGGCGCTGAAATGGACGGACATCTCCGCCAGCAACGCCGGCCACCAGACGGCCCTGCCCGTGCGCAACGTCGTCGAGAACCCGCTGACGGCCACGCGCCTGGCGGAGATCGACCAGGTCCTGGCCAACGCCGACCGCATGCAGAAGGGCATCTTCCTGCGCAGCATGGCCAACGAGGTGGCGACCGGCATGCCCAGCGCCATGCTGTCCCGCACCGGCAACCACTACTACAACCCGACCTGGGTGCAGCAGCAATTCCCGCTGATCGGCGCGAACCGGCCGGACCTGCTCGCGCCGGCGCTGACGATGGGCCCGCGCACGGACGACCAGGTCCGCGCACTGATGCAGGAGATGCAGCAGCGTGGTGTGGTCACGTCCGACATGATCCGCCCCGGCACGCCGCTGCTGGGTGCAACGACCGGCGCCACCGCGCCGGCCGCCACGCTAGACCTGTCATCGGCCCTGGCCATGCTGGACCACGTGCAGGCGCTGTGGCAGGCTCAGCTGGGCCTGACCACGCCGCTGCAGCTGCGCATCAGCTTGGCCGACCTGCCCGCCGGTGAACTGGGCGAGGCCTACATCACGCAGCTGGACGCCAACGGCGTGCCCATCGAAGGCCGGATCGTGCTGGACCTGGACGCGGACGGCCACGGCTGGTTCTTCGACACGACCCCGTTGGACGCCGCCGAGTTCGGCAGTGGCGGCGCAGCCGTCGGTCGCTACGACCTGCTGACCGTGCTGGGCCACGAGGTCGGCCACGCGCTGGGCTTCATGAGCGGCTTCACCGGCTTCGACCGCAACCTGACCCGCCTGGCCGACGGCAGCCACCGCTTCAGCGCCGGCAACTTCGCGGTGACGCTGTCCTCGGACGGCGCCCATCTGGAAGGCGCGGCCACGGCCGGCGACCTGATGGCCAGCCACCTGAACCTGGGCCAGCGTCGCCTGCCGTCAGCGCTGGACGCGCAGATCATCACGGCCGCGCGCGCCGCCGCCACCGGGTCGGGTGCCCTGGTGTCGGTCAACCTCGGCTCGGCCCACGACCTCGGCGCGGCCGGCCTGCTGCCCAACGGCGACTTCGGCAACGCCGTCGCCGGCTCGGCCGGCTTCGGCTGGACCGCCAGCGGCGCCGCCTCGGTGCAGAACGGCCAGGGTGTGCTCGCCGAGACGTCCACCATCGCGTCGCGCTTCACGCAGACCCTCACTGTGGTGCCGACCGGTGCGACGGTGCTGACCTTCACCGTCGTGCAGGCCGCCTTCGACAGCCCCGCCGGCGGCCCGCAGGACGCCTTCGAGGTGGCGCTGATCAACCCGACCACGCACCAGTCGCTGCTGGGCAGCATTGGCCTGAGCAACACCGACGCGGTGCTCAACCTGCAGGCCGACGGCTCGGTCTACCGTGCCTCGGGCGTGCGCTTCTCGACGCTGGACGGCACGCTGCTGGCCGCGCCACCGGCCACCGGCCCCTACCGCGTCAGCATCGCGCTGGGCAATGCCGACCTGTCGCAGGGCGTGTCCGTCTACTTCGACCTGCTGGGCTTCGGCGCCCAGGGCAGCCGCGTCATCATCGACAACGTGCGCTTCGACGACGCGCTGCCGGCCAACGCGCCGCCCGTGGCGCAGGCCGATGCGGTCATCACGGCACAGGACACGCCGCTGACCTTCGACCCGCGCGCCAACGACAGCGACGCCAACGGCGACCCGCTGACGCTGGAGCTCATCGGCAACCCGGCCCACGGCCAGCTGACGCTGCTGCCCGACGGCCGCGTCACCTACACGCCGGCGGCCGGCTTCAGCGGCAGTGACAGCTTCGGCTACCGCGTCAGCGACGGCATCAGCTGGTCCGAGCCGACCACGGTGACCATCACCGTGACGCCGGCCGGCGGCCCCGCCAACGCGGCGCCGGTGGCCAACCCCGACAGCGTCACGACGTCCGCCGGCCAGCAGGTCAGCTTCGACGTGCGCGCCAACGACAGCGACGCCGACGGCGATGCGCTGCAGGTCACGGTGCTCACCGCACCGACCCACGGCAGCGTGTCCCTGCAGCCCGACGGCACGCTGCGCTACACGCCGGTGGCCGGCTATGTCGGCAGCGACAGCTTCAGCTACCAGCTCAACGACGGCCGCGCCAACTCGGCACCGGCCCTGGTCAGCATCACGGTGACGCCGGCGGTCAACCACGCACCGGTCGCCGCCGACGACGCGGCGACCACCACGCAGGGCCAGGCCATCACGCTGGACGTGCTGGCCAACGACCAGGACGCCGACGGCAACGTGCTGGCGGCCAGCATCGACACCGGCCCGTCCCACGGCACGGTGACCGTGGCGGCCGACGGCCGCCTGGTCTACACGCCCGATGCCGGCTTCGTCGGCGCCGACAGCTTCAGCTACATCGCCAGCGACGGCCAGCTCGCGTCGGCCGCGGCCACCGTCACGATCACTGTCCTGGCGCAACCGCCGGTCAACCGCGCACCGGTCGCGGCCAACGACACCGCCACCACCGCGCAAGGCCAGGCCATCGCGCTGGACGTGCTGGCCAACGACCAGGACGCCGACGGCAATGCGCTGACCGCCAGCGTCGCCACCGGCCCGGCGCACGGCACGGTCACGGTCGCGGCCGACGGCCGACTGGTCTACACGCCCGACGCCGGCTACATCGGCAGCGACAGCTTCACCTATGTCGCCAGCGACGGCCAGCTGAGTTCGGCGGCGGCCACCGTCACCATCACCGTGACGGCTTTGCCAGGCAACCACGCGCCGGTCGCCGCCAACGACACGGCCACCACCGCGCAAGGCCAGGCCGTCACGCTGGACGTGCTGGCCAACGACAGCGACGCCGACGGCAACCCGCTGACGGCCAGCGTCGCCAGCGGCCCTGCCCATGGCACGGTGACGGTCGCGGCCGACGGCCGCCTGGTCTACACGCCGGACGCCGGCTTCGTCGGCAGCGACAGTTTCAGCTACGTCACCAGCGACGGCCAGCTGGCCTCGGCCCCGGCCACCGTGACCATCACCGTCACCGCCCAGCCGCCGGCCCCGGTCGCCGTCAATGACAGCCTGACACTGGCCGAGGACGGCAGCCTGCGCTTTGACGTGCGCGCCAACGACCAGGCCGGCCCGGGTCGCAGCCTGACGGTGGAGGTGCTGAGCGCGCCCAGCCACGGCCGGCTGTTGGCCCAGGCCGACGGCAGTTTCAGCTACACGCCGGACGCCGACTTCTTCGGCACCGACAGCTTCAGCTACCGCGTCAACGACGGCAGCGCCAACAGCGGCGCGGCCCAGGTCGCCATCACGGTCACGCCGGTCAATGACGCGCCCGTGCTGCAGGCCGTTGCCGACCAGACCGTGGACGAAGGCGGCCAGATCACCGTCACGCTGCAGGCCAGCGACATCGACGCCACCGGCCCGCTCAGCTACTCGCTGCTGGACGCACCGGCCGGCGCCACCATCGACGCGCAGGGCCGCATCAGCTGGCGCGCGCCGGACGGCGCGCTCGACGCGGTCTTCACGGCCCAGGTGCGCGACGCCGAAGGTGCGACCGCGCAGGCCCGCTTCGTCGTCCACGTCAAGAACGTGGCGCCGACCGTCAGTTTCAGCGGCGCGGCCAGCGTGCAGGCCGGTGACGTCTACACGCTGGGCTTCACGCTGGCCGACCCGGGCCAGGACGGCGTCTCGTCGCTGGCCGTGGACTGGGGCGACGGCCAGGTGCAGGTGTTGGTGCCGGGTGCCACGCAGGCCAGCCACGTCTACCAGGCCGCGCAGGCCGGCGTGCAGATCCGCCTGCTCGTCGTCGACGAGGACGGCAGCTACGCCTTCGACGCGCCGCTGGTCAACGTACTCGCGCTGACGACGCCGCCACCCACCCCGCAGCCGATCACGGTCGGCGGCGGGCTGGACGCGCGCACGGCCATCAACAGCGTCGATGCGCTGCGCGTGGGCATCAACGTGGGCAACGGCGCTCCCACCGACTTCGGCGTGACCAGCCTGTCGCAGTCGGCCCACTGGAACGTGCAGCCGCTGGCCCATGCCGTGCAGGACAGCCTGTCGGCCAGCATGCAGAGCCTGCCGCAGCCGCTGACGCCCGAGGCCATCGCCGCGTTGATCGAGAGGTTCCCGACCGGCGCCGGCGAGCGCCCGGCGCTGTACGTCAGTTCGCTGTTCGCCACCGCCGGCGGCATCCACGTGCGCTTCAACAAGGCGCTGGACCTGCGCGCGCTGGCCCATGGCGCGCCGCTGGCGGCCGGCCTGGTCAGCCGCGACATCGTCGTGCTGCTGAACGGCCGCGAGCTGGCGGGCCGGCTGCTGCTGGACCCCGACGGCGCGGGCTTCCTGTTCGTGCCCGACGGCGGCCAGTTGCCGGACGGCGAGTTCGAGATCCTGCTGCGCACCGACGCAGGCGGCTTCGTCAGCGTCGACGGCGAGGTGCTGGATGGCAACGTCGACGGCCAGCCCGGCAGCCCGTTCAAGGCGCGCATGACGGTCAAGCGCCCGGTGCTGCTGGGCGAGGCCGCGCCGGCTGCCGAACCGGTCCAAGCCGCCGACGGCGTCTGGGCCGCCAGCGGCGGGCTGGGCGGTGCCGCTGTGCTGGCCGTGGGCCGCTGGCGCCGCCGCGACGAGGGCGAGGACGCCCCGGTCCGCCTGCGCCTCGAGCCGGGTCGCGTCGGCACGCCCGCGGCCGGCGCCGACCAGGCCGCCGGCTGGCTGGCTGGCTGGCTGGACCGCCCGGCCAGCCTGGTGAACCGCTGGCGCATCAAACCATGAACGGCGACCGCACCCGCGGTGGCCGCCCCGCTCTTTCATTTCAGATTCCCGAGGACAAGACCATGTTTGAACCCCGCAACCCCGCCGTGACGCAACGCCTGGTCACCCGCGGCCCCCGGCTTGCCGGCGTGGCGCTGGCGGCGGCCGCGATGCTGCTCGGCGCCGGCGCCCAGGCCGACACGCTCAGCGAGATCTATCAGCAGGCCCGTGCGGCCGACCCCGTCTTCGGTGCCGCGCAGGCCACCGCCGCGGCCGGGCGCGAGAAGGAGGCCCAGGGGCGCGCCGGCATCCTGCCCACCGTCACCGCCAGTGCCACGCTGCAGCGCGACGTCGAGCGCAGCAGCGCCGTCGCCAACGGTCAGCGCGTCTATTCCAACCGCCCCTGGAACGTGACGCTGACGCAGCCGCTGATGCGGGTGGCCAACTACCGCGGCTACGAACAGGGCGTGCTGCAGGCCGCGCTGGCCGACCAGCAGCTGCGCCTGGCCGAACAGGAGTTGCTGCTGCGCGTGTCCAAGGCCTATTTCGACGTGCTGCAGGCGCAGGATGCGCTGGCCGCGATGACGGCCCAGCGCGATGCCTTCGCGCAGCAGCTGGCGCAGTCCAAGCGCAGCTTCGACGTGGGCCTGTCCAGCATCACCGACCTGAACGAGGCCCAGGCCCGCAACGACATCGGCACGGCGCAGGAGATCGGCGCGCGCAACGACCTGGAGGTCAAGCGCCGCACGCTGGAGAAGCTCATCGGTCGCGAGCTGCCGCCGCTGGCCACCGTCGACCCCGAGGCCGGCGTCACCGTCGTCAGCGAGACGCAGGGCGGCACCTTGCTGGAACGCGCGCCCATCGACTCGCTGCAGGTCGCTGCCGGCGAGACGGCCGAGCAGGTGGCCAAGCTGGAGATCGAACGCCAGCGCGCCGCCGGCGGCCCCACCATCGACATCGTCGTCAGCGCCTCCGAGCGCTCGTCCACCGCCTACGTGTCGCCCGGCAATGCGCGCGACTACCGCGCCGGCCTGGAGCTGCAGTTCCCCATCTACCAGGGCGGGGCCACGCAGTCGCGCACCCGCGAGGCCGTCGCCAACCTGGAGCGCACCCGCCAGGAGCTGCTGAACGCGCGCGCACAGGCCAAGCTGGACGCGCGCCAGGCCTGGCTGGGCGTGCAGTCCGGCGCGGCGCTGTACACCTCGCTGCGCCAGGCGCTGATCTCGGGCGAGACCCAGGTCAAGTCGACCACGCGCGGCTTCGAGGTTGGCACACGCACCCGGGTGGACGTGCTCAACGCCGAGCAACAGCTCTTTGCGACGCGCAAGGACCTGGCCGCCGCGCGCTACCAGACGCTGATGGCCGGTCTGCAACTCAAGGCCGCCGCCGGCGCGCTGACGGAAGAAGACTTGCGCGGGCTGGACCAGCTGATGCTGCGCACGAGCGCCCCCTGAGAATCCGCCGTTTTTAATACCCAAGACCGCCCCGTGAGCGCGGTCTTCCCTGCCCCGTGGGCGGCCGCTAACCTGCGGCCGGCTCCCACCCAGGATTTCATGTCCACCCTCCCGCCCCAGACCACGCACACCGCCCTGCCCGCCGACGCCTGGCAAGCCCTGGCCCTGGCCCGCACCGGCGACCAGCTCGCCCAGGCGTGGCTGGCCGTGCTGTGCCGCGCACTGCTGCGCGCGCCCGCCGGCCTGGTGCTGATGGCCCAGCCCGACGGCGCCTACGCGCCCGTGGCCGTCGAGCCGCCGGGCCGTGAGCTGGCCTACCTGGCCGACATCGCCACCGAAGCGCTGCGCCAGCGCGCTGGCGTGCTGCGCCACACCGAGGCCGGCGCCGCGCTGCTGGCCTACCCGTTGACCCAGGGCGACCAGCTGTCCGGCGCCGTCGTGCTGGACCTGGGGCCCGCCGACGCGGCCGCCGCCGAGCGCGCCCGCCAGCTGACGCACTGGGGTGCCGGTTGGCTGCTGGACCTGATGCGCCAGCTGGACCAGGCCCGCGTGAACGCCGGCGCCCGCCAGGCCCGCGTGCTGCTGGACACCGTGCTGGCGCTGCAGGCCGAACCGGGCCTGCGCGAGGCCGCGCTGGCGCTGGTGCACACGGTCGGCCGCGAGCTGGGCTGCCACCAGGTGCAGCTGGCGCTGGCCGACGGCAAGACGCTGCGCCGCCAGGCCGTCTCGCACGCCGCCGTGTCCGACGACCGCAGCCAGCAGGCGCAGGCCGCGCTGCAGGCCATGCACGAGGCCTTCGACCAGGGCCAGCGCCTGCTGTGGCCCGCGCCGGCACCGGTCGAGGGCGTCGCGGACCTGGCCGTCACGGCCGGCCATGCGCGCTACGCCCACGAGGCCGGGGCCCAGGCGCTGTGCAGCCTGCCACTGGTGGCCGCGCACGAGACGGTGGGCGTGCTGCTGCTGGAACGCGACCGGCCGTTCACGGGCGACGAGGTCGAGCTGCTGGACACGCTGGCGCCGGCCATCGGCCCGCTGCTGCTGCTGCAGCGCGATGCCGGCCAGGGCGCGGCCGGGCGGCTGCTGCGCTCGACCCGCCGCGGCCTGGGGCGGGTCACAGACACCTCGCACCCCGCCCTCAAGCTGGGCCTCGGCACCGCCGCGCTGTTGCTGCTGTTGCTGGCCATCGTGCCCGTGCCCTATCACGTGACGGCCTCCGCCGTCGTCGAGGGCGCCCAGCAGCGCGCCGCCGTCGCGCCGTTCGAAGGCTATGTGCGCGAAGCGCCCGCCCGCGCGGGCGACACGGTCAAGACCGGCCAGCTGCTGGCGCGACTGGAGGACAAGGACCTGCTGCTGGAGAAGAACCGCTGGGAGTCCGAGCTGGAGGTGGCGCAGCGCAAGGAGCGCGAGGCCATGGCGCGCAACAGTCGCGTCGACCAGCGCCTGGCCGCTGCCCAGGCCAACCAGGCCCGCGCGCAGCTGGACCTGGCAAGCTCCAAGCTGGAGCGCGTGGCCATCACGGCGCCGTTCGACGGCATCGTCGTCAAGGGCGACCTGTCGCAGCAACTGGGCTCGCCGGTCGAGCAGGGCAAGGTGCTGTTCGAGATCGCGCCGCTGAACACCTGGCGCGTCATCCTGAAGGTCGACGAGCGCGACATCGGCCACGTGCAGCCGGGCGCCGCGGGCACGCTGGTGCTGGCCAGCCTGCCGGGGCAGCGCTGGCCGTTCAAGGTCAAGAAGATCACGCCGGTGTCCGTGCCCGAGGACGGCCGCAACCAGTTCCGCGTCGAGGCCGAGCTGGGTGGCCAGACGCCCCAGCTCAGTCCCAACATGGAGGGCGTCGGCAAGGTGGACGCCGGCACGGCGAGCCTGCTGTGGGCGTGGACCCACCCGCTGCTGGACTGGGCACGGCTGGCGTGGTGGAAGGTGCTGCCGTGAGCTCACGCGCATTGCTGGCGCCCTACTGGTTCCGCGTCGCGGGTCTTCGCCCGCGGCTGCGCAGCCATGTGCGCCTGCACCGCCACGAGTACCGCGGCGAGGTCTGGCATGTGTTCGAGGACCGCGCCAGCGGCCGGCATCACCGCTTCAACGCCCAGGCCTGGGGCGTCATCGGCCTGCTGGACGGGCGGCGCAGCCTGGACGACATCTGGACGCTGCTGACCCGCGAGGTGACCGACACCACGCCCACGCAGGCCGACATCGTCAAGCTGCTGGGCCAGCTGCACGCGGCCGACCTGCTGCTGGGCGACGTGACGCCGGACACGGCCGAGCTGTTCGAGCGCCGCGACAAGCATGAGCGCCGCAAATGGATGGGGCGCCTGGCCAACCCGATCTCCATGCGCTTCCCGCTGCTGGACCCGGACCGGCTGCTGGGCCGGCTGGCGCGCGCGCTGCGGCCGCTGGGCGGGCGCACGCTAATGTTTGCCTGGCTGGCCGTCGTGCTGCCGGCCGTGCTGCTGCTGCCGTCGCACTGGCGCGAGCTGACGCACAACTTCAGCGACCAGTGGCTGGCCTCGGGCCATCTGCTGATGCTGGCCGTGCTGTTCCCGCTGGTGAAGATCGCCCACGAGCTGGGCCATGGCCTGGCCTGCAAATGGCATGGCGGCGAGGTGCACGAGGCCGGCGTCATGCTGCTGGCCTTCTACCCGGTGCCCTATGTGGACGTCAGCAACTCGTCGGCCTTCGCCGGCAAGTGGCAGCGCGCGCTGGTCGGCGCGGCCGGCATGGGCGCGGAGCTGTTCATCGCCGCGCTGGCCTTCTATGCCTGGCTGATGCTGGAGCCCGGCATCGCCCGCGGCATCGCCCACGGCGTGGCCGTGCTGGCCAGCGTGACGACGCTGTTCTTCAACGCCAACCCGCTGCTGCGCTACGACGGCTACTACATCCTCGGCGACCTGATCGAGGTTCCGAACCTGGGCCAGCGCGCCCGCCAGTACTGGCTGCAGCGCATCGAGCAGCGCGTCTTCGGCGTCGTGCCGGACGAGCCCATGGCCGTCACGCCCGGCGAGCGGCGCTGGTTCCTGGGCTACCAGCCGCTGGCGGCCGTCTACCGGCTGACGGTGTCGCTGGGCATCGCGCTGTTCGTGGCGCAGCACTTCTTCTTCATCGGCGTGGCGCTGGCCGCCTTCAGCCTGGGCCAGGGCGTCCTCTGGCCGCTCGTAAAGGGCGTGCATGCGCTGCTGACGGCGCCGCGCTTCGCCGCCCGCGGCCGGCGCGTGAAGCGCGTGCTGGCGGCCAGCGTCACCGTCGCGGGGCTGCTGCTGTTCGTGCTGCCGCTGCCGTATCACACGCAGGCCGAGGGCGTGCTGTGGCTGCCCGAGCGCGCCATCGTGCGTGCGTCCACCGCCGGCTTCGCGCAGCGCGTGCTGGCCCAGCCCGGCCAGGTGCTGAGCGCCGGCCAGGCCATCGTCGACACGGTGGAGCCGGCGCTGGACGCCCGGCTGCAGGCCCAGGCCGCCAAGGTCGAGGAGACCGAAGCCCAGGTGGACGCCGCCTGGGTGACGTCGCAGGCGCGCGCGCAACAGCTGCTCAAGGAGCTGGACCGCGAGCGCGCCGCGCTGACCCGGCTGCAGGACGAGGCCGCCCAGCTGACGCTGCGCGCGGGCGCCGCCGGCACGCTGCTGATGGACCACGGCGCCGACCTGCCGGGCCGCTGGCTGCGCAAGGGCGAGGTGGTGGGCTATCTGCGCACGGGCGACGCGCCATTGGTGCGCGTCGTCGTGCCGCAGTCGGACGTCGACGCCGTGCGCCTGTCCACCGACGGCGTGGAGGTGCGGCTGCCGCAGCGCATGGCGTCCATCTGGCCCGCCACGCTGATGCGCAGCGTGCCGTCGGCCAGCCGCCAGCTGCCCAGCGCGGTGCTGGGCAGCCAGGGCGGCGGCCAGTTCATGACCGACCCGCAGGACGAGCAAGGGCTGCGCACGCTGGAGTCGGTGTTTGAGTTCGAGCTGCAGCTGCCGGCCGAGGTGCCGCACGAGTTCCTCGGCAGCCGCGTGCACGTGCGCTTCGAGCACCCGGCCGAACCCATCGGCCTGCGCGCCTGGCGATCGCTGCGCCGGGCCTTCCTGTCCACGCTGCATGTCTAGCGCGCTGCGACTGGCCCGCACGGCCTTCCCCGAACGCGAGGACAAGCCGCCCTCGTCGGCCGATGCCTGGGCACTGGGCCTGTTGAGCAGCCTGCGCCGCCGGCTGGCGCCGCCCTCGGCCCGCGAGGTCGCGCGCCTGGCCGCCCTGCTGGCCGAGCAAGGCCCGCGGCTGCGCGCGCTGGACGACGCCGCGCTGCTGGCCCATTTGCGCAGGATCGCGCCGGCCGCCGTGCGCGAGCTGCGCCGGCCCGAGCTGCGCGAGGCGCTGGTCGCCACCGCCGAGCTGGCACGCCGCGCGCTGGGCCTGCTGCCCTACCCCACGCAGCTGTTCGGCGCGATGACGCTGCTGCGCGGCCAACTGGCCGAGATGCAGACCGGC
Source organism: Roseateles sp. P1_C6 (assembly GCF_056406315.1). Classification (NCBI taxonomy): domain Bacteria; kingdom Pseudomonadati; phylum Pseudomonadota; class Betaproteobacteria; order Burkholderiales; family Sphaerotilaceae; genus Roseateles; species Roseateles sp. P1_C6. The sequence continues at coordinate 352,086 of NZ_JBFUAK010000009.1, forward strand.
GAGGGCAAAACGCTGACCGCGGGCCTGGCCGCCTGCCTGGCCGGCGTGGCGAGGCTGCCGGTGCACGTGGTGACCTGCAACGACTACCTGGCCGGCCGCGACGCCGACAAGAACCGCGCACTCTTCAACCTGGCCGGCTTGAGCGTGGGCGTCGTGGCGCACGGCGTGGAGCGCGAGGACCGCGTGCGCGCCTATGCCTGCGACATCACCTACTGCACGAACAAGGAGCTGGTGTTCGACTACCTGCGCGACCGCGTCGCGCTGGGCGGCCGCACCAGCGCCGCCCAGCTGCGCGCACGCCGGCTGGTGGCCGGCCCGCACGGCGGGCCTGCCGCACCGGCGCTGCGCGGCCTGCATTTCGCCATCGTCGACGAGGCCGACAGCATCTTCATCGACGAGGCACGCACACCGCTGATCCTGGCCGTGCAGGCCGGCGACGTGGAGCATGCCGAGTCGCACGCGCAGGCGCTGGCGCTGGTGGCAGCCTTTGAGCGCGATATGCATTACCGCATCGACGCCGCGCGCCGCGAGCTGGCGCTGACCGACGCCGGCCGCGAGGCGCTGGCCCGGGCGGCGGCCGGCCTGGGCGGGCCCTGGGCCGCGGCCCACCAGCGCGAGCACCTGGGCACGCAGGCGCTGCGGGCGCTGTACATGTTCCTGCGCGACGAGCAATACCTGGTCGATGCCGAGGGCAAGGTGCAGATCATCGACGAGTACACCGGCCGCGTGCTGCCGGGCCGCACGTGGGAGGAAGGCCTGCACCAGATGATCGAGGCCAAGGAAGGCGTCGAGCTGAGCCCCCGCACGACGACGCAGGCCCGCATCACCTACCAGCGCTTCTTCTGTCGCTACCTGCGCCTGTCGGGCATGACCGGCACGGCGCGCGAGATGGCGAGCGAGTTCGCATCGGTCTTCCACCTCGCCACTGTCGCCGTCCCGACGCACCGCGCCAGCGCGCGCGTCAGCCTGCCGCCCAGGCTGCTGCCCGACGAGGTCGCCAAGTGGGCGGCCGTGGCCGACTTCGTCGCCGAGCGCCACCGCACCGGCCAGCCGGTGCTGGTCGGCACACGCTCGGTGGCGTCCTCCGAGCGGCTGGGCGCGCTGCTGGAGGCCCGCGGCCTGCCGCACCGCGTGCTGAACGCACGCCAGGACGCGCTGGAGGCGGCCATCGTCGGCGAGGCCGGCCAGCGCGGCGCCATCACGGTGGCCACCAACATGGCCGGCCGCGGCACCGACATCGCGCTGGGCGACGGCGTGCACGAGCTGGGCGGCCTGTGCGTGGTGCTGACCGAGTACCACGAGTCGCCGCGCATCGACCGCCAGCTGGTCGGCCGTTGCGGCCGCCAGGGCGACCCCGGCACCGCCATCGCCATCGTCGCGCTGGACGACGAACTACTGCGCCAGCACGGCGGCGCCGAGGCCGGCCTGCTGCGCTGGGCGCAGGCCTCCGGCGGCGCCGGCTTGCAGCGGCTGCTGCAGCGCACGCGCGCTGCCGCGCAAGGGCGTGCCGAGCGCATGCACGCCCGCACCAGGCGCGAGACGATGCGCCAGGACCACCAACTCGACCGCATAACCGCCTTCTCCGGCGACCCGACATGACTGCCAAGCTTTCTCTCCTCCCCCTGCTGATCTGCACCGCGCCCGCCTGGAGCGCCGAGCCCGGCTACACCTGCCTGATCGAACCCATGCAGCGCGTCGAGCTGCGCAGCGCCGTCGAGGGCCGCATCGACGCCATCCACGCCGAGCGCGGCATGGAGGTCAAGAAGGGCCAGGTGCTGGTGGAGCTGGACACGGCCGTCGAGCGCGCCGCGCTGGAGGGCGCCAAGTTCCGCGCCGTCATGCAGGGCCAGCTCAAGAGCGCCGACAGCCGGCTGTCGGCCGCCAAGGACAAGTTCCAGCGCCGCGACGCGCTGGTCAAGGAGCGCTACATCGCCACGCAGGACCGCGACGATTCGTTCGCCGAGATGCGCGTGGCCGAGGGCAACCTGGTCGAGGCCCAGGACAACCAGCGCCTGGCCGCGCTGGAGCAGCGCCGCCTCAGCGAGACCGTCGAGCAGCGCCGGCTGCGCAGCCCCATCAGCGGCGTCGTCACCGAGCGGCTGCAGTCGGTCGGCGAGGTGGCGCAGGCCGGCGAGAGCGCCAAGCCGGTACTGCGCCTGGCGCAGACTGACCCGCTGCGCGTGGAGGTGGTGCTGCCGGTGGGCATGTACGGCAAGGTCAAGCGCGGCGACAAGGCCAGCGTCGACGCCGAGGCGCCGCTGACCGGTCGCTACACGGCCAGTGTCACCATCGTCGACCGCGTCGTCGACGCCGCCAGCGGCACCTTCGGCGTGCGGCTGGAGCTGCCCAACCCCAAGGGCGAAATCCCGGCCGGCATCAAGTGCCGGGCGCGGTTCCAGTAACGCTAGCGCGACGTCCACGGCCGAGGTGAGCGGCCGGAACCGACTGTTACTCTCTCGTTTGTCGTCGACGCTGCCCGGCAGCACGGACTAGAACGCCTGGCTCAGGCCGTTGATTTCAAATGAGATTCCTGCAAAAACAAGAGGGCCCGCGCCGGTCGCATGGGTCGCCCCAGGGAGCGCGCCGGTGGGCCTGAGGCTGCTGGTCGGCCTGGTCTGGCTGCTCAGCTGGCTGCCGTTTCGAGCGCTGTCGGCGCTGGGCTGGCTGGTCGGCAGCCTGATTGCGGCGCTGCCGTCGTCGCGCCGGCACATCGGTGACGTGAACCTGAAGCTGTGCCTGCCGGACTGGACGCCGGCCGAGCGCCGTCGCCTGCTGCGCCGGCATTTCGTGGCCATGGTGCAGATGCTGCTGGAGTACGGCTACTGCTGGTTCGCGTCGCCCGAGCGGCTGCGCCGGCTGATGCGCATCGAGGGCATCGAGCACCTGCGCGCACTGGACGGGCGGCCGGTCATCCTGATGATGCCGCACTTCACCGGGCTGGACCTGGCGGGGCTGCGCATCTCGCTGGAGACGCCCGTCGTCAGCATCTACTCCAAGCAGAAGGACCCCTGGCTGGACGCCTTCTTCCGCGCCCGGCGGCTGCGCCTGGGCACGGGCATCATCTTCTCGCGCCAACAGGGCACGCGGCCCACGCTGCGCGCGCTGAAGGACGGCTACCGCCTGTACTACCTGCCCGACCAGGACTTCGGCCACCGCGACTCCGTGTTCGTGCCCTTCTTCGGCGTACCGGCGGCCACCATCGGCGGGCTGTCGCGCATGGCCGCCGTCACCAAGGCGGCCGTGCTGCCCTGCTACCCGAGGCGCGAGGCCGATGGCTACACGCTGGTCATCGAGCCGGCGCTGGACGGTTTCCCGACCGACGACGTCGTCGCCGACGCCACGCGCATGAACGCTGTGATCGAAGCGCAGGCGCGGCGACAATTGCATCAGTACTTCTGGCTGCACAAGCGCTTCAAGTCGCGCCCGCCCGGCGAGGCCGACTTCTACGCACGATGACTCACGACATTCCCTACATCAAGCTCGCCATCGTCGCGATCTTCATCGCCAGCACGGTCTACGTGCATTTCCGAGGTCGTGTCCGCCTGCGCTTCTGGCGCCAGCTGACGGATCACTCGACCTTCATGGCGCCGATCAACTGCCTGATGTACCTGTTCTCCAAGCTGCCGGCCAAGCCCTACCTGCCGGTCAGCGAGTTCAAGGAACTCAAGCTGCTGGAGGACCACTGGCAAGACATCCGCGCCGAAGCCTACAAGCTGGCCGAGGCCGGCGAGATCAAGAAGTCCGACAAGTACAACGACGCCGGCTTCAACAGCTTCTTCAAGACCGGCTGGACGCGTTTTCACCTGAAGTGGTACGACGAGGCGCATTCGTCCGCGCGCGAGCTGTGCCCGGTGACGACCGAGCTGCTGCAGCGCATCCCGACCGTGAAGGCCGCGATGTTTGCCGCGCTGCCGCCGGGTGGCCGCCTGGTCACGCATCGCGACCCCTTCGCCGGTTCGCTGCGCTACCACCTGGGCCTGGTCACACCCAACGCCGACAGCTGCTACATCTCGGTGGACGGCGAGCGCTACTTCTGGCGCGACGGCGAGGGCGTCATCTTCGACGAGACCTACCTGCACTACGCCGAGAACCAGTCGGACATGATGCGCATCATCCTGTTCTGCGACATCGAGCGGCCGCTGAACAACCCGGTGGCGCGCTGGTTCAACCACTTCATCAGCCACACGCTGATCCGTGCCGCGTCGGCGCCCAACTCGGACACCGACCGCACCGGCGGCATCAACAAGCTGTTTGCCTACGTGCAGCAGGTGCGCATGTTCGGCAAGCGCATCAAGGCCAGGAGCCGCTTTGCCTACTACGGGCTGCAGTGGCTGATCTTCGGCGGCCTGTTCCTGTGGTGGATCCTCTGAGCCCATGCTGCGGCTGCGCCTGCTCGGCGGTTTCGAGATCGAGCGGGCCGGCCGTGTCGAGCTGACGCGGCTGCCCAGCCGGGCCGCCACGCTGCTGCTGGCCCGCCTGGCGCTGGCGCCCAGGCGCCAGCATCCGCGCGAGGAACTGGTTGAGCTGCTGTGGCCCGGCGTGGAACTGGACGTGGGCCGCAACCGGCTGCGCCAGACCTTGTCCACGCTGCGCGCGCTGCTGGAAACGGACGAGGCGCCCCTCTTCAACGCCGACCGCCAGCAAGTCTCGCTGCTGCCCGGCGCGCTGGCCAGCGACGTGCAGGAGTTCGAGGCGACTCGTGCCGCGCACCACTACGGTGGTGAGTTGCTGCCCGGCCATTTCGACGACTGGGTGGTGCAGGAACGCCACCGCTTTGCCGCGCTGGCTGAGGCCTTGCCCGCGCACGCGCCGGTGTCGGCGTCAACGCCCGTCGCACCGACCCCGCCCGCCCTGCCCTCGTTCGTGACCAGCCTGCCGCGTTATCTGACGCGCTATTTCGCGCCACCCGGCCGGCTTGAGGCGCTGGCTGCGCAACTGCCCCAGCTGCGCCTGCTGACGCTGATCGGCCCGGGCGGCGTGGGCAAGACGCGGCTGGCGGTGGAACTCGCCTGGCTGCAGTTCCGCGAGCTGGACTGGAGCTGCGGCATGGCCGCGCTGGCCGAGGTGCGCGACGAAGCCGGCCTCGTGGCCGCGCTGGAGCGCGCGCTGACGGTCACGCGCGGCGGCGGCTGGCCCGCCATCGAGGCCGCGCTGCAGGAGCCCGCCGGCCTGCGCCTGCTGGTGCTGGACAACGCCGAACAAGCCATCGGCATCGTCGCGCTGGCCGTGCAGCGGTTGCTGGCGGCGGCGCCGACGCTGTGCCTGCTGGTCACGTCCCGGCACGCGCTGGAACTGGACGGCGAAACGCTGGTCGACGTGGCGCCCCTTGCCGGTGCTGAAGATGCGGCGCAGGACACCGCGCTGGCCCTCTTCATCGACCGCGCCCGCGCCGCGCGCGCCGACTTCCACGCCAGCCGTGACAACCAGGCGGCGCTGACCGAGCTGATCCGCGAACTGGAGGGCCTGCCGCTGGCGCTGGAGCTGGCCGCTGCCCGCGTGCGCAGCTTCTCGCCGGCGCAGATGCTGGCGCAGTGGCGCGGCCAGGACACGCCGTCCGGTGCTGGATCCGGCGCCCTCCCCGCCTGGCTGGCCAGTCCCACCCGCGCGCCCCGCCATGCGTCGGTGGCCGGCCTGCTGGACTGGAGCCTGGCGCTGCTGGGCCCCGAGCCACGCGCGCTGCTGCAGCGCCTGGCCGCCCTGCCCGGCGCCTTCGCCTGGGCCGACGTGGCAGACCTGGACGGCACGCCCGCCCTGCTGAACGAGCTGACCGGGCACTCGCTGATCCAGGCCGGCGGCGACGCCGAACCGCGCTACCGCATGCTGGAGCTGCTGCGCCGTGGCGTGCTCGCCCGCGTCGAGCCGGCGCAGCAACGTCAGGCGCGTTGCACGCTGCGCGCCTCGCTGTGCGACTGGGCCGCATCGCTGGGCCTGCAGGCGCCCATCAACGACTGGGGGCCGCGGCGTGAGCAGGCCCGTGCGCTGATCAGCAGCGCGGCCGACGATGGCGACGCCTCCACCGGGCTGCGCCTGGCGCTGGCCATGCGCCCCTGCTGGGAAAGCGATGGCGTGGACCGCACGCTGGTCGACCAGCTGGGCCTGCTGCTGCAACTGGCGCCGCCGTCGTCGGCCGGCCATGAGCTGCGCGCCCACCTGGCGTTCACGCATGGCGACCGTGCGCTCGCGCTGGCCGAGGCCGAGCGCGCGTTGCAGCTCGCCGGCGCCGACCCGGCCGCGCGCGCGCCGGCCCTGGTGCGCCGCGCCTGGGTGCTGCTGGCCGGCGACAACCGCGAGCAAGGCCAGACCCGCCCGCTCGAAGAGGCCGTGGCGCTGGCCCGCCGCGTCGGCGACGTGACCACCGAGGCGCGCGCCTGGCAGCAGTTGGCGGCCATCGCGGTATCGCGCGGCCAGCCCGCGCAGGCCGAGGCCTTGTACGCGCGTGCCCAGGACCTGTGGGAGGCGGTGGGCCACTCGCGCCAGGCCGCGGCGCGGCTGCGCAATCGCGCGCAGTGCCTGATCCAGCTGGGCGACGTCGCGACAGCCGTGGCCTGGATCAGCGCCTGCCAGCGCATGGCGGAGGCAGACGGCGATGGCGTGGGCCAGCTCGACGCGGCTTACTCGCTGGCCATGGCCCACGAATCGCGGCGCGACTGGCCCGCCGCGCTGGCCGCCGCACGCCAGGCCTTGCGCATCGCCCATGCGCGCCAGCACCTGCATGCGCGGGCACTGACGCTGCAGCTCTTTCCCCGCCCGCTGGCCAGGCTGCGCGACCCTGTGCGCGCGCTGCAGCTGGCGGCCTTTGCCGAGCAGTACTGGCAGCGCCACCTGGGGGCACTGGGCACGCGCGAGGCGCGGGCACTGGCCCGCGTGCGCCGCCTGGCCGGCGCCCAGCTCGGCCGCGAACGCACGGTCGCGGCCTGGGCCTCGGGACAAACCCTGAACTTGAGCGAAGCCCTGGCCCTGGCGGGGGCGTGACGAACGGGGGGCGAGTCTTGCGTCGCTAGCATCGAAGGTTTTGGTCTTCCCAACACCTGCCTCCATGCCCCGTCTGAACGCCGCCCCCGCCCTGCTGCTGGCCGCAGCCCTGGCCGCGAACGCGCAAGAAGCTCCCAAGGACGCCACCAAGGAAGCGCCCAAGCCGGCGCCCTGGAACGTCAACGCCCCGCCCGGCGTGGCCAAGACGGCCAACATCGACGTGAAGACCGGCACCTGGCTGAGCGTGGACGTCAGCCCCGATGGCAAGACCCTCGTCTTCGACCTGCTGGGCGACCTCTACACGCTGCCCATCGCCGGCGGCGAGGCCAAGCCGCTGACCCACTCGATTGCCTGGGAGTACCAGGCGCGCTTCTCGCCGGACGGCAAGCAGATCGCCTTCCTCAGCGACGCGGGCGGCGGTGACAACATCTGGGTCATGAACGCGGACGGCAGCGGCGCGCGCGCCGTGACCAAGGAAGACTTCAGGCTGCTGAACAACCCTGTCTGGCACCCCAACGGCAAGTACCTGCTGGCGCGCAAGCACTACACCGGCACGCGCAGCGCGGGCTCGGGCGAGATCTGGCTGTTCCACGTCGACGGTGACGCCGCCAAGAACAAGGGCGTGCAGCTCAACGAGAAGCCGAACTGGCAGAAGGACCTGGGCGAGCCGGCCGTGTCGCCCGATGGCAAGTACCTGTACTACTCGCAGGACACGACGCCCGGCCGCGTGTTCGAGTACAACAAGGACAGCAACGGCGAGATCTACAAGATCTTCCGCCAGGACCTGAGCGACGGCAGCGTCGAGGCCTTCGTGCAAGGCCCTGGCGGCGCCGTGCGGCCCACGCCGTCACCGGATGGCAAGTACCTGGCCTTCGTGCGCCGCGTGCGCAACCAGAGCACGCTGTTCCTGAAGGACCTGGCCACCGGCGTCGAGCGCCCGGCCTGGAGCGGCCTGTCGCGCGACCTGCAGGAAATCTGGGCGATGTGGGGCGTGTACCCCAGCTTCGCGTGGATGCCGGGAGCTAAGGAAATCGTCGTCTGGGCCGAGGGCAAGATCTGGCGCGTGGACCCGTTCAAGGGCACGGCCGCCGAGATCCCCTTCCACGTCAAGGACACGCGCGAGCTGCGCGAGCCGATGCGCTTTGCACAGGACGTCGCGCCGAGCAAGTTCGCCGTGCATCAGCTGCGCGGCGCCCAGGTGTCGCCGGATGGCAAGCGCGTCGTCTACTCGGCGCTGGGCTCGCTGTACGTGAAGGACTTGCCCGACGGCACACCGCGCCGGCTGACCCGGCAGGACGAGGCCTTCGAGTTCGCGCCGAACTGGTCGCGCGACGGCAAAAGCCTGGTCTACGCGACCTGGCGTGACGACACGCAGGGCACGGTACGCCGCCTGGACGTCGCCTCGGGCAAGGAGACGGTCGTCGTCAAGGAACCCGGCAAGTACCTGGAGCCGCGTCTGTCACCCGACGGCAAGCAGGTCGTCTACCGCAAGGTCAAGGGCGGCGGCCTGACCAGCCCCTGGTACAGCCTGGAGACCGGCCTGTACCTGGCCGCGGCCGATGGCTCGGGCAAGCCCGAGCGCATCAGCAAGGAAGGCAGCGGCGCGCAGTTCGGCGCGAAGAGCGACGAGCTGTTCTTCACGAAGACCAGCAGCACCAGCGAGGTCGAGCAGCGCTTCGCGCTGACACGCCTGAACCTGCGTGACCGCACGGAAACCGAGGTGGCGCGCAGCGACGCGGCGGCCGAGTACAGCGTGTCGCCGGACGGCCAGTGGCTGGGCTTCGTCGAGCGCTATCACGCCTATGTGATGCCGCTGCCGAGCGTGCAAGGCCAGTCGGGCAAGACCATCACCGTGGGCGCCAAGATGGACGCGCTGCCGGTGCGCCAGCTGGACGTGAACGCCGGTTCGGCGCTGCACTGGAGCGGTGACAGCAAGCGGCTGCACTTCGTGCTGGGCGACGAGCTGTTCACGGCCAATGCCGAAGGCAAGAGCACTGACAAGCAAAAGGCCACCAGCCAGAAGATCGGCTTCGAGCAGGCCAGCGACAAGCCCAGCGGCAAGATCGCGCTGACCGGCGCGCGCATCGTGACGATGAAGGGCGACGAGGTCATCGAGGGCGGCACGGTCGTCGTCGACGGCAACCGCATCGCGGCCATCGGCAAGGACATCGCCATTCCCGCCGACGCCAAGCGCATCGACGCCAGCGGCAAGACCATCGTGCCGGGCTTCATCGACGCGCACTGGCACGGCGCGATGAACGACTCGGGCCTGATCCCGCAGCAGAGCTGGGTCAACCTCGCGTCGCTGGCCTTCGGCGTGACGACGCTGCACGACCCGTCCAACCTCAGCGCGGCCATCTTCACGCAGGCCGAGATGCAGCGCGCCGGCCTCGTGCTGGGCCCGCGCATCTATTCGACCGGCACCATCCTGTACGGCGCGCGCACGCCGTTCTATTCCAACGTCAACAGCCTGGACGACGCACTGACCCACCTGAACCGCCAGAAGGCCGAGGGTGCGATCAGCGTGAAGAGCTACCAGCAACCCCGCCGCGACCAGCGCCAGCAGGTGCTGGAGGCCGCGCGCCAGACGGGCATGATGGTCGTGCCCGAGGGCGGCTCGCTGTTCCAGCTGAACATGAGCATGGTCGTCGACGGCCACACCACCGTCGAGCACGCGCTGCCGCTGGCCGAGGTCTGGGACGACGTCAAGCAGCTGTGGAGCCAGAACGCCGTCGGCTACACGCCCACGCTGAACGTCGGCTACGGTGGCCTGGACGGCGAGCACTACTGGTACGCCCGCACGGACGTCTGGAAGCATCCGCTGCTGAGCCGCTATGTGCCGCGCACCGTGCTGGAACCGCGCTCGGTGCGCCGCGAGACCGCACCCGAGGAGGACTTCAACATCATCCGCGTGGCCCGCACCGCGACGGCGCTGTCACGTGCGGGCGTCAACACCTCCATCGGTGCCCATGGCCAGCGCGAAGGGCTGGGCGCGCACTGGGAGATGTGGATGTTCGTGCTGGGCGGCATGACGCCGCACGAGGCGCTGCGCACGGCCACCATCAACCCGGCACGCAACTTCGGCTTCGACAAGGACCTGGGCTCGCTGGAACCCGGCAAGCTGGCCGACCTGGTCGTCATCGACGGCAACCCGCTGGCCGACATCCGGCAGACCGACCGCATCGCGCAAGTCATGCAGAACGGCCGCCTGTTCGACGCGGCGACGATGAACCAGGTCGCACCGGTGGCCAAGGCCCGCAAACCGCTGTTCTTCGAAGGCGCCGACGGCAAGACCATGCCGATCGACGGCGAGGCCCTGGAGTCCGGCCACCTCGGCGACTGAGCCCGGGACTGAAGCGGGCCGGCCCGTCCCCAAGCGTGAGGGTGCTGGCGTTCGCGCGGCTGCCCATACTCGGGCAGCCGCCAGCGTCGGCGGCGTCAGCCAGGAGCCCGCATGCAGATCCAGGTCTTCCGCCAGGCGTCCAGCGCCCGCAGCACCCTTGGCGAGATGCACATCGACGGCCAGTTTGAGTGCTTCACGCTGGAGGACGTCGTGCGCCCGGTCAAGGTCAAGGGCATGACGGCCATCCCGGCCGGCAGCTACGAAGTCATCATCAGCTTCTCCGAGCGCTTCAAGCGCCTGCTGCCGCTGCTGCTCAACGTGCCCAACTTCGACGGCGTGCGCATCCATGCGGGCAACACCGATGCCGACACCGAAGGCTGCCTGCTGGTCGGCCAGACCCAGTCCGCGGACTTCATCGGCAAGAGCCGCGCCGCCTTCGACCAACTGTTCGCCAAGCTGCAAGCTGCGTCGGCCCGCGAGAAGATCTTCATCGAGATCGTTGCGCTGGGCGCTCCCGCGACTGCCGCACCGGTCACCGCCAGGCCCCCCGTGCGGGTCGCCATGACCCGGCCGCTCACCAGGAAGGCCGCGCCGGTCAAGGCTGCCAAGCCTGCCAGCGGCAAGAAGAAGGGCAAATCCAACTGAGCGGCGCATGGCACGTCTAGAATATCGGCTGTCAGGAGAGCGCCCCGGTGCAGTTGGGGGCCGCCGAAGGCGCAGGGTCCTTGTGATCCGAACGCTCAGGCAGAAGGACTGACAAAACGCCGTCCGTGGCAGACACTGGCGGCGTTCCTCACTGGAGAGAGGCCGGCCCCTGAGCCGGTCCACCGAAGGGGCAAGCGAGCGCGGGACTGCACACCGCCTTGTCAATCTCTCAGGTACCAGGGACAGCGAGGACATCCACACCCCGAATCCGTCGGAGCCATTGATGTCCTCTTTGCTGCAAACACCTCTTCACGCCCTTCACGTCGAACTCGGCGCCAAGATGGTGCCCTTCGCCGGCTACGACATGCCGGTGCAGTACCCCGCTGGCGTGATGGCCGAGCACAAGCACACGCGCGCCGCCGCGGGCCTGTTCGATGTGTCGCACATGGGCCAGGTACGTTTGGTCGGCGCTGATGCCGCCGCAGCGCTCGAAACGCTGGTGCCGGTCGACATCGTCGACCTGGGCGTCTTCAAGCAGCGCTATGCCCTGTTCACGAACGAGCAAGGCGGCCTGCTGGACGACCTGATGGTCTGCAAGCGCCCCGACGACCTGTTCGTGGTCGTCAACGCCGGTTGCAAGGAGCAGGACATTGCCCACATGCAAAAGCACATCGGCTCGCGCTGCGAGGTCATTCCTGTCCCCGAGCGCGCGCTGCTGGCGCTGCAAGGCCCGCAGGCCGTGGACGTGCTGTCCCGCCTGAACCCCGAGGTCGCCCAACTGACCTTCATGACCGGCGGCTTCTTCAGCCTCGACGGCATTGACACCTTCCTGACCCGCTCGGGCTACACCGGCGAGGACGGCTACGAGATCTCCGTCCACCAGGACGACGCCGTCGCACTGGCGCGCAAGCTGCTGAGCCACGCCGAGGTCAAGCCCATCGGCCTGGGCGCGCGCGACTCGCTGCGCCTGGAAGCGGGCCTGTGCCTGTACGGCCACGACATCAACGAGACGACCACGCCGGTCGAAGCGTCCATCACCTGGGCCATCCAGAAGGTGCGCCGCGCCGGTGGTGCGCGTGCCGGTGGCTACCCGGGCGCCGCCGTCATCGACGAGCAGCTCGCCAACGGCGCCGCACGCAAGCGCGTGGGCCTGGTCGGCAAGGAGCGCATGCCCGTGCGCGAGGGCGCCAAGATCATCGATGCGAATGGCACCGAGATCGGCACCGTCACCAGTGGCACGCTCGGCCCGACCGTCAACCAGCCGGTGGCGCTGGCCTACCTCGACAAGGCCCACACCGCCGTTGGCACCGAAGTCTTTGCCGTCGTGCGCGACAAGCGCACGCCCATGGTTGTTTCTTCCACCCCCTTCACCCCCAACCGCTACTACCGCGGCTAATCCACTCGGAGCCTGAACGATGAGCATCAAGTACACCCCCGATCACGAATGGCTTGAAGTGCACGGCGACGGCACAGCCACGGTCGGCATCACCGTGCATGCGCAGGACGCGCTGGGCGACGTGGTCTTCGTGGACCTGCCCGAAGTCGGCAAGACCTTCGCCGAGAAGGACATCGCCGGCGTCGTCGAATCCGTCAAGGCCGCGGCCGACGTCTACATGCCCGTGGACGGCGAGATCACCGAGGTCAACGAAGCCCTGCGCGACGACCCGGCGCTGGCCAACACCGACCCGCTGAAGGCCGGCTGGTTCTTCAAGGTCAAGCTGAGCAACCCCGGCCAGCTCGACGCGTTGATGGACGCCACTGCCTACGACGCCCTGCTGAAGACGCTCTGATCCTCGCCCTGTAATTCCTCGAAGTAGACCGCCATGCCGACGCCGCTTTCTCAACTCGAAGACGCCTCCGAATTCCACGCCCGCCACATCGGGCCGGACGCCGTTGATGAATCCCTGATGTGCGCCGCTGTCGGCGTGGCCAGCCGCACCGCGCTGATCGACGCGGTCGTGCCCAAGTCCATCCGCCGCAGTGCGGGCATGAAGCTGCCCGCGCCCATCACAGAGGCGGGCGCGCTGGCTGAGCTGAAAGCCATCGCCAGCAAGAACAAGGTCTACAAGAGCTTCATCGGCCAGGGCTACTACGGCGTGCACACGCCGGGCGTCATCCTGCGCAACATCCTCGAGAACCCCGCCTGGTACACGGCCTACACGCCCTACCAGGCCGAGATCTCGCAGGGCCGCATGGAAGCCATCCTGAACTTCCAGACCATGGTGACCGACCTCACCGGCATGGACATCGCCAACGGCTCCATGCTGGACGAGGCCACCTCGGCGGCTGAAGCCGTCACGCTGGCCAAGCGCGGCGTGAAGAGCAAGAGCAACACGCTGATCGTCGCCGGCGACGTGCACCCGCAGACCATCGAAGTCATCCAGACGCGCTGCGCGCCGTTGGGGCTGGAGGTCAAGGTCGGCATGGCGCCCATGCTGATGGCCGAGAACGACTACTTCGCCGTCGTCTGCCAGTACCCCAGCACCACCGGCCTCATCCACGACCTGAAGGCCTTCGCCGACCAGGCGCACGCCAAGAACGCCGCCTTCATCGTCTGCACCGACCTGCTGGCGCTGACGCTGCTAGTCTCGCCCGGCGAGTTCGGCGCCGACATCGTCGCCGGCAACAGCCAGCGCTTCGGCATGCCCATGGGCGCCGGCGGCCCGCACGCCGCCTTCCTGGCCTGCAAGGACGAGTTCAAGCGCTCCATGCCCGGCCGTCTGGTCGGTGTGAGCAAGGACGCGCAAGGCCACCCGGCCATGCGCCTGGCGCTGCAGACCCGCGAGCAGCACATCCGCCGCGAGAAGGCCACCTCCAACATCTGCACGGCCCAGGTGCTGCCGGCCGTCGTGGCCAGCATGTACGCCGTCTACCATGGCCCGCAAGGCCTCAAGCGCATTGCCGAGCGCGTGGCCAGCTACACGGCCATCCTGCATGCGGGCCTGACGCGAATGGGCGTCAAGGTCGTCACGCCGCACGTGTTCGACACGCTGCTGGTCGAGTGCGAGCCCGGCCTCGTCATGACCAAGGCCGTGGCTGCGCAAGCCAACCTGCGCAGGATCAGCGACAAGCATGTCGGCATCGCGCTGGACGAGACGACGTCGCGCGCCGACATCGAAGCCATCTGGCGCTGGTTCGCGCCCGCCGGCGCCACCGTGCCGACCGTTGCCGAATTCGCTGCGGGCGTCGACAGCCTGATCCCGTCGCACCTGCGCCGCAGCAGCGCCTTCCTGACCCACCCGGTCTTCAACACCCACCACAGCGAAACCGAGATGCTGCGCTACATCCGCAGCCTGTCGGACAAGGACCTGGCGCTGGACCGCAGCATGATCCCGCTGGGCTCCTGCACGATGAAGCTCAACGCCACGGCCGAGATGATCCCCATCACGTGGCCCGAGTTCGCTGGCGTGCACCCGTTCGCGCCGCAGGACCAACTGGCCGGCTACACCGAGTTGGACCAGTTGCTGCAGAACTGGCTGACCGAGTGCACCGGCTACGCCGGCATCAGCCTGCAGCCCAACGCGGGCTCGCAGGGCGAGTACGCCGGCCTGCTGGCCATCAAGGCCTGGCATGAGTCGCGCGGCGACCATCAGCGCACGGTGTGCCTGATCCCCGAGTCGGCCCACGGCACCAATCCCGCGTCGGCCCAGATGGTCGGCATGACGGTCGTCGTGACCAAGTGCGACAAGGAAGGCAACATCGACCTCGTCGACCTGAAGGCCAAGTGCGAACAGCACGCCGCCAAGCTGGCCGCGATCATGATCACCTACCCCTCCACGTATGGCGTGTTCGACACACACGTGAAGGAGATCTGCGCGCTGGTGAAGGCCCACGGCGGCCGCGTCTACGTGGACGGCGCCAACATGAACGCGCTGGTCGGCATCGCCGCGCCGGGCGAGTTCGGTGGCGACGTGAGCCACCTGAACCTGCACAAGACCTTCTGCATCCCGCACGGCGGTGGCGGACCCGGCGTCGGCCCGGTCTGCGTGGTGGACGACCTCGTGCCCTTCCTGCCCGCGCACCGCACCGCCGGCCTGGGCAAGGCCACCAACATCGGCGCCGTGAGCGCGGCCCCGCTCGGCAACGCGGCCGTGCTGCCCATCTCGTGGATGTACATCCGCATGATGGGCGCCGAGGGGCTGAAGAAGGCGACCGAAGTGGCCATCCTGTCGGCCAACTACGTGGCGGCGCGCCTGTCGGACCACTACGACATCCACTTCTCCGGCGGCATCGACGGCGTCAAGGGTGGCGGCGTGGCCCACGAGTGCATCCTGGACCTGCGCCCGCTGAAGGACAGCTCCGGCGTCAGCGCCGAAGACGTGGCCAAGCGCCTCATCGACTACGGCTTCCACGCGCCGACGCTGAGCTTCCCCGTTGCCGGCACGCTGATGGTCGAGCCCACCGAGAGCGAGTCGCGCGCCGAACTGGACCGCTTCATCGACGCGATGATCCAGATCCGCCAGGAGATCGCCGACGTCGAAAGCGGCAAGGTCAGTCGCGAGGACAACCCGCTGGTCAACGCGCCGCACACCTCGATGGTGGTCAGCGCGACCGAGTGGACCCACGGCTACAGCCGCGAGGCCGCCGCCTTCCCGCTGCCCAGTCTGCGCCGCCAGAAGTACTGGTCGCCGGTGGGGCGCGTGGACAACGTGTGGGGCGACCGCAACCTGTTCTGCTCCTGCGTGCCGCTGTCCGAGTACGAAGAAGCCTGACGCGCAAGCTCATGCAATCACCTTGGTATCGGAAGCCGGGCCCGCAAATCGCACTTGGCCTTGCGCTTCTGATGCTGGTGGTTTTCGCCTGGTCCATGTCGGTGCCATCGCTCGAACAACGCTGCACAACAGCGTGTGAGGCGCAAGGCACGAAGGGGCAACTCACGCCCCGTTACCCCGCCACTCAGACCGCCGGCACTGGTGGCCGCGGTCCCAAAGAGTGCAAATGCGTTTGAATGCGCAAAGGCAATGAGTCATGGCCGTTTCAGTTTTCGACCTCTTCAAGATCGGCATTGGCCCGAGCAGCTCGCACACGGTCGGGCCGATGCGCGCCGCGCGGCTGTTCGGCCTGAGGCTGCAGCACGATGGCCTGCTGGACAAGGTGGCCCGCGTGCAGGTCGTCCTGTACGGCTCGCTGGGCGCGACCGGCAAGGGCCACGGCAGCGACAAGGCGGTGCTGCTGGGCCTGGCCGGGCATGAGCCCGACTCGGTCGATGTCGAGGCCATCCCGGCCCTGCTGGACGCGATCCGCGCGGGCGACCTGAACCTGGTCGGCCAGCACAAGGTGGCCTTCGACGAGTCCAAGGATCTCGTCTTCAAACGCCGCGAGACGCTGCCCTTCCATGCCAACGGCATGCGCTGCATCGCCTTCGACGCCGAAGGCAACGAGATCGCCAACCGCGTCTACTACTCCGTCGGCGGTGGCTTCGTCGTCAGCGACGAGGTCGCGGCCGACGGCAGCAAGCAGAAGGTCATCGCGCCCGACGTGACTGTGCTGCCCTACCCCTTCAAGTCCGGTGACGAACTGCTGGAGCAGACGAAGCGCCACGGCATCTCCATCGCCGAGCTGATGCGGCGCAACGAGTGCCACTGGCGCACCGAGGCCGAGATCGATGCCGGGCTGATGAAGATCTGGGGCGTCATGCAGGCCTGCGTCACGCGCGGCTGCAAGACCGAGGGCATCCTGCCCGGCGGCTTCAAGGTCAAGCGCCGCGCGGCCCAACTGCACCGCGACCTGACGGCCAACCCCGAAGCCGCGCTGCGCGACCCGCTGCAGGTGATGGACTGGGTCAACCTCTACGCGCTGGCCGTCAACGAGGAGAACGCTGCTGGCGGGCGCGTCGTCACGGCGCCCACCAACGGCGCGGCCGGCATCGTGCCGGCGGTGCTGCACTACTACACGCGCTTCGTTCACCATGCCACCGACCGCGGCGTCGTCGACTTCCTGCTCACGGCCGCGGCCATCGGCATCCTCTACAAGGAAAACGCGTCCATCAGCGGTGCCGAGGTGGGTTGCCAGGGCGAGGTGGGCGTGGCCTGCTCGATGGCCGCGGGCGCCTTGTGCGCTGTCATGGGCGGCACGCCCGAGCAGGTGGAGAACGCGGCCGAGATCGGCATGGAGCACCACCTGGGCCTGACCTGCGATCCGGTCGGCGGCCTGGTGCAGATCCCCTGCATCGAGCGCAACGCGATCGCGTCGGTGAAGGCCATCAACGCGGCGCGCATGGCACTGCGCGGCGACGGCACGCACTTCGTCAGCCTGGACAAGGTCATCAAGACGATGCGTGACACCGGTGCCGACATGATGACCAAGTACAAGGAAACGGCCCGCGGCGGCCTCGCCGTCAACATCGTGGAATGCTGAAGCCGAGGCAGCGGCCATGTGCCTCGCCGCGTTCGCACTGAACGCCCACCCACGCTTCCCGCTCGTCATCGCGGCCAACCGCGACGAATTCTTCGCCCGCGCCGCGGCGCCCCTGGCCTGGTGGCACGACCACCCCGACATCCTGGCCGGCCGCGACCTCAGCGCCGGCGGCACCTGGTTCGGCCTGACGCGCGCGGGGCGGCTGGCGCTGCTGACCAATGTGCGCGAGCCCGGTCGCCAGATCATCGACGCGCCCTCGCGCGGCGAGTTGGTCGTCGACTGGCTCACCAGCACGCAGGACGCGCCTGCATTTGCGGCCGGGCTGCAGCCAGGCTACAACGGCTTCAACCTGGTCACCGCCGATCTGGTGCAAGTGCGTTGGCACTGGATCAGCAACCGCGCCGATGCGCCGCTGCCGCTCGCAAACGGCATTCATGCGCTGTCCAACGCAGCGCTGGACACGCCCTGGCCCAAGACCACCGGCCTCAAGGCCGCGCTCGCCGACGCGCTGGACAATGCCACGTCAGCCGAGCAGCTGGCCAACGACCTGTTGGCGGCGCTGGCCGATGCGGTGCCCGCAGCCGACGCCGCGCTGCCCGACACCGGCGTGGGCCTGGCCCGCGAACGCCTGCTGTCGCCACGCTTCGTGCGCATCCCGGACCCGGCCCAGCCCGGGCTCGCGCTCTACGGCACGCGCTGCTCGACCGTGCTGGTCCGCAAGGCTGACGGCAGCACGCGGGTCAGCGAGCGCAGCGTGGGCGCCGACGGCCACTGGGCGGCAACCGTCACGCACGCCCTGCCCCACTGGCCTTGAGCGCAGCCCACCCCGGGCCAAAATGCCCGGTGTGAACATCCTTCGATCCTCCCTCGCCGCCTGTTGCATCGCGGCAGCGCTGCCCAGCGGCCACGCGCAAGCGCCAGCTGCCGAGCCGGCACCTGCCGCCAGCGCCCCGGGCCACGCCGACCACCCGCATCACCACGCGCTCGAGATGCGCGCCGCCCGCGCCCGCGGCCTGGCCGAGCAGATGAACCAGCCCGCCGAGGTGGTCAAGCAGAGGTGCCGTTTCGAGTCCGACATCGCCACGCACCCGCCACCCGGCGTCGTCAGCCTCAGCTTCGACGACGGCCCCGAGCCCGGTGCCACCGAGGCCATCCTCGCGCTGCTGGACAAGCACCAGATCACGGCGACCTTTTTCCTGATCGCAGGCAAGGTCCAGCGCCACCCCGATCTGGCGGCCGTGGTGAAGGCCCACCCGCGCGCGCTGGTCGGCAACCATTCCTGGTCTCACCCCAACTTCCACGACATCGCGCCAGGCAAGCAGGCCAGCGAGCTGGAGCGCAGCGACACGGCGCTGGCCGCACTGGAGGCGCCCAAACTGTTCCGCTACCCCTACGGCAATTCCAGCTGCGAGTCCAACGCCCAGCTGCAGCGACTGGGCTACCGCATCGTCGGCTGGCATGTGGACAGCTGCGACTGGGCCTTCGACAAGACCGGCAGCGTCGACGCCCACGAAGCCAAGATCTGCGGCGTGGACAAGGGCAACCGCGAGCACTTCGTCGACCACGTCGTCACGGCCGTCAAGGCCCGCAAGGGCGGCATCGTGCTGATGCACGAGATCCACCCCAACACGCTGGCGCAGCTGGACACGCTGATCGGCCGCCTGCTGGCCGAGGGCTTCACGTTTGCGCCGTTGACCGACGCCGGGTTCCAGGCCTCGCTGCGCTAGCTGCGCGACACAATTCGCCCGCCGTGAGTGCCACCGCCCTGCCCCAACGCCAGCCGCCTGACCCGCGCCAGCTGCAGCGCTGCCTGTTGCTGGCCGTGCTGCTGCATGTGTGGCTGGTGCTGATGTTCGGCAACGCCACCGGCACGGCAGCGCCGGGCCAGGGTGTCTGGGGCAGCCTCACCGTCAAGCTGCTGGGGCGCAGCGGCAGCGAGGCCGGCGCGCCGCCGGGTGAGGCGCAGCAGGCCCAGCGCACCGGGGGCTCGCAGGCACCCGGCGCTGCCGACCTGGGCCGCTGGAACCCTCGCGACGTGCCGCCCGACGCGGCGCGCACCGACGAGACGTCACCGGCGCCGCCCAGCACGGCCACGCTGAACCTGCCCGACGGCTTCCAGCCCGTGGAGCGCGAGGCGCTGGACACACCGCCGCCGCGCCGGCTGACGCCGAGCGAGTCGCCGGTGCTGCCGATGACGCCGGCCGAGCCGCTGAAAACCGCCCAACCCGCGCCGCTGCAAGCCCCGGCCCCCGAGCTGCCCGCCGCGATCGGCCGGCTGGAGACGCGGCCCGACGCCAGCGTCACGCCGCTGCCCGCGCCGGCCAGCCTGCGCACCCCCAGCCCCGCGACCGAGCTGCCTGCGCTGCCAACCGAGCTGCCCGCGCCCGTGCGCCGGCTGGAGGCCACGCCGCAGGGCAGCGTCACGCCACTGCCGCGCCCGGCCGAGCTGCGCACGCCCAGCATCGCAACGCCCACAGCCGTCGCTGCGCCCAGTGCCGAACTGCCGGCACCGGTGCGCCGCCTGGAGGCGGCCACCGACAGCGCCGTCGCGCCGCTGCAGCGCCCCACGGACCTGCGCGCACTCAGCGCCACGCCCACCGCGCCCGTCACGCCCAGCCCCGAACTGCCCGCCGCCGTGCGCCGCCTGGAGGCCCCCTCCGCCGAAGGGGCCGTGACCACACTGCCGCGCGCCGCCGAACTGCGCCCGGCCCCGGCCGCCGCGACGGCCGCCACCGCACCCAGCAGCCGCGACCTGCCCGCGCCGGTGCGCCGCCTGGAAGCTGCCGACGGCGGCGCCGCAGCCGCGGTCACGCCCATGCAG